>JBJXFS010000368.1:0-3247 GCA_046155625.1 Verrucomicrobiales bacterium | reverse complement strand
GTCGATGTTGGCGAACGAAGAGCTGGCGGAGGCGAGTATGGTCGGGCCGACGGGTTGCCAGGTGGCGGCTTCAAGGGTGGTGGAGTTTTCGACCTGGTAGAATTTGCCGGGGACGGAGGTCCAGGTGCGCGGAATCGCAGACACCCACTTTCTAGACTGGCGACACTCAGGGCATACCATTGCTAGGAATTTCCTCTTGGAGACCGGGTTTCATTGAGCCTCAGGGCCGGGGTTGGGGTGCGACCCGGAAACGTCCGACGCCGCATCGGAGCCGCGCATAACTCTCAACATGCACCAGCGGGCACTGTCCGCCGAGCACGTCGTCGCGCAGTTCGGTATCACATTTCGGACACTTGTGCCCGTTGTCGGGAGGATGCGCGGCGGAGCTGGCTATCATGTGAGTTTACAATTCCTCCCCATTAGGCCCCATTAGGAGGGAAAGAACCCGGGCGATTACAGCCAAATTTCCTGGCCGCCAGGCGCCGCTGGTTACTTCACCTGAATCCAGCAACTGTGCCTGCTCCCGTCAGACATCGTGCAGCGGACTTCCCAGATGCCGGTCGTGACACCTGTTCCTTTGGTATCCAGATTGAAGTGCCAAACCCCATCGGCGAGACGAAATGCATTTCCGGTGGTCGCCGCATCCTGTGGACTGGCGTCAATGGGCGTGCCAGCCAGCGTGGAACTGCTGAACTTCACAACCTGGAGCCTGTGCACGCCGGTGAGGACAGGCGCGCCATCGCAGGTCGCGGTGAACTTCACGGGGATGGTGCTGCCGGATTTGAAAGTGCGCAGAGGACTATCGGAACTGCCGCCACTTCCGTCGGACCCTCCGAGCGGTGCAAGGAATCCGGTGAAGCCCAGGGGCTGGCGCGTAACCGTGAAGGTGCTGCTCGCCGTATTGCCGCTCCCGTCTGTAGCCGTGCAGGTCACCGTCGTTACACCAACCGGAAAGCCGGAGCCGGAAGCAATGGAGTAAACAAGGTCGATCTCTGACGGCGAATCGATGTTGTCGGACAGCGACGTTGGCGGCGGATAAGATACCGCCACCAGCGGCTCGACGCTGCAAGGCACGGTGATATTGGGGCAAGCAATGACCGGGGGCTCCTGGTCAAGAATGGCAGCCGCAAAGAATGTTCCCGTGAGTTCAGTGATTTTCGGATGACTGTTGGCGTCGAACAGAACCTCGAAACGGCTTTGCGCGGTGTTATTGAAGACCGGCGTAACGTCTTCCCACAAGCCCGATGCCTGGTTGTAGAATCTGAGCACCACTCCCGTCGCGTCGCCAGAGTAATAGAAAAACGTGGCCATCGTATCCCCAGGCGCCGCTCCGCCTACGTTCACGTCCACAAATGAGCCGGCGACTTCGAAGCTGGCGCCCTCGGGAGATGGGTCTTCATCATAAACGGCGATGCTTACTGAGGCAGCTCCGTGTCCGGTATGGGTCAAAGATGCGCTGATGCCGCCGTCCGTCTCGGATGCGGGAGGGATCGAAACGCTGACTTGCTCCCCGGCCGTGACGATCGCGCTCTGCACCGCCGCGACATTTCCGGCATTGTGCAGGAGAGTGAAGGCCTTTGAATTCGAAACTTGTCCGGTGGGAGCCTTCACCCGGATGGCGACGGTCTCCAGATCGGCACTGGTCTGAAGCAATGCGGCAGGGACGGTCACCTGCATCTGCGTTGCCGTTCGGGAGGATGGAACCAGTTCCTGATCGTTCCAAAGAACAACCGTCCCCGCTGCAAATCCCGCGCCATTGATAGTCAATTCCAATTCTCCACTCCCGGATGGAGCGGATGCCGGACTGAGGTTCGCAAACAGGGGCGTAGACGCCGGCGGGAGCGAAACAATGAAAGCGTGGAAGGACGAGCCGACCGCTGTCTGCGAACTGCCAACCACTTGCCCGGAATCATTGATTCCCGTCGCATAACTTGAACCCCCGCCCAATGTGCCCAATTCGATCAGTCCATTGCTTGCATCCCACACGAACGCCTGGTCCACCACAGGCCCACTATTGAAACCGACCACCTGGCCCGCCGAGTTGATCGCGTATGCCAACTTGAAATAAACACCAGGAGAAGTCGCGCCGACCCCCCTCATTCCCTGGGTCGATTCCCAAATGAAGGCGTTCGACGCGAGTTGATCTCCAACGGTTGTTCTCGGAGGATCCGGAGGGCCATAGGTGGCTGACCATCCGATCACCTGGCCATTTGAATTGATTCCCGTCGCGCTGCTCGTGGTTCTGCCCCCGAGACCAAACTCCAGCGTTCCCAGATCCCGCATTCCGCTCAATGCGTCCCAAATGAAGGCATGGGCAGTCCCCTGAAAAAGGCTGCTGCCAGGCAGATCGGAAAGTCCGACGACCTGTCCGATGTTGTTGATGCCCTGAGCGGCGCTCGAACCACCACCGAGTGTTCCCAGATCCTGCATGCCGCCGGCGGCACTCCAAATGAAGGCGTGGGTTTCCGTATCACCCGCAATATAGGACTGCCCCACCACCTGTCCGGCGTTATTGATGGCGAAAGCAAAGCTATGAGTCCCTCCCAGCGTCCCCAAATCCTGCATGCCATGGACCGGATCCCAGACAAAGGCATGATGGTACGGACGGGACTCGTAATGTCCCGGAGTTACTTCATCGGGTTCGACCCACACATCAGCCATGCCTGCCTCGAACACGCCGGTGACCTGGCCAAAGTCATTGATCGCATTGGCCGAACTATAGCCGCCGACTCCAATTAGCGTCCCTAAATCGGACATCCCGCCCGCCGCATCCCAAATGAAGGCATGAAGGATCTGGCTGTCGATCGTCTCCGAGATGCCGACCACCTGACCGGATGCATTGATGCTGGCAGCGCCGGTCCAGCCTCCCCCAAGCGTGCCAAGGTCAACCATCACCTCATCGGGGGCTGGGTGGGCTGACCTGGTCGGATCGAGCGGGAAGGCATCGTCAGCGTCCAACACGCCGTCATTGTCGTCGTCGGGATCGGCATTGTTGCCGATGCCGTCGCCGTCAGTGTCCACACTTTCGTACGGGTTCGCCGGAAAGGGATCGTAGCCATCATCCACGCCATCGCCGTCGCTGTCTGGACTGCCGTTATCAGGAACAATGTTTAAGTTAACGTAACTACTCAGGTCCCTTTTGCGGTGGCGAGCGATTCGCCGAGCTTGGCCGGCGAGAGGATGAGTTCCTTGAGGCTCTCCAACATCGCGCGGCCCTGCTTGCGCACGCTTGAGACGACGCCACGCA
>JBJXFS010000364.1:0-30390 GCA_046155625.1 Verrucomicrobiales bacterium | reverse complement strand
CCTCCGCGCTCCATTCATTACCACCCCAAGACCCCGCCGACCCTGAGGTTTTTCGGTCGGAGGTCGGAGGTCGGAGGTCGGAGGTCGGAGGTCGGAGGTCGGAGGTCGGAGGTCGGTGGGGCAATGGAGGAATTTGGCTGGTTTCCATGGGCTGGGGAGCAGCCCCAGCGCTGGAGTGTGCCCATTTTTCGCATTTTGCCGGCGGAACGACACGCCAAACGAAGGAGGATCGGCCTTCACCACGCTCCCACCTAAAACCCTTTTCCGGCAATGAACTTCACGAGGTCGACGCAGCGGTTGCTGTAGCCCCACTCGTTGTCGTACCAACTGACCAGCTTGAAGAAATGGTCGTTGAGCTCGATGCCCGATCCGGCGTCAAAAATTGAGCTATGGGGGTCGTGGATGAAGTCGGTCGAGACCACTTCGTCCTCGGTGTACGCGAGAATCCCTTTGAGGTAGGTTTCGCTCGCCTTTTTCATGGCGGCGCAAATCTCCTTGTAGGACGTAGCCTTGGTCGTTTTCACGGTGAGATCGACCACCGAGACGGTCGGCGTGGGGACGCGAAACGACATGCCGGTCAACTTCCCTTTCACCTCGGGGATTGCGAGACCCACTGCCTTGGCGGCGCCCGTCGTGGATGGGATGATGTTGATGGCGGCACTGCGCCCTCCTTTCCAATCCTTCTTGCTCGGGCCATCGACGGTCTTTTGGGTGGCGGTGTAGCTGTGGACGGTAGTCATCAGTCCTTCCTCGACACCCAATCCCTCTTTAAGCAGCACATGCACCACCGGAGCCAGGCAGTTGGTCGTGCAACTGGCGTTCGAGATGATGTGATGCGCCGCCGGATCGTACTTCTCGTGGTTCACGCCCACCACGACCGTGATGTCCTCGTTCTTCCCGGGAGCGGAAATGATGACCTTCTTCGCGCCGGCCGTCAGGTGCCCCTTGGCCTTCTCGCCTTCCGTAAATAAACCGGTCGACTCAATAACTATGTCGACCCCCAGCGCCTTCCACGGCAGCGCCGTCGGGCCTTCTTTGATCGCCAGACACTTGATCTCATGACCGTCGACAACTAGAACGTCATCCTCGGCCACGTCGGGGGTGGATTTCTTCGAGTACACCTCCTCCTTGGCCCGACCCTGCGTCGAGTCGTACTTCACCAAGTAGGCCAGATTGTCAGCCGGAACCAGGTCATTGACGGCGACCACGTCGATCTCCTTGCCAAGGAGTCCTTGGTCACAGATGGCGCGAAATACCAGGCGCCCAATGCGCCCAAATCCGTTAATGCCGACTTTGATGGCCATAAGTGTGATACGTTGAAATAAGGTGGCTGCGGGACGCCAAAGCAATAATCGAGCCGTTCCGCGTCCCAAAAAACGGCGGAGGGCCACTTAGACCGCCTCCACCACGCCGTCAATTGCGATTCAATCGCGCCGCGCGCGGCGGGTAAGGAGTAAGGATGAAGGATGAAGAGGGAAGTGAGGGCCGCGCCATCACCTCGCTTGAGTCCCTTCCGTCCTTTTCGTCCTTTTCGTCCCTTGAAGTCCCTTAGGCCCCTTCCTCCCTCACTTCATCTGCCTGATCCAAGCTTCCAGCAGGGGCATGATGGGTGGGGTGGCTGGGGAGGCGCAGGCGGGCGGCATGCGCAGCGGGTCGCCGGGGGGTTTTTTCAGGCGGAGGTAGAGCATGGATTTTTCCGGGTGGCCGGGGACGACGACTTTGGCGCCGGGGATGCCGAGGTCGCCCGAGAGGAGCGGACCATTGACGACTTGTTGTTGGGCGAGCGGGGTGGCGGCGCGGGCGTCGTACAGACCGCGGCCGATGCCGCCGGGGCGGTGGCAGGCGGCGCAATTGACGTCGAGGAAAGAGCGGATTTTGTCCTCGGCGCTGGCCTTGGGGTGGTCGAGAGCGACGAGGCGGTTTTTACGGGTGGGGCCGGCGACCCGGGTGGCGAGTGGGGAGGCTGGGTGGAAGTTGGCCGGTCGCAGGTCGCAGTCGAAGCCCGGCACGACGACCGGCACGGAAAGCTGGTCGGTTGGTTCGGGGAAGATCCACGGCACGCTGGCCACGGTGTCGGTCACGGGAGCCGTGACCAACGTGGCGTCCTGGCCGTCGGGCAGCCACCGGTAGACGGCGGCGTGATGGGGTGCGGACGTCTGAACGCGAACGAGTGTCGTCTGAATGCGTCGCCCCTCGACGAGGGCGTGCGTGATGACGAGCATGCCGGCCGGCAGGACGAATTCTTCGCCGTCCGGCGTGGGGGCAAGCTTGGCTCCTGCGGGCAGGAGGACGCGGCGTTCGAACGTGACGCCGGGCCGCCATGGTTCGACGGAGACTTGATACGGGATGCTGTCTTTTTCGAAGTCGGCGGCCTTCCATCGCGCGGGCCACCGGTGCGAGGCACCGCTGGCGGCCGGTGCGGGGGGCGTGGCCGCCGCGGTCACGGAAGCGCCAGGCCCCTTGGCACTCGGGTAAAGCCGCGTCAACCACCCGAGCCCCGGGCGGAATTTCTCGTCTTTCAGCCAAGTATTGCGCTCGAGGACGAGCACGGCGCCGTCGGGTGCCACGGCGACGGCGACGGGCTTGGCGAGTTTACGGGCGATGAGTTTGAGCTGGGGGCGCGGGGTGGCGGATTCGTCGATCCAGGCGAGCCAGCCGGCCATGAAGTCCATGACGATGTATCGGCCTTCCCATTCGGCGGGAAAAGCATGGGCGGCGTCGGCTGGCGCGTGGTAGAAACACCCGCCGCCCAGCGAGGCGCCGATTTTCCGGCCGTAATCGAGGATCGGGTCGCGAAACTTGTCCAACTCCACCCGGCCTTCGGCCTCGGGCCAGCCGTAATTGGCGCCGGCGACGATCTCGTTGACTTCCTCGTATGACGCCTGGCCGATGTCGTTCGCGAAGAGTCGCCCATTGACCGGATGAAACGCTAGTGTCCACGGGTTGCGCAGGCCGAGCGCCCAGATCGCGCGGTGCTTGCCCGTCGTCTGGCCAAAAAACGGATTGTCCTCCGGGACGGTGCCGTCGAGCCGGATCCGGATTATTTTGCCTAACAATGATTCAAGTCGCTGGGCCGGCAGCTGCGCGGTCATGTCGCCGATGGCCGCGTACAGGCACCCGTCCGGACCGATGGCGATGCCGCCGCCCTGGTGACCGGCGGGAACGGGCGAGCGCAGTTCCTTTTGGTTGTCGCCTTGAAACAGGATTTGTTCGCTGGCGGGGTCGATGGTGTCGCCGTTCAGGGTGAACCGGCTGATTCGCGTGTGCGGTCCCGGGTCGGCGGCGGTCCAGTGGACATAGATGTGCGGTGATTTCGGAAACCCGGGATCGAGAGCGAGGCCGAGGACACCGCGTTCCCAATAACTGTCGGTGGGAAGCGTGAGGACCGGCGTGGCGATAAGTTGGCCGTCTTTGACTAGCCGCAGCGCACCGGTTTGTTCGGCGATGAGGATACGGCCGTCGGGAAGCGGCGCGAGCGCGGTGGCACCGGTCAGGCCGTCGCACACGCGGGCACGCTCGAAGCCCGGAAACGTGTCGATCGTTTGAGCCTGGATTGTCGCGGCGAGCGACCCCACGGCCAGGCAGAGCGCGAGCCCGACGGTGGCGGGCCGTGATCGATCACGTCTCCATCGTTTCGGCAATAACGGGAAACTGGCAGCTAGGTTGAGCGTCGTCATGGGGTGGGGATGGGGGTCGGAGCGGTGTGAGTGGGTGAAGTAGGGCGTGAGCCCCGGCCGTGCGCCTCGGCCAAATCGGACGCCGCCGCGGCCAAAGCCTTGGCTTCGGCCAGCATCTCGGATGCGGCCCAGATCAGGTCCGGCGACCACTCGAGGGGATGCAAAGCATCTGCGGCGACCGCATCCTCCGGGTCGCCAAGACCGGCATCAGTGCGCCCGCGCAGCCGCTGCTGGATGGCGCCGCGGACGGTGTCCGGATTGTCCAATCCGCGCAGGCAGGCGCTATGGAGATTCGGGCCTGGTTTGCCGTGACCGGCCGCCGCGTGGGCAGCCGAACCGCCGCCGCCCGCGGTGTCGACTCTCAGATCGGAGATGCCGAAGATCCGCTGCAACGGTCCCTGCTCGATCGAGAGGTTTTGGATGTTGGCGAAAGTGACTGTCATTTCCCTGACATGCAGGACACCTTCGCGGACGCGCAGGCTCCGGTCCGTGACCACGTACCAACGCCACGCGTAATCGATGCGCAGCAACGCGTAGGACACGGCGAGTTGGAGCACCGCGAATCCAAGTACGGTCAACGCCAACGCCCGGATGGTGGCGTCCTTGGTCGCGTCGCCCGAGCTCACATTCCAAAGGATGAGCGCAATTCCGCTCAGTGGCAAGAGCAGCAAGCCGGCGGTCACGCCCCAAGCCGCGGTTCGATATGTGAGGTATTTTCGCGACGCGCGAAAGACCAGGGCGCTGTCTTCATCACCCGGGGGAGGCGAGGGCGGTGGCGGCAGGCGCAGCAGCCGTGAAAAGGCATCGGCCACGGGTGGCGGGATGGTCATAGCGAAGGGAGGCTGGGGGCGGCGGAGGGTTTCAGACGATCGAGGGAGTCCCGCGTGGCGCGCAACGCCGCCGCCACTTCGCGCAGGCTGACCGCCAAGTTGACCGCCACCGGGTCCGGCGAATCGAGACCTGACACGCTGTCGCCGGTTGTCGCCGTCGGACGCGTGGCGGAGTGTTTACCCGTCTTTGTCCCGCGCATGCGCGAGTAGAGGAAATCCCGGATGGCCTCGTGATTCTTGAACCCCTCGATGATGAGCTCGGGGGTGGCGCTGCCCGAGGCCGTCTGCACCTGGACATCGGCCAACCCGAGCCATCGCTGGAGCAGGCCAGAAGTCAGGTGAAGGTCCTGGATGCGGGCGTATGAGAGGTTGATCTCGCGGCGAAAGAGGACGCCCCAGCGGGCGTGGATGCCGTCGTCGTCAAACCGATATCTCAATGTCCAATACCGGCAGAGCAACATCGGCAGGACCAAGATGACGCCCGGCCCAGTCAGCACTGCCCGCAGAATATACAGCGTGAGCAGACCGGAAGACGGGCGCTCGAGGCGGGTGATTTCATCCTGGGTCATGGCGCAAAGCTACTTGGGGATGATCGCTGCCATCAATAGAGAATCGCGCGGCTGGGAGTGGCGGGCTGCGGCCGCCGTACCGACTCATGCTTTTGCCCCAGAACGGTCGCAAGCGGAAGCAAAGCGTGTTCGTTTCCATGGCGGTCGCAGCCCGCCACTTCCAGAGAAACATTGCCTTACGACCGTGCAATAATCCGCCGGGGCGATGTCCGGTCGGGGCCGGCTCAATCCGCGAACCACGTCGCCACCTGGTTCGGATCCCAGCGGAGAAGAAGCACGCTCGCCACCAGGAGGATTGTGGAAACGAGCGCGACCGGCACCCAGCGTGCCGCCCCGGGCTCCCGGTTGAGCGCCGCGACGCCGGCACGCGCAATCGGAAGGACGGCGGCCACCGGAAGTCCCATCGTGAATAGCAGCGTAACAAAATAGGGCACCCACAGGCCGGGAATGCCTGCCGGATCGTCCAGCGACGGCCTCGGCCAGTGGCCCAAGACCAACCGACCGACGGTCCAGGTCGCGTAATGCATCAGCAAGAGCGCCGGGCCGTAGGCGGCGCAAAGGATAAGAAGAATCTTCCAGGTGCGGTCCATGGGAGTCAGGTGTCGGGTGACCCGATCGGAGGCCAACTATGACCTCGATCGATCCATCGACCACTCCGATTCTTCACCCATGTCCGCCGCCGCCGCCGCCGTGGAAACCTGGTTTGCCGACCGGGGGTGGACGCCCATGGCGTTTCAACGTGAGGCGTGGGCGGCGCACGCGGCCGGACGGAGTGGGTTGATCCACGCGCCCACCGGGCTGGGAAAAACCCTGGCGGCTTGGCTGGGGCCAGTCATGGAAAATTGGGAGGCGCCCGACGCCTTGCGCGTTCTCTGGATCACGCCATTGCGGGCGCTGGCCGCCGACACGGTGCGCTCGTTGCAGGAGCCGCTGGCCGACCTGGGCCGGCCGTGGACAGTCGCCTCACGCACCGGCGACACCACGACCAGCGTGCGGGCGAAGTTGCGCCAGCGCGGTTATCCATTTGGCCTTGTGACCACGCCGGAGAGCCTGAGCCTGATGCTCAGCCATGACGATGCCCGGAATCGCTTTGGCGATCTCGCATGCGTCGTGTGCGATGAGTGGCACGAGCTGATGGGAAGCAAGCGCGGTGTGCAAACCGAGCTGTGCCTGGCCCGGCTGCGGCAATTGGCGCCACGGCTGCGCACGTGGGGGCTGAGCGCCACCATTGGGAATTTGGAGCAAGCGCTGGAGGTGCTGCTTGGGCCGGGACATCGAGACGGCACGATCATGCACTCGCAAGCGGAGAAGCCGGTCGCGATCGAAACACTGCTGCCGCCGACCATGGAACACTTTCCGTGGTCGGGACACCTCGGGACGCGGATGCTGGGCGAGGTGGTGCGGCGCATCGAGGCGGCCGAGACCACCTTGCTTTTCACCAACACTCGCAGCCAGACGGAAATCTGGTTTCAGGAATTGCTCGACGCCCGGCCCGATTGGGAGCCGGTGCTCGCCATGCATCACGGATCGCTTGAACGCGAAACGCGCGAAGCGGTCGAGCAGCGCCTCCGCGACGGCACGGTCAAATGCGTCGTCTGCACGAGCAGTCTGGATCTCGGAGTGGACTTCTCGCCGGTCGAACAAGTCATGCAACTCGGCAGCCCAAAGGGGATCGCCCGGCTGCTCCAGCGCGCCGGTCGCAGCGGCCACCGGCCGGGCGCCATCAGCCGGATTCTCGGAGTGCCGACCAACGCCTTTGAACTCGTGGAATTCGCGGCGGCGCGGGACGCCTTGGACGCCGGCAAGATCGAAGCGCGCCGCCCGCTGCGATTAGCGCTTGACGTCCTGCTGCAGCATTTGGTCACGGTGGCGGTGGGCGGTGGATTTTTTCCGGAGGCGATGCTCGCGGAAGTCAGGTCGACGCACGCCTACAGCGACTTGCCCGACCGCGAGTGGCAATGGTTGCTCACGTTCATCACGACCGGCGGATCATTGCACGCCTACCCGCAGTACCAAAAAGTGGTTATCGACACGGACGGACAGTACCGCGTGCTCGACCCGCGCGTGGCGCGGCTGCACCGGCTCAGCATCGGTACCATCGTGAGCGACACTGCGGTTTCGCTGCGCCTCGCCAATGGACGCCGGCTGGGGTCCGTCGAGGAATGGTTCATTTCGCGGCTGAAGCCGGGTCAGTTGTTCATCTTCGGGGGAAAGCGCCTTGAACTCGTCCGCCATCACGGACTCACCGCCACCGTCCGTCCCGCCACCCGCAAGAACGCCCGTGGTCAAATCCCGAGTTGGCAGGGCGGCAAAAGCCCGCTCAGCACGGAGCTCGCGGAAGCCGTCGGCCTCAAGCTCCTCGAGTTCCGCCGACGTGGCGATGGCTCTGAGGCAAGGCCTGCGAGGTTCGCGCCGTCCGACCCCGAGCTGCGCTGCGTCGCCCCGATCCTGCGGCTCCAGCAGCGCTGGTCGGTCCTGCCGGCGCCCGACGAACTGCTGATCGAAACCACCCGAACGCGCGACGGTCATCATGTGTATCTGTATCCATTTGCCGGACGCTTGGTCAACGAGGGCATCGGAATGCTCGTCGCCTACCGCATGGCCCGAGACACCGCGCGGAGCATCCAGGTCACGCCCAATGACTATGGCTGCGAATTGCACTCCGCGTCCGCCATGGACTTCGATGCCGACGAGTGGCGCATTCTGCTCTCGCCCGACCACCTGCTCGACGACCTCTTCGGGTGCCTGAATACCGCCGAACTCGGCCGCCACCAATTCCGCGAGGTCGCCCGCGTGGCCGGCCTCGTCCTCCAAGGGTTTCCCGGAAACCCGAAACCCACCCGCGCCCTGCAAGTCTCCAGCGGCCTGCTCTACGATGTCTTCGCCAAGTACGACCCGGACAACCTGCTCCTCGCTCAAGCCCAGCGCGAGGTACTCGAACGGCAGCTCGAAATCACCCGGCTCCAGCACACGCTGGACACGCTCCAGCGGAAATCACTCATCCTCCAACCGTGCGAACGGCTTTCCCCCATGGCTTTTCCCCTCTGGGCCGACGGCATCTCAAGCCTCCTCAGCACCGAAGACTTCGCCACCCGCCTCGATCGCATGCTCGCCGCCATCGAGGCTGCCGCGGAGGGGTAGGAGGGAATTGGTGCAAGGGCTTTCCGCGCGCGCTGGCGCGGATGATCCTGGGCATAGGCAGGCCTGTCAGTGGTCATCGCAGCGCATTGAAGAGAACCAACCGAAGCCATTCCAAGATTTGTTCCGGCCAGTGCTTGAGGATCGAGGTGGGACGAGACCTCCCGGGCTCGTAGGCGGTGGGAGCGTGGTAAGGGAAAACACCTCGTCGCCTTCTCAAGGGGTTCCCAAAGCGAGGAAAAACGAACGCGGAAAAAATATTCATTGGCCACATCCTCTAGGCTAATGCCACGACCGTCCCTCGAGAAGTGGAGACCATTCCCTGATGGTACGCCTTCACCGCCTACGCGCCCGGGAGGTCGCGTCCCACCTGAATGCCTCCCTCTCCTTTGCGTGGAGTGTCGCTCCGCCGAAAAGGCACGCAAAACGTGGCAGTGTGCTGGCAAGATTCCGCTTTGGTTCCGAATGAGATGGAAGTAGATTAACAAGACCCTGTTTCCCGCCCTCACGGGCGGGCGGTCCTGGCCCCTCACTGACAACCTCCATGAATGCGTCCCTTCTCCTTCGACTTGGATTCATCTCAGGTCTTGTGTTGGCGGGCTCTGGCCACGGCGAGGAGACACCGGCGGAGCCGGCCGTGACGCATTCGGTGCAGATCGACCCCGCGGCGAACAATGCCTCGACGTTCACTCTCTTCAGCCCGCTGGTGCTGCCGCCGATCGGCGCGACGGGAACGATCGATCAAGTCAACGGCGCAACCCTCCTTGACGGCGACGCCACATTTACCAGCGCTTTCAACGCCAATGTGCCACTCACCCTGACCATTGTCGATGGTCCCTACACCGGACTCGGCCTGCAGATCGTGCGGTTCTTTGAGTCCTACTTCACAGCCGATCGCGACCTCAGCGGCATGGAACTGGCCGGGGCCAGGTACGAAGTGCGTGCGACCCCGACCCCCGACTCGCTCATTGAATACTGGGGGCTCTATGGCGGGACAACCACCACTGCCGACCTAATTTGGATTCCTCAGGAAAACGGCGGCTACCTGAGGGTTTTTCATAGCCTTGGAGGACTCGCCGGGATCGGCTGGCGCGGAGTGGGAATGGGATTCAGGGATATGAGCCAAACGCCGATTGCCCCGTGGAAAGGCATGTTCATTCAACGGAGGGGGCCGCAGCCGCTCACGATCGATTTTGTCGGGCAGGCTGCGAGCACGCCGCGGCTCATTCCATTGACGCCCGGCTTCAATCCGGTCAGCCGCGGGACGATCGAGCCGCTCACGCTCGCCCGTTCCCGGTTGCACGAAGCCCCCGGGCTGCAAGGCGGTGAAACCGGCTGGGGCGCGATGATCTGGAATCCCGACGGCAAAGGGTTGTACAGTCAGTATTTTTGGTCTGGTGGCGGATTGCTCGGGACAGGCTGGCGCCGCGTGGGCGGCGGCACGGCCGACTGCTCAGATGTGCCGCTGGCCTCGGCCTTTCTCATCCAGTTGCGGGGGGGCCTGCCGACTGGCGTGATGCTGCCGCCGAAGCCCCAGTAAAGACCCGGCATGACGGCGGCTATCGATTGGTACCGGAATTTCAATCTGCTGGAAGGCGTCCTCTGGGTTGGCGTGGCCGTGTTTCTCGTCAGCCGCGTCAGACCGGCCACGCGGCAGCAACGGCTGGCCCTGTGGGGGGCGGTCGTAACGTTCGTGGTCTTCGGCATTTCCGACTGGCTGGAAGCGGGACACCAGGGGCGAGTGCCGCTCTGGCTCTATGCGCTCAAGATCGCCTGTGGCGCAGCGCTCTTGGCGTGTCGGTTCACCTGGCTCGGCTGGCGGCAGTGGCATTGGCGGCGCCCGGAGGTGATTTTCGCGCTCTTTTGCCTGGTGGCCGTGGCGGGTGCCATTTGGGTGCAGTATGCACGGTAGAAATAAGATATGGTCATCCCTCCTTCCTCAATGAAGTCCCTTCTGTCCCTTTAGTCCCTTCTGTCCCTAGCCCCCACATTCCGCAACTGCCCCCCCGCCAATCATCCCGGGCATTTCCTCAGGTGCGGACTGGGGAGGCGAACTCCCATTTCCAGCCCTCTATTGCGAGATGCGATGGGTTTTGCTGTTCATGATCGTGTTGGCAGCGCTGCCGCCAACACGTGGCGACATGCCGCCGGTCCCATGGCCGGCGACGGACGGCCTGGGGCGCTCGCTCCCTCTCTCGGTGGAGACCGGGCGGCCGCGGGCTGATCGCACGGTGGCGATGTTTTATTTCCTATGGCTCGGGCCGCATGCGCAGGCGGGTGGTCCTTGGGATGTGACGAAGATCTTGGCGCAGGATCCCGAGGCTATGGGAAAACCGGACAGCCCGTTGTGGGGGCCGCTGCATGCCCCGCACCATTGGGGCGAATCGATCTTCGGGTATTACAACACGGATGATCCATATGTCCTCCGCAAACACGCCCAAATGCTCAGCGATGCCGGGGTCGACACGGTGGTTTTCGACGTGACTAATCAACTGACGTATCGTGAACAATACACCGCGCTCTTGCGCACGTGGAGCACGGTGCGGGCGGACGGCGGACGCACGCCGCAAGTGGCCTTTCTCTGTCCTTTTTGGCAGCCGGCCAAGGTGGTGCGTGAACTCTGGCGGGAGTTGTACGAACCCGGCCACTTCCGCGATCTGTGGTTCGTTTGGGAGGGAAAGCCGCTCATCCTGGCCGATCCCGCGCGGCTCCAACCAGCCGCCGCGACCGCGGACTTCGACGCGCAGCCGACGGAGCTCCGCGCCGGCCAATCGCTCGGCCAATCGTTCGTGGTCGATCGCGAGTGGACAACGGTGGCTGCGCGTGTGCCGACGTGGCATACGACCGATGGGGCTTTGAGCCTCAAGCTAAAACGCGATGCCCCTTCGGGTGAAGTCGTCGCCTGCGGGCGATTCGAACGCATCGCCGACAACGACTGGGTGCGGCTGGTCTGCCCGCGTCCGATGCCCCCAGGCCGGTACGTGCTGGTGATGTCCGATGGGGCGGGTCGTGTCGGATGGTGGTCGCACCCGACCACCACCGCGATGGGCGGGGACGCACTTGAGAATGGCGCGCGAGTCGCGGGCGGCCGCAGTCTGCGGGTCGAATTCGCCGATCCGCTCGTCGATGAAATCCGCGCGTTCTTTACGTTCCGCGCGCCTCAACCCGACTATTTCCGCGGGCCGACGGCACCCGACATGTGGAGCTGGCTGGAGGTGCACCCGCAGCACGTCTTTCGAAATTCCAAGGGCGAAAAGGAACAGATGTCGGTGGGCGTGGCCCAAAACGCCGTCAGCGGCCGCCTCGGATCGATGAGCGAATCGGCCGGCGCGCACGGACGCAGCTTTCACCGAGGGGCGCGGGACCGGCGTCCCAATGCCGTAGCGCTCGGTCTCAATGTCGCGGAACAATTTGACCACGCGCGCCGCGAAGACCCGCGGGCGTTGTTCATCACTGGTTGGAACGAATGGATCGCCGGCCGCTTCGCCGAATTCAACGGCGTTCGCGAACCCGTCATGTTCGTCGACCAGTTCGACCACGAACACAGCCGCGACATCGAACCCATGAAGGGAGGCCATGGCGACGCTTATTATTACCAATTCGCCGCCGCCATCCGACAGTACAAAGGAACGCCCCCACTGCCTGAACGACCGACCTCGAAATCAATCGAAATCTCCGGCCCCTTCACCCAATGGGACGACGTGTCACCCGCATTCCCTGACGACGTTGGCGACACCGCGCACCGCGACCACCCGGGCTACGCCAATCACACGCGCTACACCAATACTTCCGGTCGCAACGACATCGTGCTCGCCAAAGTCGCCGCCCACGGTGGTACCCGGTTCTTTTACGTCCGTACCCGCGAGGCGTTGTCCCCCGCCGGCGATCCCGGTTGGATGTGGCTGCTCCTCGATGCCGACGGCAATCCCCGCACCGGCTGGAATGGCTACGACATCATCGTCAACCGCACCCCGCCCCAAGACGGCCACGCCGTCGTCCAGCGTCACGTCGAGGGTTGGCGGTGGGATGCCATCGGTCGCGTCCCGCTCCGATCCGATGGCGCCGAACTCCATCTCGCCATCCCCGCCACCCTCATCAATCCTCACGTCAAATCCGGCCCTCACTTCGACTTCAAATGGGCCGACCACATGCCCGAAAACGACGACATCACCTCCTGGCTCGACGCCGGCGACGCCGCCCCCAACGGGAGATTCAATTATCGATGGGAAAGCGGATGGTGAGGTCGGAGGTCGGAGGTCGGAGGTCGGAGGTCGGAGGTCAGCAGTCGGAGGTCGGAGGTCGGAGGTCAGCAGTCGGAGGTCGGAGGTCGGAGGTCGGCTTTGTTAACCCTCCCAGTGAAACACGGCTTTACACCCGTGGAGAAATCCGTCGTGGCGCGTGAGGGGGTGATTCTACCGGACCCGCTGATCATTCGTGTCGGTTTGTGAAAATCGTGGTTTCCACCGTTATTCTAGGCAATGGGAGTTGGCAGCTTAACGCACACCCATACACCCATATTATGGCCCATATGAAAACCACCTTGGAGCTTCCGGATCATTTGTTGGCGGAGGCCAAAGCCATGGCGTTGAAGAATCGAATCACGCTGAAGACGTTATTCACGCGGGCGCTGGAGCGGGAATTGCGGGTGCGGGAAACGGAGGTACCTCACCGGCGGTTTGTGGTGGATGAAAGTGGATGGCCGGTGTGGCACCGCGAGCTGGGAGGCGACCAAGCGGTTAAAGAGACTTTTATCAATGAGTTGCGTGAGGCTGAGGGGGTTTGAGCCATGGCCTTTTTGCTGGATGTGAACGTACTGATCGCTCGGGTGGACACGCGGCATGAGCATCACTGGCGAGCCCGTCAGTGGTTGGACGCCCAGAAGGGTGCGGAACTGGTGACTTGTCCCCTCGCGGAGAACGGCTTTCTGCGTATTTATGGGCACCCCTCTTAGCCAGGCGGGCCGGGTTTCCCCGGCGGCCGCACTCCATGAGTTACGCGTGATCCGTGGCCTGCCCTGCCATCGATTTGCGGCCGACACGGTGAGCATTGACGATCCAGGTGCCTTTCATTCCCTGTCCGGGATCACCCCGAGGCAATTGAGTGATGTTTACCTCCTGGGTCTGGCGGCGCGCCTGCGTATAGCCTTCGCTACCTTTGACGGCGACATCCTCGCCGCGCGAGTGGTCGGCGGTTCCGCAGCCTTGGTAGTGATCCCTTAGGCGCCGACGTTGCGCTCCAGTCCGAGGCCAGCCGTAGCCTGGGTGCGGTATGAGGCACACGTCGCGCCCAGATCTTCGGATTACGCCAGGATGTCACGGATGACATGGCCCTCGACGTTGGTGAGGCGGCGATCGAGGCCGTTGTGGTAGAAGGTGAGTTTTTCGTGATCGAGGCCGAGGAGGTGGAGGATGGTGGCGTTGAAGTCGTAGAGGGGATGGATGTCTTGAATGGCCTTTTGTCCCAGGGCGTCGGTGACGCCGTGGCTGACGCCTGGTTTGACACCGGCGCCGGTCATCCAGCAGGTGAAGCCGTCGGGGTTGTGGTCGCGGCCGAGGGCGCCCTTTTGGAAGAACGGCATGCGCCCGAACTCGGTGCACCAGACGACCAGGGTTTCCTCGAGCAGGCCGCGTTGACGCAGGTCGCGAATGAGGGCGGCGGCCGGCTGGTCGAGGATGGCGGCATGCCGGTCGTATTGTTCCTTCAGTTTGCTGTGGCCGTCCCAGTTGAGTTCTCCGGCACTCGCGTACGCGCCATTGAACAGCTGGACGAAGCGCACGCCTTTTTCGATCAGGCGGCGGGCGAGGATGCAGTTTTTGGCGAAGGCGGCCTTGAGGGGATTGGCGGCATCGTCCGCGCCGTAACTGCGGAGAATGTGAGCGGGCTCGGTGCTGAGGTCGCTGATTGCCGGCACGCTGAGCTGCATGCGGGCGGCGAGCTCATAGCTCGCGATGCGGGCGGCCAAGGCGGCGTCGCCGGGGTGGCGTTCGAGGTGGAAGGCGTTCAGCCGTTGGAGGATCGAGCGGGCGGCGCGGTCGGAAGTCGGCGTGACTTCCGGCGGCGGCACCAGATGCCTGATGGGCTTGGACGCGCTCATCGGAGTGCCTTGAAACTCCGCCGGCAGAAACCCGGGCCCCCAATTGTTGGCGCTGGCTTGCGGGATGCCTCGGGGATCGAGGATGGAGACGAAGGCCGGTAGTTCCTGGTTTTCACTGCCCAAGGCGTAACTTACCCACCCGCCCATGCTCGGAAAACCGTCCTGCACGAATCCCGTCGACAGAAAATTTTCAGCCGGGCCGTGGGTATTGGTCTTGCTCGTGAGGGAATGGACGAATGCGATCTCGTCGGTCAATCCGGCCAGATGCGGGATCAAATCGGAAACCATTTTTCCCGTCTGACCGCGCGGGCGGAATTCATACTGCGGCCGCGCCAAGTTGCCGGCCGGTCCCTGAAATGTCACGGCGGGCCCGCCGGCCAAGGGAGTCCCGTCGCGCCGGATCAACTCGGGTTTGTAGTCCCACGTTTCCAACTGGCTGACCGCGCCGGCACAGAAGATGACGAGCACGTTTTTCGCCTTGGCGGGATGATGGGGTTGACGCGGGGCATACGGCCGCGCCGGGTCGATGCGCAGCCCGGATCCCGCCAGCAATTCATCGCCGCCGAGCAGGCTGGCCAGCGAGATGGATCCTAACGCTGATACGCTGTCGGCCAGGAAGCGACGCCGGTCGAGGAGGCGGCGGCCGGAGGACGAAAGGAGTTCGGAATGCGCGCTCATGGGATGAAGAGAAATTCGTTGCTGTTGAGGAGGGCCCGGCAAAGGACGGGCAGTCCGTGCTCGCGCAGCGCCGCGGCCATTTCCTCGGCCTCGCGGGCTTCCGGCCGGCGCCCGTAGGCAAGTCGATACATGAGATCGATCTGGGACGCCGCGTCCTCTCCGGCGCTGGCGCGGACCCGGGTGGCCAGGGCTTCCGCCTGGTCGATCACGAACCGGCTGTTGAAAAGGTTCAGCGCCTGGACCGGAGTGGTCGATTGGCGTCGACGGGCGACGCTTTGCCCGGCATCCGGGCAGTCGAACGCGCCGAAGACGGCATCGGGTTCCATGCGAATTTTGTGCGCGTAAACCATCCGTCGCAGACCGTCCCCGGAAAACGCTTCAATGGGGGGAAACCCACTGAGTCCTCCGCGCGACTCGAACAAGTCGAATCCCGGACCGCCCATCTTCAAGTTGAGCTGTCCGGTGACCGCCAGGATGGAGTCGCGCATTGCCTCGGCTTCGAGGCGCTTCGAGGGAAACCGCCAGAGCCAGCGACCGTCGGCGTCTTTGGCCTGGGCCACGGGATCCAATCGTGCCGACTGCCGATAGGTGAGTGACAGCGTGATGAGCCGGTGCATGTGTTTAATCGACCACCCGGAGCGAATGAACTCGGCCGCCAGCCAGTCGAGCAGGGCCGGATGGGAGGGCGGGGTGCCCGCTCGCCCAAAGTCGTTGGAACTCTCGACCAACCCGATACCGAAATGACCTTGCCACAGGCGATTCACCATGACGCGCGCCGTGAGCGGGTTGTCTGGACTCGCGATCCAATCGGCCAAGGCGAGCCGGCGGTCGGGGTCGGGCGCCTCCATGGGCAGGCGGACGGAGCCGAGGGCGGCAAAGACGGCCGGAGCCACTTCTTCCTGAGGCTGCTCGGGGTCGCCGCGATTCAACCGGTGCATCGGTTCGGGTGGGCCAAAGAGGCCGCCAAAGACTTGAGGTACGGCTCGGAGCGACTCGACCTGTTTTGCCAGTGACGATCGCTCGGCCTGCAGGGCCTCGGCCTGATCTCTTTGGTCGTCGGCCAGACCCGCGAGCGGATCGGTCGGTGGTGTGTCGCCCCGACTTCGATCGCTGGAATCCGCCACCGTGCGCCAAGCGTCCGAAGCGTCCGAAGCGTCCGCCACTTCAATGCGATACTCGGTGGCCAACCGATCGGTGAATTTCCCCTCGCGATCCCGTCCCCAGACGATCCACTCAATCGTGTATTCAGACGGGAACTCAAGCATCACCCAGCCTTGGGTGTCACTGCACATCCAACTGCGCGAATTCCCGTAGAGTCCGTCATTGATGAACTCGGGCTGGTGGCGGTCGGCCGCGACATGGCTGCCGGACACCTTCCAGGAAGTTCCGGCCGCCGCCGCGGCCACGTTGCATCCGCGGTCGTCAAACACTTCAAGTTCATCCAGGCAGGCCTCGAGTTGATTGGTCGCCAGAATCGTGAACCGCACACGCCGCGCTTTGACCGGCGCAAATCGCTCGACGTTCATCGCCGGACTCACGGGCGGGCGCTTGACACCGGAACCTGCCGCGGGAACGAATCTCGCCAACTCACGATCCAACTGGCGGACCCGTTCTTCCAGCCGGAGCGCTTCCTGACGCTTCACCTCCTTCTCGGGTGAAGCGATTTCCCGATCGCCGTAGGTCACTCCCGCGAAAAACGCCTGAAAAGTATAGTAATCGCGGGCGGAAATGGCGTCGAATTTGTGGTTGTGACAGCGCGCGCAGGCGACGGTCAGCCCGAGCAGGGCTTCGCTCGTGTTGATGACGATTTCCCCCAGTTCGTCCTGCCGCGCCAGCCGCATGGAGGCCGGATCTGCCCCGATTTGACCGGGCAGGAGGCGGGCCGCCGTGACGAGAAATCCGGTGGCGGCATCGACACCAAGTTGATCGCCGGCGAGCTGTTCCCGAATGAATCGGTCATAGGGCGTG
Organism: Verrucomicrobiales bacterium; assembly: GCA_046155625.1. Classification (GTDB taxonomy): domain Bacteria; phylum Verrucomicrobiota; class Verrucomicrobiia; order Verrucomicrobiales; family V1-33; genus CAJBME01. Next base: position 13,436 of record JBJXFS010000364.1, on the reverse strand, counting down.
TCGGCATTCAGCGCGGCGATGACGTAATCCCGATAGGGCCAGGCGTTGGGCCTTGGTGTGTTCACCTCAAATCCGTCGGTATCCGCATAGCGGATCGCGTCCAACCAATGTTGAGCCCAGCGCTCGCCGTACCGGGGCGAGGCCAGCACCCGGTCAACGACGCGCTGGTAGGCGTCCTGACTCGTGTCATCCAAAAACGCCGTCACCTCGTCCATCGTCGGCGGCAAGCCGGTCAGACCAAAAGTGACCCGGCGCAGCCATGTCAGCCGATCGGCCGGCGGTGCCATGCTCAATCCGTTTTCGGCGAGTCGCTCCGCGATGAACCCGTCGATCGAGCGGCGGGCGTCAAAAGGAGCCAGCGGCTTGAACGACCAATGATCCGCCCTGTCCTCCAGACGGGCCGCATCCACGCCGTCCGGCCATCGGGCACCCTGTTCGACCCACGCCGCCAACGTTTCGATCTCGTCCGGCGAAAGCGGCTCCCCTTTCGCGGGCATGCGCACATCCGGGTCGTCCCCGCGGACAAAACGAACCAGATTGCTGCCATCAGGATTTCCCGGCACGATGTTCGGCGCATGGAACTCGCCGCCTGTCAGCGCGGCTTGGCGCACGTCCAGTCGCAAGCCGGACTTCTGTGTTTCGGGCCCGTGACACTCGTAACAGCGCGCCTGGAAAATCGGCCGCACATCGCGGACGAAATCGATCTCGCGAGCCCCGAGGTCCGCGGCAAAGACGATGCATAGCCAGCCAATCGATTCCCGCATGGTGAAGCGACGAAATTAACCTATTACCGGCGTAAAACAAGCCGTGCCCATCGGCATCGCTGATAGGGCGATCCATGATGGCCAGTTCATCGAGCCGGCCGCTCTCGGTGAAACAGTGCCGTGTCCTCCTGCCCTCACTGACTTCCCCCGCGCGCGGACCAATCGAGTATTTGCCCATCGGCGATGAGGTGTTGGCGGAGTTTGGGGTAGGGGATGGCTTGGACGGGGGAGCCGGCGTCGAGGGCGAGGGAGGCGGCGGTGGCGGCGGATTGGCCGAGGATCATGAAGACTGGTTCCATGCGGATGGATCCGTAGCCGATGTGCGAGGCGGCGCAGCAGACGGGGACGAGGAGGTTCGTACATTCGCTGGCGCGGGGGCGGATGGAGAGATACGAGATGGGGTAGGGGGCGGTGAGGGGGACTTGGACATCGCCCTCGTTGCGGACGAAGCCGTGGTTGTCGACGTAGCGCTGGGTATTGTGGGAATCGATGGCGTAGCTGCCCATGCCGACGGGCTGGGGTGTATCGCGGGAGCGTTGGCAATCCATTTCGGTGTGGACGTGATCGGAGATCATGCGGCGGGCTTCGCGGATGTAGAGGGCGTGCGGCCAGCCCCCGGTGGCCTGGAATTCATCTTTGGGCAGTCCCCAGCGATTGACGTCGGCGCGCACCTCTTCGGGAACGCCCGGGTCAGTGGCGAGGAAAAACCAGAACCCTTTTTGGTAATCTTCATGGTCCTTCACGATGGCGGCACGGGTGGTGTAGTCGCTCTCCGGGTACGCGTAATTGGCGCCGATGTGGTCGCTGCTGAACCCGCCGCTGTTGTTCGTGTCGGTTTTGCGGTTCGGCATCAAATGGTGCCCGCGCCACATTTCCTTCCACGGCCAGCCGGCGGCCAGGTAGCGCCGGAGGATTTCGTAGCGCAGGGGGTCATAGTTTGATGGTTTTTCCCAGGGTCGTCGGTTTTCGGGCACGTCGGTCAGGCAGAGGCGAAAGCAATACGCTTGGATCCGATGATCGCCGTCGCCGTCGGTCCCGGGCCTGTCAGGGTGAATGGTCGGCAGGAGGCCGCTCTTCGGGTCGCCGGGTGTGCGCCACGGATCGATGTCGAGGAGGAACTGGTGTTTGGTGGCCTGAGCGACCTGGACTCCGTTGAGTGTTTCGCGGTAGACGGCATTGGCCTCGCGACCGACGTGGTAGCTGACGCCCGCCTTGGCCATGAGGTCGCCTTCGTAGGTGGCGTCGATGAATTGTCGTCCGCGGAAAACGCGCCCGCTATCCATGCGGATCTCGGTGAGGGTGGTGCCGGTGCGAGCGCCCCACTGCTTGAGATCGAGGCGCTCTCCTTCCACGACGGTGACTTTGGTCTCGGCGAGCAGCGCCCGAAAGACGGCCTCGGCCACGGCGGGTTCAAATCGCCAGAGCGCGTCGCTCGATGGGTTCCACCACTTGAATTCACGTCGCGCTTCCCACTTCCAGGCGCTGTCTTGTTCGTAGTGGTTTTTGATGCGCCGGTAAAACTCGCGGGCCAATCCGCCGATGACTTCCGGTTTGCCCGTGTCGGTCATGCCCAAGCCGGCGGAAGTCAGCCCGCCCAGGTGGCGAGTTGGTTCGATGAGGGCGACGCTTTTGCCCATGCGGTCCGCCTGAACCGCGGCGATGACGCCGGCACTGGTGCCGCCGTAAACAACGATATCGTGGGAGGAGGGCTCGACGGCGGCGACCGACGGATTGACCAAGACGGCCAGCGCGGCGGCGGCGATGAGACGAAGACGGGTGGTCATGGAGATCCTTTTCGGGCCGTGAGACCGCGAACAAGCGAACTGAGCGCAATCCCCAGGCCGCCGACGACAAAAAGGGCGGGAAACCAGATGCTGTAAATGGCCGTGCGCTTGTCGCGGACGAGCACGGCATCGGCGGGATCGGCTGAGTTGACCCAGGCGGTGGTTTCCGATCCCGCGGGGAACGGGGCAATCAGAGTCTCCATTTTTTGGCGGCGTGACGACTTGGTCTCGATGCGGCGGAGGCGGGTCGACTCGTGGGTTCGACCGCCGGCTTCGTACCGGTAGCGGACAAGAGGGACGTAATTGACGGGTGTGTTGGGGTTGAGGATTTCCTCGGTGAGCCGCGATTCCAGGATGAGGCAAGGCACGGCGGTCCAGGCGTCCATGACTCGGGCGCGCTGGAATGATGCCCACATGAGCCACACGAAAACAGCGCCGGCTGCCGCGATGGCCAGACCGAGGAGCATCCCGCCCAGGGCGGAGGTGATCGGTCGCGAGGGATGAACATCGGACATACGAGGCGGCGGCAAAGGACGTTGGAAAAGCGCCGCGGCATCGGTGCGAGGCCGCGCAGCTCAGACTACAGGAATTTGCCCCGCAAGTGGTCGAGAAAATAGCGCGTTTGCGTGGGTTCGCCGGTGGCCTGCCGCATCAAGTCCGGTGCGTCAAACCGCTGACCCTGCCAATGAATCTTTTGGCGGAGCCAAACGAGCAGTGGAGCATATTTTCCGGCCGCCAGAGCATCATCCAGTCCGGGCACGGTGCGGCGGGCGTGGTGCATGAGCTGGGCGGCATTCAAATTTCCCAACGTGTAGGTGGCGAAGTAACCGAACAGTCCGCAGCTCCAGTGCACGTCTTGCAGGCAACCGCGGGCGTCGTCCGGCACCTCGAGCCCGAGCAGGGTGCGGAACCGCTCGTTCCACGCGCCCGGCACGTCGGCCACCGCAAGATCGCCGGCGATGAGAGCGCGCTCGATCTCGAAGCGCACGATGATGTGAAGGTCGTAGGTAACTTCGTCGGCCTCAACCCGAATGAAACTCGGTTCCACGCGAGCGACGGCGGCGGCGACCGCGTCAGGATCCAGTTTCCCCAGGTGAGGAAAATGCTGAACGGCACGCGGGAACCAATGTCGCCAGAAGGCGCGGCTCCCCCCGACGTGGTTTTCCCAGAGCCGCGACTGGCTTTCGTGGATGCCGAGGCTGCACGCGTCGCCCGCGGGATGCCCCCATTCAATGGGGTCCAAACCCTGATCGTAGAGGCCGTGGCCGACTTCGTGCAGCACGCCGTAAAGCGAAGACGTGAAGTCAGCCTCGTCGTAACGCGTGGTCAACCGCGTGTCGCCGGGCCCGAGACCCGTGCAAAATGGATGGGTGGTAGTGTCGAGTCGGCCGCTGGAAAAGTCGAACCCGACCGCCTCGGCCACCTCGCGATTGAACGCCTGCTGCGCCGGGATTGGATAGTGGCTGGCGAGGACGTCGCGGGGGAGGCGCGCGGCATTTTCCGCGGCGGGCGCGAGCAGGGTGCTGAGTTGCGGTCCCAGTTCGCCGAAGAGTGCGGCGATTTCGGTGGACCGCGCCCCGGGTTCGTATTCCTCGAGCAGGGCATCATACCGGCAGTCCTGCCAGCCCCAGGCATCGGCCCGGCGGCGGGCGAGCTGGACCAAGTGTCCCAACAGGTTTTGGAAGTGGGAAAAGTCAGATTTCCGGCGTGCTTCAGCCCAAATCGTCTGGGCGATCGATGTCATGCGGCTCCATTCCTCGACCAACTCGACGGGGAGCTTGGTCGCCCGATCGTAGGCGCGACGCCAACCGCGCAGATTGGTGGCCATGGTTGCCGCATCGTCGGGGGTGAAGTGGTCCTCCCCCTTTGCGTACATCGTGGGGTCCACCGGTAGCGACTCCGCTTCCGCCTGCGCCAACCAATCTCCGATCTCGGGGGAGGTCACCAGCTCGTGAACATGTCGGCTCAGCACGCCCAGTTGGGTGGCTCGCCAGCTGACTCCATTGGCTGGCAGATGCGTTTCCTGGTCCCAGCTGAGAACGTGCGCGGACGAACGGAGCAGGGCCGCTTCGCGCATTCGAATTCGGAGTTTTTGGTAGGCGGAGTCGGGCATCGGCACACTAGAGAAATGGTGGCGTTCAGCCCAAGATCAATCGCATTGCCGAGAGCACGGTGAGGGCGAGCACGGCGTGTTCGAAGGGTTTTTGGGGGATTTTGGCGACGGCCCAGCGGCCGAGGAAGAATCCGGCGGCGATGAACGGGAGGAGCAGGGCGTTGAACCGCAGCGTGTCGGTCGTGATGAGCCCCTGGTGCGCGCTGAAGGGGATTTTGAAGATGTTCACGATGAGGAAGAGCCACGCCATGGTGGCGATGAACTCTCGTTTGGCGAAGCCGAGAATGAGAAAATAGATCACGCTGATGGGTCCGGCGGCATTGGCGATCATGGTGGTCACGCCGACGAGCAGCCCGACAAACGCGCCGAAGAGGCGGGAATGCGGCAGATGACGGTCAAGGGCCGGCAGTTGCTGGCGCAGAAGTTGGACCGTCACCATGGCGAGCACGATCCAGCCGATGAGCGCACCGAAGGTTTTGGGTGGGCGGTGGTCGAGCCATCCGAGCGCCTGCCAGCCCAAGACGACACCGCAAAGGATGGCGGGGAGGAGGCGGGCGATGGCGCGCCAGTCGACGTTGCGCGGGCCGAAAACCGATACCGCGAGCACATCGGCGGCAATGAGCATGGGGAGTACCACGCCACTGGAACCAGTGCCCGGAATGAGCCGCGCCATGATGAGCACGTTGAGCATGCCGAGGCCGGCCAGGCCGGACTTGCCCACGCCGCAGAAGACCGCCGCGATCAGCGCGAGAGCCCAGTCGGTCGTGGTGAAAATCGGCATGCGTGGAGACTCCCGAGGGAATGGGAAAACCGGGAGCAGCCTGCGGTATGCGATGGCGGCCTGCGACTGTACCCGCGTGGGGCCAGACCGGAAGGCGGAGCGGCCGTCCGGTTACTTCCCAATTTCGATGCTGCGGGCGGCGGCGGAGCGAACCGCTTCCATGAGAGCCGATCGGAGTCCGTGTTTTTCCAGGACGGCCAGGCCGACGATGGTGGTCCCGCCCGGGCTGGTCACCATGTCGCGCAGCACGGCCGGATGCAGGCCAGTGGCGACGACCATTTCCGCGGCGCCGATGACAGTCTGGGTGGCCAACTGCATGGCGATCTCTCGAGGCAAACCGGCGAGCACGGCGCCGTCGGCCATGGCTTCGATGACGGTGTAAATATAAGCCGGCCCGCTGCCGCTGAGGCCGGTCACGGCGTCGAGGTGTTTTTCCGATACGCGCACTACGGTACCGACGGCGCCGAGGAGTTTTTCGGTCATGGCGGTGTCCTTGGCGGTGGCGCGCTGGCCTGGGGCATAGGCCGAGGCCCCTTGGCCGACCATGGCCGGGGTGTTCGGCATGACGCGGACGACGCGGTGGCGCGGGCCGGCGGCGCGCTCGAGGGATTCGAGTTTGACGCCGGCGGCGATGGAGATGAGGAGGGGAGCGCTTTTGCCCGGCGCCAAGGCGGCCATGACCGGCACCGTGTCGGCGGGTTTCACGCAGAGGAGCACGACATCCGCGGCATCCGCCACCTCAAGTCCGTTCTTGGCGACTTTGCAGCCGGGAACAACTTTGCGAAAGGCCTCGACGGCCTTTGGCATGGCGTCGCGGGCGATAATGTCGGTGGGGCGGCACAATTTTTTCGCGAGAATCCCGCGCACCAGAGCCGTGCCCATTTTGCCGCATCCAATGAGTCCTATCTTCATGAATGCTGAAGTAGATGCCGATGGGCCGGCAACGCCAGCAGAAAAGCAAGGCCGGCTTGAGCGGTGATTGGGAGTGTGTAGACTGCCTTGATGCAGCGACGCACGTTTTGCAGTGCCTTGGTCGGTGGGATACTGGCTCCCCCATTGAGGGGGGCGGCCCCAGACGACACGCCGGTGCGCCAGTGGGTCGAGCGCGCGCGGACACTGAAAAGCGTGGAAGCTGATTTCAAGCAGGAGAGATACCTGCGCGCCTTGAACCGGCCACTCGTCGCGCCCGGGCGTGTCTGGTTTCGATCGGACGGCGCGCTTCGCTGGCAATTGGGCGATCCGCCGAAGACCATCGCCTTGCGGCCGGCCGCGGGGTCGGCCATTCGGGTCATCGAGCCCGAGGCGAAAACCGTGCGCTCGTTCACGGTGGAAGAAGCCGGGAGTAAAGGCGGGGCGCTCTCCCTGCTCGATGCCGGGTTTCCTCGGTCGTACGAGAGCTTCGAAAGCCGATTCAAACTGGACCGGGTCGAGCGTGATGAGGACGGGGCTTGGCGCATCACGACACACCTGCGCGAGAACGCGCTGGCGGTGGCGGTGCAGCGGTTGGTTTTTATCGTGGAATCCGAATCGTCGCGAGTGCAGGGAATCGAGGTCTGGCTGCGCGACGGGTCGAGGATCGCCAGCCTGTTCACTAACCTGAAGGAAAATGCCCCTCTGCCCGACACTCTGTTCGACCAAAATACCGATGGCTATCGCGAGGTGAAGTGAAACGACCCACAACCTCCGCCGTTCGGCCGCCAACCAGCCAACCAGCCGACCGCCGACCAACCGGCCGCCAGTTTGACGCCCGGCGAGCCCCGGCTAAGCTGAAAGTCAGAATCAACGCTCGGTTTCCCATGCACTTCCACCATCTTGCCCTTCTTGCCGCCCTCGCCGTTCCTCTGCTTGCCTGCGGTGCCGAGCCAGGGGCCCCCGACTCCCCCAAGAAACCGGTTGGTCCACCCGTCACCCATCCACCCATGACAGAAACCCAACAGACCGCCACCCTGGCCAACGGGTGTTTTTGGTGCACCGAAGCCGTCTTTCAGCGCATCAAGGGAGTCGAAAAGGTGGTTTCCGGATACATCGGAGGTCAGGTCAAAAACCCCACGTATGACGAAGTGTGCGCCGGCACCACCGGTCACGCCGAAGCCGTCCAGATCACCTTCGATCCCAAAGTCGTGAGCTTTGAGAAGCTTCTCGAAGTATTCTGGGCCTCCCACGACCCAACCACGCTCAACCGCCAGGGCCATGACGTCGGCACCCAGTATCGCAGCGGCATCTTTTATCAATCCCAGGAGCAGAAAAAGCAGGCCGAGGAGTCGAAAAAGAAACACCAGCCGGATTTCAAGGACCCGATCGTCACCGAAATCACCAAAGCCGATGTCTTTTACCCCGCCGAGGGTTATCATCAAAACTATTTTAATCAGAATGGCTCACGCAATCCGTACTGCCGCATCGTCATCTGGCCCAAACTGAAGAAACTCGGCCTCGAAGTGAAGCCGACGGAGTGAGGTCGGAGGTCGGAGGTCGGAGGTCGGAGGTCGGAGGAGCGGGGAACCAATCCCCTTACCCCTTACCGATGGAAGGGCCGCCGCTGGCCACTCCCAAGGCAGCGCGGTAATAGACCGCGCAATTTTGAGGCGGGCTGGTTTCCCTGGTTGCTGGGGTGCGCGGGGCGTGCTTTGTCTGCCTTCCCCATTTTTCACCCACGCAGACCACATCCATGCCGACTACCATTCTTGAAATCACTGGGCGCGAAGTCATCGACTCGCGCGGCAATCCCACCGTTGAAGTCGATGTAAGGCTCGAAGGCGGGGCCCTTGGTCGGGCCGCCGTGCCATCGGGTGCGAGTACGGGCGAACACGAGGCGTGGGAGTTGCGTGATGGCGACAAGAAGCGCTACCTCGGAAAGGGAGTGCTGAAGGCCGTGGCCGCGGTCAACGACGTCATTGCGCCGGAGCTCGAAGGGCATGACGCGTGCCAGCAGACGCAGATTGACCACATTATGGCGCAGTTGGACGGCACCGCGAACAAAGGGAAGCTCGGCGCCAACGCCATCCTGGGCGTCTCGCTGGCCGTGGCCAAAGCGGCCGCGGCCCAGTTGGAACAGCCGCTGTACGCGTATCTTGGGGGCCCGAACGCGAAGGTCCTGCCCGTGCCGATGATGAACATCATCAACGGAGGCGCCCACTCGGATGCGCCCATCGATTTTCAGGAATTCATGATCATGCCCAAGGGGGCACCAACTTTTCGGGAAGCGCTGCGTTATGGCGCGGAGGTTTTTCATTCACTGAAAAAGGTGCTCCACGACCGCGGCCTGAGCACGGCGGTCGGCGATGAAGGCGGATTTGCCCCCACCTTGAAATCCGCCGACGACGCCCTCGGGGTCATCGCCACCGCCGTGGAAAAGGCCGGCTACACTCTCGGTGAGGACATCTTCATCGCCCTGGATGTCGCGTCGTCCGAATTTTACGACAAGAAGAAGAACGCCTATGTGTTCAAGAAGTCCGACGGCTCGGTGAAATCTGCCGCAGAATTAGTCGACTACTACGCCAAGCTGCAGAAGAAATATCCGATCATTAGCATTGAGGACGGCTGCGCCGAAAACGACTGGGCCGGTTGGAAGGTGCTCACCGACAAGCTCGGCCAGAAGACCCAGCTGGTCGGAGACGACCTGTTCGTGACCAACGTGGCCTTCCTGCAAAAGGGGATCGACCAGGGCGTGGGCAATTCCATCCTGGTCAAAGTCAACCAGATCGGCAGCCTGACCGAGACGCTCGACGCGGTGGAGTTGGCTCACCGGCACGGCTATACCTCGGTGCTCAGCCACCGGTCCGGAGAAACCGAGGACGCCACCATCGCCGACCTCGCCGTCGCCACCAATTGCGGCCAGATCAAAACCGGCTCGCTCAGCCGCTCGGACCGCATCGCCAAATACAACCAGCTCCTCCGCATCGAGGAAGAACTCGGCGACCGCGCGGTCTTCGGAGGCCGCATAAAACACTGAGCCGGAATGACAAGCCCGGCCCTACGCCCCGCTCACCCTCGATATCGCTCGGCCGGGAACGCCTAGGCTGAGATCTCGACCTTGCCGTCGCTGACTTCGATGAAGTCGCGCCAACTCGAGCGCGTCGACCCGTGGCGGACGTTGCTGTGAAATGGCCGCCACCGCGGGGGGCGCGGCTGGGTGCGCGGAAACATCCGCGCCTCATGCGGCAGCTTGTTCGCCTTCTTTGAGTTGCAGCGGATGCAGGAGGCGACCACGTTTTCCCACGTCGTCCGTCCTCCCTTGTCCCGGGGAATGACGTGATCGAGGTTCAGATCCCGGGGGTCGAATATCCGGTTGCAGTACTGGCAGGTGTGCCCGTCCCGGACAAACACGTTGTGGCGGGTGAACTTGACCTCCGTTTTCGGCAGCCGGTCGTAAATCGACAGCACAATGATCTCCGGCACCACAAACGCATGCCGCGCCGATCGCAGCTTCGGCTGCGCCTTCTGCCGGTGGTCCTCCTGGGCCACGCTCAGCCACGAACTGGCATCGTGCGTCGAGTAATTGTTCTCTTCGTCCCGATGCACAATATGTGCGTGCCCGAGAAATACGAGAGTGACGGCCCGCCGGGCCGTGCAGGTGTTCACCGGTTGCCAAAGCCGGTTCAAAACAAGGACTTGTGAATCAAGGGCCGTCACGGCGCAGGCTTTGGGATCGGGTACCCTAACCACCTTCCTCCTCCCCGCAAGCGCCGTCTGGGGCCGGAGGCCGGCAGTCGGCGGGCCCCTGTCGGCGGTCGGCGGGTGGCGAGGAGAAGCGGAATGAGACACTCTGAACAGATCAATTCTTGATCTCGGGGTGAATGGTCTACTGTGAGAGGGGCGCAAGTGTCAAGAAATCTGACTGATACATAACATGTTGGTTACAAGAATTTGAAACAATGATTTCCGCGCCTTGAATCAGAAAAACTGGCATTGTGTGAGAGCAGGTTTCGGCCCGCTTTTATGGCTGGAGGTGGGACGAGACCTCCCGGGCTCGTAGGCGGTGGGAGCGTGGTGAAAGAAGCTCCCTCTTGCCTTCTCAAGCAGTGCCCTTTAGCCAAAAAAAAGCGAAGTGGGAAAATGCGGTACTGGTAAGAATTCTCCGGGCCTGAATGACGCGACCCTCGCTCGAGAAGGGGAGGCCATTCCCGGATGGCACGCCGTCACCGCCTACGCGCCCGGGAGGTCGCGTCCCACCGTCATGCCGCCTTCTCTCATTCGCTTGGAGCCTCGTTCCGCTCATACAAAAGCACGAAAAATGAACAAACTCCAGGGCCGGCCCCAGCGCGGGCCGCCCGTTTTTCCTTGAATTTGGTTCGAGGCTGGCGCTCCGGAGGACCGGCCGCCCAAGCGATGAAGTTGGGCGTTGATCGGGGCAATCAGTCAGGTTCACTGGCAGCGGCCTCCCCGGCTGGCCGCTCTTCCCCGGGGTCGGAGCGTTGGGCCTTTCGCCGGTTCACGGCCGTTTTCAGCAAAAACTCGATTTGGCCGTTGACCGAGCGGAGGTCGTCATGAGCCCACGCCTCCAGCTCGGCCCAGAGTTTTGGGTCGATGCGCAGGAGGAATGATTTTCGGGATCCGTTCGCCATCGTTGAGGGTCCTCGATCATAAAATCCTCGGGATCAAGCGAGCCGCGATCGGGCCGGAACTCGAAGGCCGAGACTCATGGGCGACGCCGGCGAGTCGGAGGCGCGAGTCGTTCCACCCCGATCAATGATAGAGCGTTCCGGTGTTAATGACCGGGTTGACCTCGGTTTCGCCGCACAGCACGACCAGCAGGTTGCTCACCATGGCCGCCTTGCGCTCGTGGTCGAACTCGATCACTTCCTTTTCCTTCAGCTCTCTGAGCGCCATTTCGACCATGCTCACCGCGCCATGCACGATCTTGGTGCGCGCCGCAATGATGGCCTCGGCCTGCTGCCGGCGGAGCATCGCCTGCGCGATTTCAGGAGCGTAGGCCAAATGCGTAATCCGGGCTTCCTCGACCAGCACCCCCGCCCGCGAGAGCCGCTCCTGAAGCTCCAGGGTCAACGCGTTGGCCACTTCGTCCCCGCCCCCGCGCAGCGTGATCTCGTCGTCCTCACCCTGGTCGTAGGCATAGCTGCTTGCCAAATGGCGCACCGCCGACTCGCTCTGCACCTCGACGTAGTTTTCATAGTCATCCACGTCAAAGGCCGCCTGCGCCGTGTCCCTCACAGTCCATACCACCACCGCCGCTATCTCGATCGGATTGCCACGCTTGTCGTTCACTTTGAGTTGTTTGCTGTTCAAGTTGCGCATGCGCAGCGAAATCCGCGCGCGCTTCGAGTAAAACGGATTCACCCAGTGAAAACCGCTGCGCCGCACCGTGCCCTTGTAGTCGCCAAACAAAATCAACACCCGCGATTCGTTCGGCTGCAGCGTGAAAAATCCCCCCCAACACAACACCGCGATCAAAAACATCACCAGCCCAACCACCAGCACCAGCCCAAACGGTTCGTTGCGATTGGCCCCGATAATCGCCCGCACCACCATCGCCACCGACCCCACCTGCATCGCCAGCGTCAGCAACAACATCGGCCAACCCGATACCGTGGCGGCTAATCGCTCGTTGTTTGTGAATTCAGTCGGTTGCGCATTCATGCTTTGTGAGGGAATTGCGGGGTTTGGGATAAATATCACTATGATATCACCATGGAATCGTCACCTCGTCAACTCGAAAAAGGAGGGGTGGTTTTTCCGAGGGTCGGTCCTGAGTCGATCGCCGTCGTGTGGATCTGAATGCTGATCGGGTGCTTGACCGCGTGGAAGCGCCTCATCGAGCTCGGACATCGAGCCGGATGAAGGCGCGGGCGGGCAGGGGGGCGAGCGACCGCCAGGTGAGGGTGCTGGTGCCGGCGGTTTCAGGGGATTCGGAGACCAAGATCATGGAAGCGGCGTCCCAGGTGTTGAGGTCGGTCGACCATTGCGCTTCGAGGATGGCCTCGTCGGCGGCGAGGTTACGTGTCGCGGAAAACTCCAGATACCCGTCGGGATTGATGGTGAACCGGGTGCGGGAGGCGTCCGATTGGGGGGAGGCGGAATTGGGCACCAAGTCACTGGTTCCGATGGCGTGTTCGACGAACGCGGTGAGGCCATCGCAGTCAGCGTCGGCGGATGGGATGCCGGTGAAGGGGATGGCATCGCTGCCGCCCGGGGTGCCGCCGGGGGCGACGCTGGCGCGCCAGTTCGTGGGCAACGCGTGATCCGGATTCGTGGCCGGGGCCACGAGCACCAGACTGCGGCCCGTGCCATCGGCGGAAGCCGGCCAGGGGAAGACGTCGTCGTAGGCGAATGACTTGATGATGGCGCCTTGGGCGTCGGTGAGAAGCAGGCCTTCGCCACTGTTGTTGAGACCGGTAACGTTGAGAAAGGCGCCCGGCGCGAGCCTGGCGGCCGCCTCGGGGTGGCGCGCGAAAAACGCGGTGCGGTCGCGAACGATGATGAGGCGTTCGCCGGGGGAAAGGGTGGAGCCGGAGGCGAAGTCGTAGTCGATGCCCGAGGTGAAGCGGACGCCCGTCAGATTGACCGGCGAGCCTCCGATGTTCATGACTTCCAGGTATTCGAATTGATCGGGATCCGTGAAGCCGTCGGCCTCCTCTTCCGGGGTGAGATCGTCGGGATGATACATGAGTTCGGAGATGACCAGATTATGGGCGGCAGCGGGCGTAATGGGCGTAGTGTTGTTGACTGACAGACTGGCGGTGCCGACGACGGCGCCGGAAAAATTGACTGCTTCGAGCGTGAGCGTGCTCGGCCCCGGTGGGATGGGGGCGGCCACTTGCCATGTGGAACTGCCGGTCCAAGTCACGGGGAGGAGCGCCGTGCCGCCGGCGAGGCGGATGCCGCGGATGTTCACCCATCCGTTGCCGGCGACGGTGGCCGTGCTGCCGTTGACGGTCAGTGGACCGGGCGTGGTGATGGCAAATCCCGCCGAGGGGATTCGTCCGGTGATTTGAGAGAGGACATTGTTCGATCGGCCCGTGATGTAACTCAGCTCATTC
>JBJXFS010000361.1:0-5182 GCA_046155625.1 Verrucomicrobiales bacterium | reverse complement strand
ATCGATTTCAGCGACGACGGTAATGGAGGCGGCCAGGTAGGCGACCGGTGCTGGGCAGCAGGGAAGGCGTCCGTAGCGCGGTGAGGGTCGGCGGTGGCTGAGTCGTTGGTGGCGTCGTGATCGCCGGCGGGAGCGCCGTCGAGCGAAAAAACTGTGCGTACGTGCACTTTTGCCATCTTTTTGCCCGGCATTTTTATGGGCCGCGAAACATTCGTTGCCTCTCGCGGCGCTGAACCGTAGCCTCCCGCCATGCCCGCCGACACCCTCGCTCGCCGCCTCGGCACCACTCCACATCTCTCGCCGCTGCTGGTCAAGGCCCGGCGGCTTGGACTGGTGACGCCCGACGACCTCGAGAAACTGGCGATCCAGCGCGGCTGCGAATATTACAACACCCATCCGCAGAACTCCGTGGTGCGCGACGAAGCGCCGCTGCCCGTCAGTCGGGCGGATTTCTCGAACGCGGAGCTGGCCGTGGCCCTGCTGGCATTTCATCAGCCGGTTCCACTGCTGCGGCAGCGCATGGGCGCGTGTATGTTGAGCGCGCCGGATGTGGATGCCGGGAATCTGGCGACACTCGCGCGGGGAGAGGAATGCGCGGAAATCATCCGCTACATCGCGGATTGCGGCCACGTCATCGAACCGGACAACCCTTTCTGGATTGTCCTCCGGCACCTCCTCTCCGACGTGACCTGCGATGCCGGACTCATGCCGCATCCCACACGCTTCATTGAAATGACCGGCATCAATCGCCGCTCCACCGTCGTGCAGAAACGCTGGGTTCGGCCCCTTCTGGCACTGGCTCTCGCCTGATGGCCCCAAACCTCAACAACCCCGAGCGCCTGCTGCTGGCCCTGGATGAGGGCCTGGACCATGAAGTCGTCCTCGTGCTCTACGGCCGCGCCGCCATCGCGCTCGGTTACGAAGGCGCACCGCCCGAAACCGCCGTCACCCAGGACGTGGACGCGATCATTCAACTGCGGGCGATCGAAGCTCTCGCTAACGACGAAACATTCTGGGATTCCCGCGACGCCGTGAACGAACGATTCAAAGACGAGGGCCTCTACATCACTCACCTCTTCGGTGAAGAACAAGTCTTCCTGCGCCCAGTCCATAAGCGCCTCGCACGCTTCCTTGGTCAGCCCGCGCCGCTGATACGCTTCCATCACGCCGTATCCGAATTCCACTCCGCCCGGGGCCAGTTCCGCCAGCGACTCATGTCGCGGCGCGGAATGACACCCGATGTCGCCGACCACGATGCCCCCATCCCTCAGCACCATCGCCCGTATCATCCAGGATGAGAGGCGTCATGGAAAACTCATCATTTCAGTGTCGGCAGTTCCGGGAAGATCAGCGCCCGCGCCTCTTCGTAGGCGAGCCAGCAGATCAGATCGTCGTGGTCGGCGCTTTCCTTCAGCGTCTGGCCCTCCACGGGCATAGGCTTCATGCGCGCCTCCGCTTCGGCGAATCGCACTCGAGCCTCGGGTGCTCTACCCTGTCGAAGAAGGCTCATAGCTTGGTAAAGCCAGGCGGTGACTTCAATGATTGAACGGTCGGAACCTGCCTGTGCTGCACCGCTGCATGCAGCAAAGAGCGCCGCGTCGGTGGCTGAGTAATATCCGCTCCGGTATTCGGCCATGCCGAGAGCCAATTGATACCATGGCAAGTAGGCGGCTCTCTCGCCAAAAGCCACGGCCCGGCGGGCGAGAATATGCGCGGACTCCAGTAGTTGGGAATCGGAAGATGGCGCGAGGCAGTAGCCCTTGGCCGCTCGGTCGGCGGTGGAAGGGTCGACAGTATCTCGGGCCGATTCGAGCACGGAGCGAGCAGTCTCGACATGCTCAACCGGCTTGTCGTACCATGCCAAAAGTGCGCTGACCCTCAGCGACTGCATGGTTCCCTCCGGCGGCCGCGAGGAGATTTCTGTCAACAAGGGCAGTCCCCGACCCATAGAGCCGCATGAAATGTAGAGGTTCACGAGGCTGGCCATTTGCACGAGTGTCTCAGGGTGTGTTGGGCCGAGGGCTCCCCTGGAAATCTCCAACGCTTCCTCCATGGACCTCAGCGACTCATCAGTCCGGCCGGCGTTGTAGTAAGAATAAGCGAGGTTCTCCATGGCGTAGGAGGTGGCAGAGTGCTTTGGCCCACTTACTTCGCGGCTCAACGCCAAAATTTCTTTCTGCAGTTCCAGCGCGGCGGCGTGTTGGCCAGTATTGATTAAGCATTCCGCAAGTCGATGCATGATGGCAATTGTCCGGGGGTGTTTGTGACCGATTACTTTTCGACCAAGCGCCAGTGCCTGTTCTTCCAGCTTCAGCGCCTCCAGTTCGTCGCCGCAGAGGAGACGAGAGAGCCCGACGTTGTGCAAAGCCCAGATAGTCTCCGGATGTTCCACACCGTTTACCTTCGATCGGAGCGCCAAGACTTCCTGCCGCATCGCAAGCGCTTCGGTCAGGCGGCCAGCAAAATCGAGCGACTCCGCAACGTCGGCGAGGCTCTGAGTTGTGTCGGTGTGTTCAACTCCGTTCAGAGTGCGCCTGATCGCGAGGGTCTCTTCCCTTAATCTGAATGCTTCTGTCAAATGTCCGGCACGGAGATAGGAATCCGCCAGTTTCTGCGACGAGTTGAGCGTGTCGGCATGCGCCTTCCCGCGCTGATTCAGAAAATAGTTCCGGGCGTTTTCCAGTAGGAGAATCGCTTCACGATAGAGCCCCAGCGCGTGATATGTCTTGCCCAGAACGCCCTGCATTTTCGCCCGACGCTCTGGCTGAGTGGCGAAGTCGGTGTCGAGTGCATTCGCGGCGCGGTCGAGCATCTCTGCGACGGCAACGGTGCGACCGTCGCGCGCGGGGTCGGGGCTTTTGAACACCTCAGTCAGGAACTTCGAGACTGCTTCGGCGTCCTCGCGGGCGGCCTTTTCGTCCGCTGTCTTCTGCGCCTCGCGATTCTCGGCATTGGTGGCCCGCACCGCCTGCCAAATACTCACGGTCGTAGCGCCAATCAGCAGAGCGGCGACACCCGTCGTCAGGCGCAGCGCGACTTTGTGCCGGCGGGCAAACTTGCGGAACCGGTAGGCCGGACTCGGTGGCCCTGCACTCACCGGCTCGTCGGAAAGAAATCGCTGGATGTCGAGTGCGAGGCCGTTTGCCGTTTCGTAACGCCGGGTGCGGTCCTTTTCAATGGCCTTCATCACGATCCAGTCGAGGTCCGGCTCGACGAGGCGGCTGAGTTTTTCCGGCGTGGTTAGCCTGGCGTTGGCCACGACGGTGCGTTCGTCGCCGGCGATGGTGTTGAGTCGTATGGATGGGCGGGCCGGCTCGACTTCGCGAATGATGCGGCGCATTTCCTCGTAGCCGGCGGAGACGAGGGATTTGGCATCGAAGGGCGGCTTGCCGGTGAGCAGTTCGTAGAGCAGGACGCCGAGGGCGTAGATGTCGCTTCGGGTGTCTATGTCCACTTCGCTGATCGCGGCCTGTTCGGGGCTCATGTAAGCGGGGGTGCCGAGGAACTGCTCGAAGCGGGTGAAGAGGGTGCGGTCGGTGAGCTTTCCCTGGGTGGCTTTGGCGATCCCGAAATCAATGACCTTCACCACGGGCCGGTCGGCGTTGAGCGTGACCATGACATTCGACGGCTTGATGTCGCGGTGGATGACGCCCTTCTGGTGCGCGTGGTTGATGGCGGAGCACACGTCCGCGAACAGTTCCAGCCGCTGGCGGGTGGTGAACTGCTGCTCGTCGCAGAAGCGGGTGATGGGAATGCCCTTCACCAGTTCCATGACGAGGAACGGGCGGCCTTTGTCGGTGGCCCCGGCATCGAAGACGCGCGCGATGTTCGGATGGTCCATCATGGCCAGCGCCTGCCGCTCGGCTTCGAAGCGGGCGATGACTTCCTTCGTATCCATGCCGGCCTTGATGATCTTGAGCGCGACGCGGCGCGTCACCGGCTCCACCTGTTCCGCCATCCAGACGGTGCCGAATCCGCCCTCGCCGATTTGCTGGAGCAGCCGATAGCGGCCGATGAGCTCGCCGCTTTGTTCTACCGGAGGCCCCGGCAGCGTGACGGTGTGGTCCTCCATGAATCCGGTGACTTCATCCGCACGCAGCAGCGCCTCGATCCGCGCGCGAAGGTCCTGCTGTCCGGCGCAGGCGGAGTCGAGATACGCGGCGCGCTCCGACGGCGGCAGGGCGGCGGCGACTTCGAAGATGTCTTCCTCGGGATTCATGGGGCGGTGGATGGCTGCTGACAGCCGGACATGCGAGATTCCGGGGCGAATCGTTTCACGGGGGGGCGAAAAATGCTGAACGAAAGCTTGGAGTCCGCAGATTGCGCAGAATTTCGCAGATTATCAGAGGGATGCGTTTTTTCCGACGGACCGGGAACTTGCGTCCATCCGCAAGCAGCAGACAGCCGCAGGCAAATCTGCGGACCCCGTTACTCAACCGGCGCGGATTGCCTCGTGGAGCCATGCGCGGGCGAAGCGCCAGTTGCGTTTGGCGGTGGGGACGGAGACGCCGAGCAGGGCGGCGCATTCCTCGAACGAGAGGCCGGCGAAGTAGCGGAGCTTCACGAGTTCCGCCTTGCGGGCGTCGTGGGCCGCGAGGCGGTCGAGGGCATCGTGGATGGCCAGCAGTTCATCGCTGTCCTCCGGGGCGGCGATTTCGATGCCGTCGAAATCGAGGTGGGCGGCCCCGCCGCCGTGTTTGGCGCGCTGTTTGCGCCGGGCGCGGTCCACCAGAATGCGGCGCATGGCCTCGGCGGCGGCGGCGAAAAAATGCGCGCGGTTTTCAAACGGGCCGTCGCCCAGCCGCAGCCATGCCTCGTGGACGAGCGCCGTTGGCTGGAGCGTGTGCCCGGAGCGTTCCGCGCCCATTTGGACGGTGGCGATGCGGCAGAGCTGCTCATACACCAGCGGCAACAACTGTTCCCCGGCCCGGGCGTCGCCCTGGCGAAGGGCCTGAATGGTCCGGGTCACGCTGGCATCGCCCGGAGAAATCAGACCCCTACCCACCCCACCTCCCCATGACCCACGCCCCCTTCTCCAGCGCCGGCCCCCGATCAGACCTCTGCGGCCTGCGCTCAGTGGCCAGGCGTTTGGGCCACGCCTGAGGCACTCGTTCCTCATACTCGGTTCGGTCCGGGATGGCAGCTCAGGAATGCGGGGGCTTGCTGGAGCGGCGAATGCGGT
>JBJXFS010000360.1:0-5256 GCA_046155625.1 Verrucomicrobiales bacterium | reverse complement strand
ATCGATTTCAGCGACGACGGTAATGGAGGCGGCCAGGTAGGCGACCGGTGCTGGGCAGCAGGGAAGGCGTCCGTAGCGCGGTGAGGGTCGGCGGTGGCTGAGTCGTTGGTGGCGTCGTGATCGCCGGTGGGAGCGCCGTCGAGCGAAAAAGCTGTTCGTACGTGCACTTTCGCCATCTTTTTGCCCGGCATTTTCATGGGCCGCCGCGGTCGACAGGTGGCGAACCCTCTTTTTGAGGATGGCGGCGGCGCTCTTGATGTTCCAACCGGTAACTTTGAGATAGATGGCCATGTGAACGGCGCGTCTTCCTCGTACTCGGAGAGCCTTCATTCCAGTAGTCCGATCCAAGGCTTCGTTTACTCCTTCAACGCCGCTGCGCAGGGCGTAGAGCTTTTTCTATTCTTTGGACTCCTGTTCGGCGCGTCGCTTTTCGGCCCAGGTAGCTGGGGCTTTGGCGCCTTCTTTGACGCTATTCTCCTTGGTTTTCGCGGCGGCAGCGCGGCCGGGCACCGGCGCGATCAAGGTGACATTAACCGAGGCGCAGAGGTCGACGTTGGATTCGCTTCCATAAGCGGTGTCGGCCAGTTGTTCTTCGGGCAGAGTACCCATGCGTTGTTGTTGCTCAATGACTGACTGGACCGCGCCGCTGTCGCTTTCCGCCGCACTCTGCGGCACACAGGCCACGATCAAACCCGGGCCTTCTTCCTCTTGCCCACAGGCTTGGGCGAGCTGCACTTGGTAACCCGCGCCTTTGTGGCCACTGTATCCCGCTCCCTCATCGGAGGGATTTTGCAAGGTTCTGGAACTCTGGCCATTTTCGTCCAAAGCCTTCTCTCTAAGCTTCATACGTCCACGCGCACCAACTTCGCAATGCTCCTTAAACACCCGATCCAATGCTTGGTAGCTGCTGCGAGAGGTGATCGCCTCCGCTTGGGCAAAACGCTCCAGTAGCACCACCATGTCCTCGCCCACCGTCTGCAAGGCTTCTTCACGAGGCTCCGGGTTCTTGGTCCCAAATCCGAAGATCCGGCTCTCGGCCGCGGTGTAACGGGCGCGCAACTCCTCGGGCAGCGCTTCGTATTCTTCGCGATGATGCCGCTTGAGTTGGATCAAGAATCGCTTCGTGGTCACCGCCAGAAGCTTCAAGCGCCCAAAGGTCGCCATGTTGCTGAGCACATGGGTCGAATCCAACCGCTGCTTCTTGATCTCCACCCCCAGCTCCTTGACCAGCGCCGCCGTCACTTCTTCGAAGATGCCTTGGGCCGCTTCGTTTTCCCGGAGCAACTGCCGGTACGTGTCCAGGGTTCGCGCGCACAGATACTGACGGTCCCGCGGCAGATTAAGCGCGTACTGTACGCCTGCGTCTAAACCCCACGCACTGGCCGCCTGGTCAATCGTCCAATCGCGGAACTCCGCCAGCAGCAGCAGCCCGCACATCGCATACAGCTCCTTGCTCGGCCGTCCCATCCAGTCATGAAAATGCTCCCCGAGCTTCTCCGCCGGCAGCAACTTCAAGATGCTCCGCCTGATCACCCCCTCCATCCCCACACTCAGCTGCCGATGCGCCTCAGGCGAGAGTTGCGTCAGCCACCACGCCCCAACCTCGGCGTCGAAAAGCAGCTTTTGTTCAGGCTCATCAGGGGACTTCGCATAGCGCATTTTCTAAAATAATACGTTGATGACCAATTATATATGCATAAAACTTTTCATCAATCAGAGAGTTTGACTTTTTGCGCCTACATCTGAAAGGAATTTGCTTTCGCGGGTCGGCGTTGGGGAAGGGGCGTGGGTCATGGGCTGGGAGGGGTGGGTAGGGGTCTGACAGACAATAGCATCCGACGCATCGGCTATGGACTGGCTGAATTCGGCGTTGATTTCGTCATGTGAGAAGGGCCTTGAGTCGCCACTCGAGGGCGTCAGGCCGCGGGTGGTAGGCGGATTCTTTGGGAAGAATGAGCGGGCGGCCGGCGAGTTGGAGGAGGTGGCGTTGACCTTCTTGGCGATCGTCGAGGTGGCGGGTGGCGTGCCAGTGGTGGTCTGGGCCCGGGGCGATGAGGCGGCTGTCCATAGCCCAATGGTGGTTTTTGCAAAGGGCCATGCCATTGCGTGGGTCGTCGTAGCTGACCGAGAAGGGGATGAGGTGGGCCGCGTCCACGATGGTGGCGCCATTGGGTAGTCGGAGCCTCAAGCCGCAGGCGGCGCACTGGTGTTCGTAGACGACGACCACGATCCGGCTGAAGCCGCGGGATCGGGCTTGGGCCGTTTCTTCGAATTCGGGAGCCGTTTCCTGGACCGAGGGAGGGGCCGGCGCCAGCGCGGCCAGAGCCTCCCGGTGCGATGGGAAGTATCGAGAGATGAGCACATCGCGAAGCTGGGAGCGATGGGACGCGTTCCTCAACAGCGCGAAAAGCGCGTCTTCGAGTACGGCGCCCGCGATCACTTGGGGAATGCGTCCGACTGGGGGTGCGGAACTGAGCTCTTTGACGAGGGCCTCGTTGCCGGGGGTGGCCTGGTGCCCCCAAAAGCCTTCACTCCGTAGATAGAAGAACGGATTCTCAGGCGTGTTCTGGTCATTCGCGGAGCGGACGACATCGAAGTAGCGGCGGAATCGCTCGCGCAGGGCAGGGGAGAAAGGGATCAGGTTTTCGGTCAGGACGCCCTCTGCTATCAAATCCATGACCGCCAACAACATGGTCGGCTTGTGCGGGCGCTCGTGGTCGCCCGCCACGCCGGTGTGGAGGTCGTAGAACAGCTCCTCGTAGCGGGCGAGGGGCGATTGCCGTGAGTCAGGAGAGGGCTCTGGAACGGGTTCGACCACTGGGAACTAATGGTTGAGGAAATGAGTGAAGTCCGTCGGCAATCGGCGTCAAAATCAGCACTGTGATTGGAGAAAAATCTCCTGCCGATGGTAGTCGAGGAAGTGGCGCTGGTCGGAGTTGAAGCGGCCGGCGAAAAGGGGGCGTGTGCAGTCGACGCCCATGCGGTGGAGCGACTCGCGGTCGGCGACCGGGGAGACGAGCACGCTGCCGTCGTCGTCGAAGCTGATGAAGCCGCGGTCGAAGAGGTGGTCGATGGACGGGGTAAGGAGCAGGCCGTTGCCACCGGAGAGTCGCTCCTCATTCGAGGCTTCGCGCCACGGCTTGATGTGGCTGGCGATCAAGTGGACGGGGTTGTCGACGTGAGTGATCCGGCATTCGCGTTCGAACTCGGACACGTTTTGCTTGAACAGGCCTTGGCCGCGCCGGGCCTGGATGAGGGCTTGGCGGGTCGTTTCGGGCACGGCATCGTTGGCGGCGATCCGTCGCTGGAGGTTGTCTTCCCACTCGATGAGGATTGTCGGGTCACTGGTTTGAACGAGCGTTTCCTGAAGGCCGGGAGCGGGCTGAAGCAGGCCCAGGAGCGCGGGTTCCGCCAGTTCCAGGAGTCGGCGGGCCAAGGGCAGAGAGATTTCGGCCAAGTAGGCGCCCTGATTGCCGTGTCCGTTCTCCTGAATGGGGGAATACCGTTTCGGCAATAGCGGGGCGATTTGGTCGGCGACGGCGGTCATTTTTAGCGGCCTGACGAACTTGGTGAAGTTCACATCGACCCGCCACCCGCGGACGTCCCAGAGTTCGCCGACGCTTCCGAATTCGTCTGGGCGGGGGCACGAATAACAGGGGAGTCGGGCGGCGCCGACCGCTTGCAGGTGGGCATCGGCAAAGGAGAAAACGATGTCCCCTTGTTGGACTTCGCGGATCGTCTCGTAAAAGTGGTTTCGGGTGCCGTTCTTCTTCCTCTTCGGGCACCAGATGTAGCCGCGGCCGACCTCGTGGGCGAAGGTCTGTTTGTGATTCACCCACCAGCAGCGCATAGAGCGTTCTACCACTGGTCGCGGCTGGCGTAAATCGGGACATTGGGTCGCGCCGCCGGAGTTGGCGTACCGCCGGAAGAGGCGGAATCGTCGACCCGGTCGCGAAGCCGATACACGATTACTTTCACGCCCTCGAGTACACCGGCATACCCCGTCGATTCCGGCCCGCGCGGCCGGTACCCCAACAGACGTGCTTCGCTTATCGAAACGCGTAGAAGCTGGAGCGAAAGCAAACATCAGCCGTCTGAACCTCGTATTGGTCGGATTGGCGACTCGGGTCAGTGGATCGGCTCCTCTGGACCGAGCTTGTCGACCGTCAATCTCGGGTTATACATACTCTATGTCCATCACGCTCGAGGTTGACGAAGAAACGCTTCGTGCCCTGCCGCTGGGTCCGGGGGAGCGGGAACGCCACATGCAGATCGAGTTGGCTTGCCGCTACTACGCGAAAAACTGGTTGAGCTTCGGGCAGGCCGCTCGCATGGCGAGCTTGGATCAATTTGCCTTCGCGTGCGAACTCGCAGAACGGAATATCCCGCGCCACTACACTGCCGTCGATGCCTTCGAAGACCTTGCAGATGCTCGTCGTCAGTAATACCTCCCCGGTCTCGAATCTTGCCATTATCGGACGGCTCGCGCTACTTCGCGCTCGATATGGTCGCGTCCTGATCCCTCCCATGGTGAGGGCCGAACTCGATGCGCTCACCCATGAAGGTGGCAGAAGCCGTATCGAGGAGACGCTTGAAGAGGGTTGGTTGAAAGTTGAGCCCTTGCCCGATTCCGCTAGAATGCAGCGGCTTCCGGATGTCCTCGATCCGGGAGAAGTGGAGGCAATTCAGCTCTGCTTTTTCTTATCCGCCGACAAACTCATCATCGACGACGCCCTCGGACGGGCTGCCGCGCGAGCCTTGGGGCTGAGAATCACCGGACTCCTTGGCGAGCTGGTTTTTGGGAAGCACGCCGGAACAATTCCGTCCGTGAAAGCCGAGATTATTCGGCTGCGAACGGAAGCGAGGTTTTTTGTCAGTGGGGAAATTGAGGCTCTGATTCTTCGAGCTGCCGAGGAGTAGACACTGTCTGAGGCGAGGGTTGCGGGGGGCGCCTTTTCCAGGAGTGCGGGTGAGCGATTGCGGCGCGAAGTCGGCCGCCCGCCGCCTTTTTCGGCGGCGAGGCCCGCCCTGGAGGGGAAGCCGTGCGGGGCCGTGAGGGCGTGAACGCGTCGTGGACCCGTGTCCGATAGGACCCCTTGGGTGAGGTAGTGAACCCGTGACCCCGCACGTGTGAGGGCGGAGGGCCGGCGTGGCCGTGCCCGGAGCGGCCGACTTCGCGCTTTTTGGTGGTCGCAACTGACGGATAGTCATGGAAGCCACCCGGTAGCCGGAGGAAAAAGCGCGAAGTCGGGCGCT
>JBJXFS010000322.1:0-7995 GCA_046155625.1 Verrucomicrobiales bacterium | reverse complement strand
AACACTGACCACTGAACACTGACCACTGAACACTGAACACTGAACACTGACCACTGAACACTGATCACTGAACACTGATCACTGAACACTGACCACTGGCCTCCGATCACTGAACACTGACCACTGGCCTCCGATCACTGACCTCCGACCACTGACCTCCGATCACTGACCTCCGACCACTGACCTCCGACCTCCGACCGCCACTGCTTTTTCCGAAGAATTCGTTGACACCCGGTGTAGTGTTTGGGTTTATTGAACCCTCATTCCGGTTTTCCCCCATTCCCCGTTCCACCATGTCCGACGACACCCAACCGCAGCCGCCACCCTCGCCCGTTCCGCCGCCGTCACCGCTTGGCAAGACGCAGCCGGTTCCTCTGAAAAAGGAAACGGTGCGTATCACGCTTCGGGCGAAACCGGGCGAAGGCACCGAAGGGGCCGCGCCCGCACCTCCGACGGCGCCGCTGCGTCCCGCCGCCCCGCCGCCGGCCGTGGCTCGCCCAGCCGCTCCCCCTCCGCCGGCCGGCGCCGTCGGCAGCCGCACCATTCCGCTTTCTCCAGCGCCCGCCCCGGCGGCACCGCGTTCACCGACTGCGCCCGCGGCGTCTCCAGCGCCCACGCGGCCGATGACGACGCCGCTTGCCCCGGCTCAGGCGGCGGCCTCTGGCCCGCGTCCGACAGTGCGGCTTCAGCCGCAACAGGGGCCAGGCGTGGGGACGGGCACGATCTCCAGCGCCCCCCTCAAGCCGGCGGCGGCCGAGGAAGAGGAGGCGGAAGACGATGAGAGCGGTCTGGGCCTTCTCGCCGGAATCACGACGGGCATCGCTGCGCTCTTCCTCATTGTTGCGGCTCTCAGTTCCGACAGTCTGGCGCTCGGGGTTTCCCTCGATCAGCGCAATCCGGGTTGGAAAATCCCTCGCCCTTCCCCGCTTAATAGCGAAGGCAAGGCCAAGGAGGATTACGCGAAAAAGGACATCCTTGCCGGCACTTGGTCCTCCGACATGGAGTTGGCCGGGATTCCGGAATACAAAGCTCCTAAATAATCGGGACCGGTTCCCTCGCGCCAACTGCGCCACCATTCATCTTGCTTTATGATTCAAGCAATCATCATTCTGCTTCTCGCGATTGCCGCGATCTATTTTCAGCTTCAGAGCGGCGCTTAGGCTCCGCGGAAGCGCTTATTGCCCCTCGCCGCCCCACTTGATGTCTAGCCCGGGGCGCTTAGCACGGGCGGCGGCGACGCCCTCGGCTGTCACATCGGTTTTTTTGAGGCCTAGTTCGACCAGAGCTGGTGCCTCGGCTAAGCGCAGGAGGTGCGGATCGCGCAGCGGGACGCCATCGATGACCACGGTGCGCAAGTGCGGCATTTCGCCAATCGCTTTCACGACCGCCTCCGGATCCGTGCCACTCAAATCGGCGGCGCGCCCGAAATGCACCGCAACCAGTTGCCCAAACAGTTTGTCGACAATCTGCGGTGCCGACGCGGCCACCTGACCGGTGGTCGTCTCGTTGAGACGCTGGGCGAGCAGGGTGGCGCGTTCGCTGCGGGAATAATAGACTTCGCCACCCAAACTGGTGAGACGGCGCTCCATCCGGTCCTGCCGGGAATACCAAAGGATCCCCGACGACAGCGCGGCCCCAGCCAGGATCACACCCCACCCGAGAATGCTGATGCCCCCGGACGATGGACGAATGACCACCGGTCGGGAGGCAGGCGAGGAGCGAACCGGCCGCGGACGCATGGTCACACGTTGATTGAGAATTCCTCGCGATACGTTTCGCGGACGAGATCGTTGGCCGCATCAGCCAAGTCTCCTGTGAAAAGCTCCGCCTTGGGATCGAAGGTCAGCGTCGCTCCCCAGATCGGCTTGAGCTTGGCAGCTTCCAATCCGTTCTCGTCGAGGTGCTTTTGCATGCGTTCAAATGTCTCGAGCGCAGCCTCCCGGCCCTTGAGTTTCGCGGTGATTTCCTCCGGCGTCGCCTGTTGGCCCAGGCGATAGCTAATGTTGGCCATGTGGGCGAGGCTGGCGGCGTGGTGGCCGGTGAGCACACTATGGCCTTCGGAGACCAGCTTGCCCGCCTTGATGGCATTGATGAAGTTCTGCTGGTGCGAACCGCCGCCGACTTCGTCGAATTTCCGGACGCGTTTGCCCTCGAGGTCGTAGGCGACGCCCTCGGCGATGGTACCGCCCTCGAAATGGAGAATATTCCCGACGTCGATGCCGGACGATCCGACGCGGAATTTCGGAGTGCCGAGTTTGAAGTCCATGCTCTTTTCGGGCAGGCCGCGCACCTCGAAAATCATGGGTACGGGAGAATAATTGTAAAAGGCGATCTGGGTGTTCGCGGTGGTCGCATCATCCTCGTACCCGAACCGTCCACCGATGCAGAGCACCTCAGTGGGCAATTCGGCCGGATCGCCGAGAGCCCAGCGGGCGACATCGGTTTGGTGCGGCCCCTGATTGCCGATGTCACCGTTTCCGTACGGCCACTGCCAGTGCCAGTCGTAGTGGAACCGCTTCCGCATGATCGGGAGCATCTCGCGTGGCCCACTCCATAGGTTGTAGTCGACCCCGGGCGGCACCCGCTGCGGACCGTCCACCTTTCCGATATTGTCGCGCTTCTTGTAACACAGGCCGCGGCTGAGGACGAGCTTGCCCAACGGCCCCTTTGGATCCTTCAGGAATTCGGCGACCTCATGCCATCCGTTGGCGGAGCGCCGCTGCAGGCCGTGCATGGCGATGAGGTTCGGATATTTTTCCGCCGCGCGTGCCAACTGCCGTCCTTCCCAGATATTGTGAGAAACGGGTTTCTCGACATAGACGTGCTTGCCGGCCTGGAGGGCGGCCACGCCGATCAGCGAGTGCGTGTGGTTGGGTGTCGCGATGATTACAGCATCGATGTCCTTGTTTTCCAATAGCTTGCGGTAATCGATGTACGTCTGGGCATTCAAGCCGGCCTTGGCCGCACTCTCTTTATTTCTCTCGGACGCGTTGTAATCCGCGTCGCAGGCTGCGACAAACCGGCAGCCTTTAGTGTCATTGATCAGGCGGCCGACATGCCCGCTCCCCTGGCCACCCGTTCCGATCACCGCCACGCGCACATCGCTGTTGGCGCCTTGGGCGCGCAGGCATGTTGACCACGGCACCGCGGCGGCGCCCAGCGCGGCGGTTTTAAGGAAGCGGCGGCGGGAAGATGCGGATGATCGTGGTGCGGTCATGTCAATTTCGGGGTTAGTGGATGACAGAATGGAGAACTATCCTGCCTTCTGGACAGGCGCGACTCAAGCACATTCGCCAAGCGCTCCCGGGACCGACTCCCCTATCGCACCAACCAGAAAAACACGATGGCTACGGCGGTCGGCGGCAGGGCGCCGATCAGCAGGCCGAGCGGGCTGATTCCCTCCGACCCGAAGGCCCGCGCTGATTGCAGGATGCCGACACCCGCCGGATTGGGGGCATTGGCAATGACGGTGAGGCCACCCCCGGTCACGGCGCCCGCTACCAGAGCGTATTTCAAGTCGTCGCTGATGCCCTCGACCAGTGATCCGAGATAGGTCAACGCGGCGTTGTCGGTGATGGCGGTCAGCGCGGTGGCGCCAAAGAACAGACTCGATCCGTCCAGACCGCTGATGAGCGGTTTGAGCCACCACGCCTGGAGCGAGCCGAGCACGACGAGGCCGGAGAGGAAAAACCCCACCAACAGGCCTTCGCGGAGCTTGAGCTGGTCCTGGTATTCGCGGGTGGCGGTGACCAACCCCAGGAAGATCATGAGAACACCGAGGATGACGTCTGGATAGTGCGCGAAGACAACGACCAAGGCCAGGAAGACAAGGTGAAGGACGACGAGCAGCGCGGGAACCCGGCTGGAATGAGCGTGCACCGGTATCATGGCCATCAACTCTTTCCGGAACACGAGGACCACGAGCGTTGTAGATGCGACACAACTGGCGGCGGCCCGCCAGCCAAATTGTTGGAGCATGAACGGAGTGTCCCAGTTCCAAGTTGCGGCCACCATCAGGACGGGCGGCGCGGCAAAGTGGGTCAAGGTGCCGCCGATGGAGATGTTGACGAAGAGCAGGCCCAGGGTGGCGTAGGCGAATCGCCGGCTCATACCCTGGTCAAAATAGCGGCGCTTGAGGACCAGGGCGAGCAGGGTCATGGCCGCCGGTTCTGTGATCAGCGACCCGAGAAGCGGCCCGATAATCAACGCGGACGCGTAAAACGACAATGATTCGGGTCCCGGGATCACCCGCGACGCCAACAGGATTATCTTCTCGGCGAGCCGCACGATCGGCCGCGTCGCCGCCACCACCATGACAACGAAGACAAACTTCGGTTCGTTGAAGTTCAGTCCCTCGATATAGTGGACGGCATCCTTGACCGATCCCCGGGCCGCGGCCACGGCGGCAAAAAGCGCGGCCGCCCAGACTCCAAACACTACCTCGGTCTCGGCCATGAAATGAAGCACATTCTCCCCGATCGATCCTTTTCGACATAGGTGCGCCCAGTGCGCGAATCGCTGCACCATGAACGTGTGAATCACGGCAAGGGCGAAGAAGACGGAGGCCAGGATTTCGATGGAACTCGGACTCATAAGGACAGGGCAAGGGCCCCTCACCTAACACGCTTTGGGTGCCGTACAAGCGGATGCGACTCGCCAGGCCGGCGCCCCACATTTCCGGTGGAACCGGGCTTTTCCCGACATGAAGGTGGATTGTCCCATCGATCTTCAGGCGGATTCCTAGCGGCGAGTGCCGCGCGCACCGCGTCTCCATGCGATCGATGGTCGAATTCCAACGACCTTCACGACCGCAATCATGAGATGGAGCTTCAAACTCGGACGCTTTTTGGGCATCGACGTCTTTCTGCATTTCACGTTCCTGATCCTTCTGGCCGTCATCTGGGGCCAGGCGTGGCTGACTCGGGGGCCGGCGTCGGCCTTTGAGGCCACGGCGTTGTGGGTGGCAATTTTTGGTTGTGTGCTGCTGCATGAATATGGCCATGCGTTGGCGGCCCGCGGGTATGGCATTCGCACTCACGACATCACGCTCTTGCCGATCGGCGGATTGGCGCGGTTGGAGAAGATGCCGGACAAGCCGGCCCAGGAGATCGTGGTGGCCCTGGCCGGACCGGCGGTCAACGTCGTGATCGCGGCGATTCTGGCTGGGGTGATTCTCGCGAGCGGAGGGTTTCAACCGATGGAGGAGATTGACGTCGCGCGAGGGGGATTTCTTCAGCGGTTGTTCACCATCAACGTCGGACTGGTAATTTTCAACATGCTGCCGGCTTTCCCGATGGACGGTGGGCGGGTGTTGCGCGGCCTGCTCGCTCTGGGCATGGACCATGCACGCGCCACTAAAGTGGCGGCGGTCATCGGCCAGGGCATGGCGGTTGTTTTTGTGATAGTGGCCTTCTTTGCCCAAGCGCCCATGCTCTTTCTGATCGCTTTTTTCGTGTGGATCGGCGCCCAGGCCGAGGTCGGAGCGAGCGAAGCCCGCAGCGTGCTGTCCGGTGTGATCGTGCGTCAAGCCATGATCACGGATTATCAATCGTTGTCACTCTTCGACACCTTGCGCGACGCGTCCACCCTCGTCCTGCGAGGCTCGCAGCAGGACTTTCCGGTGGTCGAGAGCGGGCTGGACGGCCGGGTGGCGGGAGTGTTAACCCGGGCCGGCCTGATGCGCGCGCTCGCCGCGCACGGCTTGGATGGCCGGGTGGCCGACGCCATGGACCGCGATGTCCCCGGGGTGCAGGCGGATGAACTGCTCGAGGAAGTGCTCCCGCGTCTGCGCGAGGCCGGAACATCGGCCACTCCCGTCTTTGCCGGTGGCCGTCTGATCGGGCTACTCACGATGGAAAACATCGGCGAACTCATGATGATCCGGTCGGCGCTGAGCCAGGCTCGCCCCTCCTGAACGGCGGCTTCCGATTGGTGTACCGGGTTCACCTGAGGTGGGACGCGACCTCCCGGGCGCGTAGGCGGTAAAGGCGTACAATCGGGGAATAGGCTTCACTTCTCGGGTGATGGTCGCCTGATTCACACCCAGGGAATGTCCAATTTCCACGTTTTTGCTCACCGCTCGAGCAGGCAAAATGGGGCTTCTTCCACCACTCTCCCACCGCCTACGAGCCCGGGAGGTCTCGTCCCACCTCCAGCCACCAAGATGACACCGGAACCGCAGCCCTCCTCGACTTCGGTCCTTTTCTTACGGAGACTTCCGGGGATGATGAGCTTTATGTGTATGATCCGATCGGCGATCCTGAAATTGTTGTGTGGAACGATCTGCCTTGTCGTTTGCCTTTCGACGGCGACCCGCGGGCAGGTCGTCCTGAGTGAGTTTCTGGCCGACAACCACAACGGACGGGTTGATGAGGACGGGGATCACTCGGACTGGATCGAGGTCAGCAATACCAGCGGCGCGTCCGTCTCGCTGCACGATTGGTCGTTGACCGACTCCGCCACCGAGCCGCGGCTGTGGGAATTCCCGGCCATCACGCTGGATGCCGGAGAACGACTCGTGGTATTTGCCTCGAACAAGAACCGGTCGGCACCGGATCGACCACTCCACACGAATTTCCGATTGAGTGCAGACGGCGAATACTTGGCGCTGGTGCGACCGGACGTGAGCATCGCGACCGAGTTTGCGCCCGCCTACCCGCCGCAACTCGCCGACATCTCGTTTGGACTGGCGAGCCGGGCAGTCACGACGCCGGTTGTGACGCCGGCCTCACCGGCACGGGTCCATGTGCCGACCGACGGGACGTTGGGCGACAATTGGTGGGAACCCGGGTTCAACGACAGTGGCTGGCAGGCGGCGGTGGCGGGCGTCGGGTTTGAAACCGGGGAAAACGAACATGGGGCCGGAGTGGCGGGCGCGGTGATCGCGGACGGACCGTTGGTTTATTGGCGGTTCTCGGAATCCTCAGGCGCGCTCGTCACCGCGTCCGGATCGTTGGCAGCCACCGGACAGGTGCTCAACGGCACCGCCCTGGGCCAGGAAGGCCCGCGACCGCCGACGTGGCCGGGGTTTGAATCCGGAAATGCGGCCGCCCGTTTCGATGGCGTGAACGACAAGATCGATGTGCCAGCCAACCCCGCGTTTAATCCGCCGAGTTTCACCATCGAAGCATGGGCCAAGCCGGCGGTGGCGGGCGGCACGCTGCGCTCGGTTGTGACGTGTCGCGACACTTCGCCGACGCGCGGGTTTGCCATCTACTCCGGCGAGAACGGTCGCTGGCAATTCTGGTTGGGAAACGGCGCGACATGGACGGTGGTGACCGGTCCGACGGTGGTGGCGGAGACGTGGGCGCATGTCGTCGGCACGTACGAGTCCGGCACGCAGTCGATGCGGCTTTTTGTCAACGGCGTCGAAGCCGCGCAGACGACATCGCCCTACTCGCAAAACACCGTGCGCCCGCTGAGAATCGGCGCTGGACGCACTGAAACAGCCGGCGGTTATTTCTTTCATGGAGACATCGATGAGGTCGCCCTTTTCGACAGGGCACTGAGCGCGGAGGACATTGGCGCGCGTTCGGCCCTGGCCGCCACCGGCACGGGGGGAGAGACCAGGTTCCATTTCTCAGGCCTGTATACCACGAACCTGCGGGAGTCGATGCACGGGATCAATTCCACCGCCTACGTCCGCGTGCCATTCGTGGTTCCCGCCGCGGACCAAGTCACCGCGCTCACGCTGCGCGTGCGTCATGACGATGGGTTGGCCGTCTGGCTCAATGGGGCACTCGCCGCTACGGTCAATGCACCCGCGACGCTGTCGTGGAATGCCGCCGCGACCGCCGTCAACCCGACAGCGGAAGCCATGCAGGAGGAGGTCATCGATTTGAGCTCGCAACTCGCCGCCCTCCGCACCGGCGCCAACACGCTCGCCATCCAAGGGCTCAACGTGAGCCGCGATAATCCGGATTTTCTCATGGCTCCACGCGTCGATGTGAGCACCGGACTCGAAGACGGGACATCGCCAGTCTATTTCACCACGCC
>JBJXFS010000317.1:0-5024 GCA_046155625.1 Verrucomicrobiales bacterium | reverse complement strand
GCTCCTCGTTGCATGGGCCGGTCTGTGCCATGGCATGTTACCTTGGAGGCCTTGTCGAACGATCGATCTCTTTTGGGTCCGGTACCGTGGGCGGAAAAGGGCCCTCCTGCTCTTTTGGATCGGGCACGATGGGCGTGGTTGGCTCAGGCGCTGGCTCAGTGGGAGGGAGGTGGCTTGTTTCGGTGGCTTCTAGGGGCGGGTCGGACTCGACCGGGGGGTGAGACCTGGGAAGTGCGAGGGCATCCACAGTCCTGCTCATCGACTGAGGCGCGGGAGCCGGTTCGTTTTTTAGCAGATAGGCGATCGTGGACGCCACCGCGACCGCGACGACGGCAGTCAGCAGCGCCAGAAGCAGCGCCGAGGGCGAAACGCGCGCCCGGCATCGGTGGGGGAGTCGTGGGCGGTTCATCGGAGAGGTAAATTGGTCTGGCGCACGGGGCGTGCCTGACGTGGCGCCCCCTCACTCTCAGGCTTCCGGTCTAGTTCCTTTGGATCGGGTACATTCGACGCCCGTTGGGCGTCCATTAAGTCTGAACCCACTAATCCAGCGACTGCCATGAGATCGGTAGGCAGCGACTCAAGATAGGACGGGTTCATGGTCGCACAATTGCCCAAACCGAAGACCGCCACAGCAAGCCCCACCAGCCACGCGGCACCGCCAACCCTGGCCTCGCGCCAGCGCGAGGTCTTTCCGTTCCTGACGATCAACATAGGGGAGGCCGAGTGCATTTGTATCAAGCGGTCGAGTGGCTCACGCGGAGACCCCTCGAAAGTATATAGTGGAGAATCAGTGACGATGGCAATTGGATTTGTCCGCCTACCACCGATCGCCGGGAGTGGCGGGCTGTGGCCGCCATGCCAGCCAAGGCATGATCGCCCCGCCATCGCAAGCCCATCCCAGACGCCTTCGTGAGGTGAATCCACCGCCCACATCCGTTCATCCGGCCCGTTCCAACACCACCGCTTGAAACGCGTGCCCGAGGTGATTCGGGTGCGTCAGGGTGTGGAACTGCCGCTGCCAGGCGGCGTCGGGTCGCGGGGTGGCGAGAAGCCGGGGCACCGCCAATTGGGTCAAAAATGCCCCTTGGCGCTCGGGTCCGCGGCACAGGAATCCCGCTTGCTTCGCGATTTCCGCCAGCTGGCTGAAATTGACATCGGCCGTCAAGTCGGTTTCGCCGGGTGCCGCCAAGGGATCGTCCCAGCGGCGGTGGTGCCAGTACCCGCGAAGCGTGCCGGAGGTCCGGTGCGGTGCGTAGTAGTCCTCCGCGCCTCGTCCGTAGTCGAAAATCAGGGCGCGGCCACCCCGCGGCATCGCCCGCCCCAGCGCCTCTATCCATCCAGCCACGCCCGGGCACGTCTCCGTTTCGTACCCCGCCGGCCAATTCGCCGCGACACCCTGCGGCCACCCCGGCAGGCGGAATCCCTCCGCCCGCTCAGTCACCCAAGTGAGGCCACCCGCCCCGTCCAGTCCGACCAGTACCCGGTGCCAGCCAGACCCGTCGAAGCGCCACCGCGCCACGGGAAACGCATCCAACAACTCGTTGGCAAAGAACAATATTGACGACGCGTCGTGACCTTCCAACTCTTCTGGAGTCCTGCTCCACGCGACGTCGGCAAGCGACCCTCCGTCCGCCGCCGTTATTCCCGTCGCGGCGATCGTCGCCCGCTGCGACTCCCTCCGGGTGGCGAGCGGCTCAATAATCGTCGGCCGCACGGCGCGTCGGAAATCCAGGTTCTCCGATTGCCCGATCGCCACGAGCACATCCGCCATCAACTGGCCGTCGTGCGCGCCTTGCTCGACCAGCGCCACGGTGGCTGGCCGCCCGAGCGCGGCCCAGCTGTCCGCCGCCCAGCGCGCGATCAATTCCCCGAAGACCGACCCCACCGACACGCTCGTCTGAAAATCACCCGTCCGGCCGACCGGACGACCTGGCGCGGCGTAATACCCATGCACCGAATCGTACAAGCACCGCTCCATGAACACCTCGAAAGGCATCGGCCCTCTCGCCCCAATCTCAGCCGCAAGATCCCTCGCCAAGGGAGTTTCCGGACGTGTCCAAGGAGCCGACGTTGCCTTCACTGGAAATTAGGGTGATAGTTTTATCCCTTCCGCCACGTTCCCTCCCACTTTGGGTCGAATCTTCAGTCTCACGCCACTTCCCATCGCCATGATCGGTGATCTCATCAAGCCGGAATCCAGCCCACCTCAAAGCTACTACCGCCGCACCCGGCGGCGCTCCCTCTTTTCGCGCTGGTGGGTCCGATGGGGGCTCGCCTTCGCCTTCGTGGCCGCCGTCGCCCTCGCCGTCACCGGCCTCGTCCTCAAATCGCATTACCAGAACAAGGCGCTCCAGTATGACCTCTCGTCCCTCAGCCAGCTCGAGCGCAGCAACATGATCTACGGGCGCGACGGCGATGAAATCGGCAGCTTTTACCTCATGGAAAACCGCCGGCCGGTGGCTTTCGTCGACCTTCCAAAGCACTTCATCGACGCTCTCGTGGCCGAGGAAGACAGCCGGTTCTGGGAGCACGATGGGGTCGATTACATGGGCATCCTGCGCGCCATCCGGGCGACCCTCCTCGTCCGCCGGGTCCACCAAGGAGCCAGCACCATCACCCAACAGCTGGCCCGTCAGGGATTTGGCATGGCCAACCAGAAAACGCTCGATCGGAAATTTACGGAAATTTTCCTCGCCCGTCGCATCGAACGCGAATTCAACAAGCAGCAGATCCTCGAACTCTACCTCAATCGCATTTACTTCGGCCGTGGCTTCTACGGCGTCAATGCCGCCGCCTTGGGGTACTTCGGTCGCCCCATCAACGACCTCACCCTGGAGGAAGGCGCCGTGCTCGCCGGGCTCATCAAAGCCCCAAACCGCTGCTCGCCCCTCAACGACATCGTCGCCGCCACCGAGGCGCGCAACCACGTCCTCAATCGCATGCTGGCCGAGAATTTTATCATGCCCGCCGACCATGCGCGCTACAAGGCAATGGAAATCAAATTGTCACCCGGACGAGTCCAGGGCGTCACCGGCTACGTGCAGACCGAGGTGCGCGAAAAACTCATCGACCTTCTCGGCTACGAGCAAACCGTCGGTGGTGGGTTTCGCGTCTTCACCACCATCGACAGTGAATTGCAGAAATCGGCCGAGCGGTCCATGAAAGCCCGGCTCGCCGAGATGGAGAAGCTCGCTCCAAACTCCCGGCACGAAAGCCCCGACCAGTACAGCCGCAAACTCGAGGCCTTCCTCGCCACAGGAAAAACCATCGATGACAAGGATGCGCCCCGACCCGCGTATCTCCAGGGGGCTCTCCTCGCGGTCGACAACGCCAATGGCGCCATTCTGAGCTTGGTCGGAGGTCGCGAGTTCTCCCACAGCCAGTACAACCGCGCCTTGCAGAGTTTTCGACCGACGGGTACCGCCTTCCTGCCGTTTGTCTATGCGGCCGCCTTCGAGAATGGCGCCTACCCCGGCACACCGGTCAAAGACGCCCCGTTGGACAATACCCGCGTCATGATCGGTGCCATCACCGGCATTCTCGGCGAATGGGGCAGCGAGGACAGCCGCACCGGCTACAGCGGCGATATCAATGCCCGCCGCGCCTTGGTTCTTTCCCGCAACGGATCGACCGTCCGCGTCGGCGCCGACGTCGGCTTGGCCAAGGTTCAGGACTTTGCCCGCCGCGCCGGATTCCAATCCCCCTTGGTCAACGAAAACAAAGCCTTCCTCGGTCACAGCGAGGCCACGCCAGCCGAAATGGCCCTCGCCTACACCAGCTTCGCCAATGGCGGCCTGCGCCCGGCCCAACTCCACCTCGTCACCCGCGTCGAAGACCATGAAGGCCGCGTCGTCTATGCCTCCAAAGCCGCTGAAGCCCCGCCCGTCCGCGCCACCGACGAATTCACCGCCTACCAAATCCATTCCTGCCTCCAACAGGCTCTCCGCGAAGGCCCCGGGGCGGAGGCGACCACCAAACACGGACTCGCCGGAATCCCCGCCGCCGGCAAGGGAGGCACCCACTCCAGTTTCACCGACCTCTGGTTCGCCGGAGGCACCAACCGCGTCACCTGCGCCGTCTGGGTGGGACTCGACAAGCCCAGCACCATTTTCGAAAACGCCTTCAGCCGGCAAGTCGCCCTCCCCATCTGGTGCGACTTCATCCAAGCCGCCGAATCGTCCTTTCCCGCCAGCCCCATCGATCCGCCCGCCACCGGCGAATCCCTCGAGGTCTGCACCCGCTCGGGCTTGCGCGCCACAGACAATTGCTACGAAGCCCAGCCCGATCCGGCCTCAGGTCGCCTCCGCTTCGTCCGCACTACCTACCGCGAAGTCGTCCGCCCCGGCTACAAGGTCACCGATTCCTGCCAGTTCCATTCCAAGCTGCCCGATGGCGCCCCCCCTACCAGCTCCATCGCCCCTCTCGCCGCGGAACCGGTGCCTATCGTCAATCCCAGAAACACCGCCGCCGCCTCCAAAGCCGAAACCATCCCCATCCTCGCCCCCGTCCTCCTCGGCTCCGAGGACCCTTACCAATCCATCAATTCAACCAAGGCCATCCCCCGCGCCGGCGAGGTCCTCGACTCCCCCCCCGTCGTCTCCGCCAACGAACCCGAATTCGACCTCGCCCCTCAACGACTCCTCGAAAAAGAAAAGGGGCGCCTCGACCTCCGCCCACCCGATCCCATCAAGCTCGATTGATGCCCGGCGGCCGGCAACCGGAGGTCGGAGGTAGGCGGTCGGCGGTCGGAACAGGGGTAGTGAGACTCCGTATTCAGTGTTCAGTAGTCGGTATTCAGAACGAAACGGGTGGAGCGCGTTGGGCAGGGGGCGTAACGGCGTGGAGGCCGGTCGGTGAGCGCAGCGGCCACTTCGGGGACGATTCCAAGCATCCTGAATACGTCTTTTCCGCCCACACGATGGCTCGTCACCCTCAGCCATCCATCCTTTGCGCCACTCGTCCTCGTCCTCGTCCTCGACTCCACGTGTGCGATCCTTGGGCACCCAAGGCCGGGATCGCGACCC
>JBJXFS010000304.1:0-23402 GCA_046155625.1 Verrucomicrobiales bacterium | reverse complement strand
ATCGCCAGTCTATTTCACCACGCCCACGCCCGACGAACCGAATTTCTCGGGCGCGGCAAATCCCGGCCCCCTCATCACCGAGACCCAATACACACCGGCCCCGCCCACCGGGCCGAGCGTCAACAACGACATCACGGTCACGTGTCGCGTCGCCGCCGCGTTCGCCCCGGTGGCGAACGTGTCACTGACTTGGCGCGTCATGTTCACTGCGGCGCAGGAAAAGCCCATGTTAGACGACGGGCAGCACGGCGACGGCGCGGCGGGCGATGGCGTGTTTGGGGCGGTCATTCCAAAATCGAGCTATACTCAGGGCCAGCTGGTCCGGTGGCTCGTGCGGGC
The DNA here is from genome assembly GCA_046155625.1 of Verrucomicrobiales bacterium. Classification (GTDB taxonomy): domain Bacteria; phylum Verrucomicrobiota; class Verrucomicrobiia; order Verrucomicrobiales; family V1-33; genus CAJBME01. The sequence continues at coordinate 23,063 of JBJXFS010000304.1, read as the reverse complement.
CACGGATGCGGAGGGTCGCCTTTCGCGATGGCCGCTCTTCACCAACCCGACGAACTCGCCTGAATTCCTGGGCACCATGATCGCCGACTCCCGCGTCAACACGCAGTTGCCGGTCTGGTATTGGTTTGCCGCCACTCCCGCCGCGGCCAACACACGCACCGGGACGCGCGGGGCCGTCTTTTTCAATGGCGTTCTGAGTGACAACGTCTTTATCCGCCAGCGCGGGGCGGCCACGTCGTCCGGCTCGCGCAAATTCGATTTCAACACTGGTCATCACGCCTTCATCAGCGAGGCAGTCGGCCGCGTGGAGGAAGCGAACATCAACGGCACGACCTCAGACCCCACCCTCGTCCGGCCGGCCATGGCTTTCGAGACGTTTCGCCGCACTGGCCACCCGGCCGGCATCGCCTTCCCTCTCATGCTCCGCGTCAATGCCGCCGCGGACACCGCGGGCGGCAATGGAGGCCTCGCGTATTTCGTCGAACAAGTCGACGAACGTCTGCTCGACCGCGTCGGGCTCGATCGCGACGGAGCGCTCTACAAGTTCGACCAGCGGAGCGACCTCAATCCGGTTTTCACCGACGCCACCGACGGCGTGCAGAAACGCACCCGCCTGCACGAAAATAACGCCGATCTGCAGTCGGTGGTGGTCGCGCTGCGGTCGAGCACGCCCGTCGCCGAACGCGAGGTCTTCATGTTCGACAATTTCGACGTCGGAAACATGGTCAACTACCTCGCCGTCCGCGCCATCATCAACGATTCGGATGACGTCCGGAAAAATTTCTATTTCTACCGCGACACCAATGACTCCAAGGAATGGATGCTCATTCCGTGGGACAAGGATTGGACCTTTGGCATTGCGGGCGATGGCGGGCAGTGGTGGACGCATCCATTTTTCGGCGATCAGGCTCACGCCAAAGACAATGCCAACCAGTGGAGCCGGCTCTGGGACGCCCTGCACAAGAATCCGCGCACCAGCGCCATGTACCTCCGCCGCCTGCGCACGCTCATGGACACCATGCTCCAGGCGCCACCACCCGCTCCGGCCGGCGGTTACAACTTCGAAAAGCGCGCGGACTCGTGGTTTGCGCCGCTCGACCCGCATACCAGCCAGACCGTCGGCTCGATCAAATCGTGGCTGCCGCAGCGCCGGAACCAGCTCTTCGTGACGTTCCGCGACGCCCCGACCAACACCAATGCCTCGCGCCGAATCATTCCCGCCGAGACGCAGAATCCCAGCGCCGTCGTGGCCTTCGGCGCCATCGATCCTAACCCGAGCAGCGGCCTGCAGGAACAGGAGTATGTCGAGTTGATGAACCCGGGGGATGTGGCCATCGACATTTCCGGATGGCGAATGACTGGCGGGATCGACCACACGCTGCGACCCGGCTCGGTGATCCTGCCGGGATCGAGCCTGTTCCTCGCCAACAAGGCAGCCGCCTTCCGGACGCGGACCTCGGGTCCTCGTGGCGGCCAGGGGTTGTTCGTGCAGGGGGACTATGACGGCTCGCTCTCGGCGCGCGGCGAAAGCCTCAGTTTGATCGATCCACGCGATCCAGCCAATCCCGACGACGACCGCATCGTGGCCACCGCGACCACCCCGACCCAACCGACCCCCGCCCAGCGCCAGCTTCGGGTTAGCGAACTCATGTTCCATCCGGCACCGGGGGGGGCGTTCGACAAAGAGGAATACGAATTCATCGAGTTGGTCAATATCGGCGAGTCGCCGCTCGACCTGACTGGAGCCCGCTTCACCAACGGAATTTCGTTCACGTTTTCCCCAGCCTCGCCCGTCCTCTCGCTCGCGCCCGGCGGCCGGCTGGTGCTGGTCAAGAATCCCACGGCGTTCGCCCAACGATACGGCAATGGACTCGCGGTCGTCGGCCCTTACGACGGCAACCTCGCTAATGGCGGCGAACGCGTCAGGCTGGTGGATGCCGTCGGGGAGGAGGTGCTCGATTTCACGTACGGCGACAACTGGCAACCGGGCACCGATGGAGGCGGCTATTCACTGCTCATCCGCGACGAGTCGGCCGGGTACGACACTTGGTCGTCCGCCGACCGATGGCGCGCGAGCCTGACCACCGGTGGATCGCCGGGCGCCGCGGAAGCATCTCCGGGCTTCCTCTTCGCCCCGGGCGACCTCACCGTCACGCTGAATGGCTCCGACGCGATCATCGATTTCCTCGGCGCTCCAAACAAAGAATATGTGCTCGAGTCGAGCCCGGACCTCTCGGCCTGGCAACTGCGCACCACCCTGCGTACGGGCGCGGACGGTCGTGCCTCCGCCACGGAATCCGGTCCACCGCCGGGCCCGAGATACTATCGAGTGCGCGTGCCGTGATCCTAGACGGAACGATGGAACGACAAACGACACGAATGGGCACGAATGATCACAGGTTTAAAGGAAACCATCCCCTCACCCATGAAGTGGAAGGCAATCGTTTGGCAAAGCCTTGGCTATTCGTGATATTCGTGTGATTCGTGGTTCCCCTCCCGGTTCTGACGGCAAATGCCGCGGAGGTCTCCTTGCATCCGCGGCCGCCTCGCCCTATCCATTCTCATGGGATCCGAGGCCAGCCCTGAATACCTGGCGGCCCTGCGCCGCCTCAGCGGAGAGCAAAAACTCCGCGCCGCCGCCGCACTCTATTGGGGCGCCCGCAAGATCAATAGCCGCCCGGCTTCGCGAACTCCACCCCGATTGGACCGAAGAGCAGGTCCGGGAGGAGGTGAAACGAATCTTTCTGCATGCCGTCACCTGAGCCATTTCTGGTCTTCACTCGCGCGCTCAACGCGCTCGGTGTCCGCTACATGGTCACTGGGAGCACGGCCTCCATGTACTACGGCGAACCGCGGATGACCCATGATGTGGACATCGTGGTCCACCTCACAGTCGAGGATGCCCGCAGGCTCTCACGGCCTTCTCAAGCGGTGCCCAATGAGAGGAGAATCGATCGTGGGTTGAAGTTCCCATGGGCAACACCCTTCACGGCGAATCGCGCGACCATCGCCAGAGAAGTGGGGGCACTTCTCGGTTGGTACACCTTCACCGCCTACGCGCCCAGGAGGTCGCGTCCCACCTCAATGCCCCCTCTTCTCCTTCTTCGGATTCGCCTCTTCCCTTGCGTGAGGGGATCGCATGAGCACAAACTCCCTTGAACATGACGACCTCCCATGGATGGCTGGGAATTGTTTTGATCGGTCTGAGCCTCGGGCTGGGGGGACGCCTATGGATCGATTCATGGGACAGGTCACATCGGCCGCATGGCGGCGCGGCGACTGAAGCTCCTGCGGATCATGCCGACTTCTCGCAGTTGAGCCTACCGGACGACCCGGCGACAGCAATCACGCCGGCCGCGGCAGCCCAACCGCTCGAATCGACGGAAAGCGTTTTGGCCGCCGAAGGATTCGAGCAGGCCGAGCGACTCGGGAGGTTTCTACGCACGGCAACCTCGGACGAGTTGAAACGACTTTTGCTCGGGATGCGAAAATCGGGCGGGCATATCGAAATGACGCAGAGGGATGCCATCTTTCTCCGCTGGATGGCGATCGATGCTGAAGGCGCGCTTGCTTTCACTGAAAAGGATGCATTTATCGGCCCGGCATGGTGGGCGTGGGGCAAAGTCGATCCCGACGCGGCGTTGGCGGCGGCCTTGGCCAAACGGGAATCGTGGCTTGGCACCATGGTTGTGCGCGCCATTGCCCAGGACGACCCCGCGCGGGCTCGCGCGATTCTTGAGCGCCACCCACAGTTCGCGGAGCAATCCGCGATGGGCGGGATGGCTTCTGGTTTGATGAAAGTGGACCCAGTGGCCGGAGCCACGCTGGCCGCGGCCTGGAACCATTCACTGGATCCAGAACACTTGGTCAGCGGCTGGGCGCGACGCGAAGCGGACGCCGCGCTGGCCTGGGCTCAAGCATTGCCCGATCAGGCGAGACGAAGCGAAGCCCTGGGCATCGTGCTGGCTCAATGGGCCGCCACTCATCCGGAAAAAGTCGGCCCGGCGATCGAAGCCATGCCTGACGGCCGGACGAAATGGAAGCTGTACGCCGAGCACACCAGATCGCTCGCCGCCACCGCAACGCAATGGGCCGCCGAAAGTCCGCAGGTGGCCGCCGACTGGGCCGCCACCTTGCCCCCCGGGGAAGCGCGTGCCTGGGCCGCGGCCAATGTGGCCGGCCAATGGCAGCTCTACGACGAAGCCGCGGCCCGCGCGTGGATCGAATCGCTACCGCCCGACGAGCGCCGGATCGCCGAACAAGGGTTCGGAGGATCCGAATCCGGTCGCTGACCCGACCCAGACCCTCGCTTTTTACGGCTGAGTGACGCGATCATACAATTCCCGGTCGCGGCATTGCGGCTGACGCCGGTCATGAGCAACGGTACCGCAGGAACGACGGCGCTCGCCGTCGGAAAAGCGATCTCGCCCAGGCCCGCGCCCCGCTCACCACAACTCGACGGCCACGCTGTCGGCGACGAGGCGCCCTTGCGGCGTGAGGGCGAGGCGGCCTTGGGCCGGGGGAAAGGCCAAGCCGGCCTCGGCGAGGGCCGGCAGTTTGGCCAGGGCCGATGGGCTGAGGAGGTCGAGCGGCACGCCCGCCGTGGTGCGAAGGAGCAGGGCAATTCGCTCACGGCGCAGGGCATCGGCGGACAGAACTTCGATCTCGCTCTCGACGGCCTGACCGCTGAGAGCTCGCTCGACGTAGGTTTTTGTTTCAGCGACGTTTTTCCAGCGGCGACCGCCCACCGTGGAGAAGGCTCCCGGACCGATCCCGAGATAATCCGCGCCGTGCCAATACGACTGATTGTGGCGCGAATGGTGCCCGGGGCGCGCGTAATTCGAGATTTCGTAATGGTCGTAGCCGGCTGCGGACAACTGCGCGTCGGCGAGCAGAAAATGCGAGGCATCGGCCTCCTCGTCGGTGCGAAATTCGCCGCGCGACAGGCGGTCGAAGAACTCCGTGTCCTCTTCGTAGTTCAGATTGTATGCAGAGACATGATCGGGTTGCAGGGCGAGGGTGGTGTGCACGGTGGCCGCCCAGGTCTCGAGGCTCTGACCCGGGATGGAGAACATGAGATCCACATTCACAGACGGGACGCCAGCGGCACGGAGAATCTCGAACGCCGCACGCGCCTCGTCCGGGGCATGGTCTCGCCCCAGAGTGGCCAGCGTGGCCGCGTCCCACGCTTGCACTCCCAGACTGACCCGTGTCACGCCGTGATCGAGCAAAAGCCGAATTTTTTCCGAGTCGAACGTCCGTGGGTTCGCCTCCACCGTCCATTCCTCGACGCCTGAGAGATCGAAGACGCGCCTGAATGCTTCAAGGAATTCCGCCAGCACCGCTCGGCCCGGCAGCGTGGGAGTGCCGCCGCCGAAGTACACGGTGCGCGGGGCGCTGCCGCCATGCTGTTCCACCGCTCGTTGCGCCTCCGCGATCACGGCGCGAAAAAACGCGCGCAGGTCGTGGCCACCCGGCGTGTGCTTGTGAAAGCTGCAATACGGGCCGATGCGGTGGCAGAACGGGATGTGGACGTACAAATGCATCGCGCGGTCTCGTGGCGGCCCTCGAGGAGAACCGCGACTCCCCTTTCCGGCAGGCCGGGCTCATGCGCAACCGGCGTCCGATCAGCCGGGCAGCCTGACCGAGCGCACCGGGGCCAGGGCCAATTGAGGCGTGGGCGCCGCACCTTCTTGGTGAGGGATCGCCGTTCCATCCTTGAGGCACTGCTCGATCCACGCAAAGAACGCATGAAACTCCGGGTGCTCGCGGCGCATGTCGCGGATCAGCCGCCAATCGATGGTGGCCGATGGACGGGCTGACGTGATCTTTTGCCGGGCGAGCAGCCGGCCCTGCAGGTTTTCGAAGGCTCGATCCTCCATGCGCGCGATGGAGGTGGCGTCCGCGATATCGTCGAGCGCCTCGATCTGCACGCCCAACGTACTCACCCCAATGCCATATTCGCCTCCGAGGCGCCGCAGGTCTTCCGCGAGCTGCTCATCCGTGATGGCGGCCCCAATCACCAGCTCCCCGGTGTGCGCCCAACGCGATCCACTCAGCGCCTGGAAAAACAACTCCCGCACATTGTCGTAACTCGCCACCATCGCCAGCCGCACGCTCGACACCACGAAGGGCTGAACCCCCAGGCTCCGCTTCAGCTCCATCAGGTCGCCACTCAGCCGAAATCCATTTTCGCCCGCCTCCTCCAACTCCCAGTCCACCACCGCCACATCCGGATACTTCCACAGCCCTTCCGGGGAGGAACTCGGCGACAAGGCAAACGGAAACCGCGCATCCGCCGCCGCCGCCCGAAGATACAACGCCCGCATCTTCGTCATCCGTCCGCGCGCCAGATCGACCATCTCCCGGCCACCCTGAAACAAATCCATCCCCGCTTGGGTAAATCCCGCCGCCGCCAGGGCTCGCGCGTCCTCCAGCGTCGCCACCCGCGTCGTCCTGAGGTAATATCCCTGCCCCTGATCGACTTTCGCAATCGGCGACGATGGGTCGGCACAGAGAATCGAAAAATGATATCGCAGCGTGGCGTCGCTGTATTCCTGCCTCAGTCGGTACTTCACAAGCCGGATGAGCTCTGTACCCTTGATGGCGCTCGAGGGGTCGCTGGGCAGGATCTCCGGCAGGATTTCCTTGAGCTGATCACGAAGATTCATGCAAATCACAACGGTCATCCCGCTCACACGAGCACCGTCATCGGCGCGAGAGTGAAGATTTCCGGCCAAGCCGTCAAGGCCAACATTCCCAAGTCGCCTTCACACCACGACGGATTTTTGCACGGGCGAGGGTTTTCGAAATCCAGAGTGCGGCGAAACACGATCGTGAGTAGAAAACCCAAGGCCCGATACGCTTCCGGGTGATCCACGCGACCCTCACTCGAGAAGACGAGACCATCCTCAGATGATACACCTTCACCGACTACGCGCCCAGGAGGATCGCCCCGGTGAAGTCGAGGTCGAGGACGAGCGGCGCCGAGGATGGATCGTTGAAACTGACGACCAATCCCGTGCACCAAAATGTCCTGTTCAGCATGCCTGGAATCGTCCTCGCCCTCGTCCTCGCCCTCGTCCTTGCCCTCGAAAAATCCGCTCCGCGACTAGACTCGCCCCCTCGCTGGGGGCTCACCCTCTCGATCGCCAGTTACCCGCCTGTCCATCGTACCCCGCCCGTTTCAGGCTGAATACCGACTCCTCCATACAGAGTACACCATTTCAAATTGAGCCCTCCGACCTCCGACGTCCGCCCGCCGCCCCCGCATTCTCACTTGTAAGGGCTGGCTCCTGCGCACACTGGGGGATTTTACCAGCAGAGGCAAACCATGATCAAGAAACTCCATCAACTCGAAGCGGAGGGCAAGCGACTGCGCGTCGGCATCATCGGCAGCGGGGCCATGGGCTCCGGCGTGGCGTGGCAGGTCGCTCGCACTCCTGGGATGGAACTGGTATTTCTCGCGGACATTCAGGAATCCGCGCTGGTCCGCGGCGTGCAGGCGAGCAGGCTGGAGCGGGTGCCGGTGGAGAACCCGGAGCGCCCGCCCGAGCGCAAACCTGGTCAAGTGCTCACGACCGACGATGGGCTCACTTTGCTGCGGCATGTGCGCATCGACGCCTTGGTCGAGTGCACCAATTCGGTTCATGAGGCCGCCGAATACTGCCTGGCCGCGATCGCCCAACCCGCCCACATCATTCTCATGAATGCCGAAGTCGACCTGATGCTCGGCGGCCTGCTGGCGCACGAGGCGGCGCGCCAGGGGGTCATTGTCACGAGCGATGCCGGCGACCAGCACGGGGTGCTGGCCACCATGGCCGACGAAATCCGGCTCTGGGGATTCAAGATTGTGCAGGCCGGCAACATGAAAGGGTTCCAGGACCGGCATGCCGATGCCGACCACGCCCGCCCCTGGGCCGAAAAACAAAAAGGAAGCGTCATCCAGACGGTCAGCTATACCGACGGCACCAAAATGAACGTCGAGCAGGCGCTCATCGGAAACTACCTCGGCCTGACCCCGCTTGTCCCCGGCATGGAAGGTCCGTGCTGCCGCGACCTGCGCGAGGTGCTCGATGTTTTCGACTTTTCAAAATATGGCGATCAGGGCCGCGTCGACTACACCCTGGGCGTGCCCTGGCCTGGCGGCGGCGTCTATATGGTCGGGTGGTGCGATGACGAGCAACAGGACTTTCTGCTCAATTATTACAAGGTCGCTTCCCGCCGACCGTACTATCTCTTCTTTCGCCCCTACCACTTATGCCACGTTGAAACCCCCCGCGCCATCGCCCAGGCGTGCCTCGACCACCGCGCCATCATCACGCCACCCACCGGCCCAAAACTCAACAACGTTTACGCCTACGCGAAAAAGGATCTCGCCCCGGGCACCGTCATTACCCACGCCCTCGGCAGCGATGAAGCTTATGGCTTGGTCGACACCACCGCCCACGCCGCCCCCCGCCACCACGTCCCGCTCGAAAAACTCGTGGTCAGCCGCGATGACACCGGCACCCCGCGCCACGCCATCATCCGCCGCGCCATCGCCCGCGATGAACCACTCACCCTCGACGACATCGACATCGCCGATACCCCCTACCACCGGCTGCTGGCCCGCCAGGCCGCGGTGGTCGGGTGAGGGCGGCTGTCGGCAGTCAGCAGTCAGCGGTCGGCGGTCAGCGGTCGGAGGACACGCCGCGGGAGAGCCTCCTCAGCTCGCTTTCCTCCCATTCTTCCCGTTCTTCCCATTCCCCGTCCCACGTGAGGAGCGCAGCTTGGCCGCGATGGCCCTTCTGAGTTTGGGCCAGTCTTTCCGGGCCACGATATAGCCGGGGCATTTGGGGGTCCCGCAGCGGCACGGATGGTCCTCCCAGGTCTCGATCGAGAAGCCGTAGTCGAAGCTGAGTTCTTCCCCCTTTTCGATGGCTCGTTTAGCCTCGATGAACAGTCGATTGTCATAATTCCAGGCCTCACAATTCGGATCGCAGGAATGGTTGATCAATCGGGCGTCGTTGTCCGGCTGGTCGCCGTCCAGATCCCACTCATCATCGAGCGAAAAGATGTAGACGGCAGCCCCGCCATCCCGGAGGGCCTTTTCCATGAGGTCGAGTCCACGGCGTTCGGACTCCGCTTTGCTGATCAGTTCGCCGGTGTACTCGACGATTCGTTCGCCCTTGCTCAGGTCGCGCGCGGCAAAAACACCGGTGCCGTGGATCGGCGAGCGCCGGATCTCGTAGGCAGTGGACGTGGCAATCGATTCGGTCATGGTGCGGCGACTCGGCGCGGTCATCTAGCGCATTCCCTTGCAGCCGCAATGCCATTTCCTACACTGATTTTATGCCGAAAATCCATTTCGTGTTCCCCGACGGTGCCGAAGCCCGCTTCTCCCTCGAGGGCGACTCCTTCACCATCGGTCGCGCCCCGGACAACGACATCGTGATCCCCGACCCCCGTGTCTCGTCCCATCACCTCATCCTCAAACGCTCCCAGTCCGGCAATTTTATCGTCAACGATCTCGGCGCCACCAACCCCACCCGCGTCAATGGCCGAACCTCCTCCCTCGCCGAATTGAGCGACGGCGACACCCTCATGCTCGGCGACACCTACGCCCGCTACGAATCACCCGCCACCGCCGCACCCCGTCCCCCCGGCCGGCCCGGACGCTCCTCCCCCTCGGAGGAATTGCCGGCTGCCCGAGGATGCTTCGCCGTCCTGCTCGCCACCGCCCTGCTCACCGGCGTCGCCGGTGCCGTTTGGATGGGTGCCGCTCTCCTCATGTGAAATAAGCACACCAACCCGTCGTCTCCCTTCATCAAGCTGACCGCCCGGAACCCCCGGTTGCATTACCCTGTCCAACCCATTACACTCCCCTTCCTCCTTCCTCCTTCATCCCTCATCCTTCCCTCTTCCCCCTTGTGAAACTCGAATACTTCTTCTTCGGACTGTTTGCCTTGCTCTTGGCGGCGACGGGAATGCTGGCGATGCATTATCGTGGCGAGATGATTTACGAGCGGAGGCTCAATGCCCTGGCCCGCCAGGCGCCGGCCATACCGCACGTCCCGGCGGCCGCTCCTGTGCTTCATTCGTCGGCGCCCGCTCCCGCCCCGGCGGCGGCTGTGGATCAGGCGACTCTGGATCGTGCGGCGCTCCAGCGGCAACTCGAGCAGGCGGAGACCGAGAATTCGCTTCTCTCCTCGACCGTCAAGAAGATGCAGAACAGCCCGGAGTCGGGCCTGCCGCCCGATGCGGCCGTGCTGACCGCGACGCAGGTGCGGATCAAGGAAGCTCCCTCAATTGCCAAAGTTCAGGAGTATCACCCCGACCAGGGGTTTGCGGTGATCGATGCCGGCAGCGCCCGCGGATTGAAGACGGGTCAAGTGTACGCGGTCCGTCGCGGCCATTTCATCGTGGCGCAGAAGGTCGAAGTGGGCGAGACGGTGGAGGAAAGCCAAGCCATCCTCGCCGTGAATGCCTCGGCCCTGCAACCCGGAGAAACGCTCAAGCCCGGGGACGAAGTGATCAAGTGGGAGTGAGGCGCCGTGGGGGCCATGCCATGGCTGCTTCGCTTGGCGCTCACGCACTTATATCGTTGCAGGGCTTGGCGCCACCGCGGATCCAGTTCTGCTTTCTGCAAGGTCCCAACTCGGCTGTGCAGCCACGCCATGCTTTCGCGCGTCAGACATGACGCGCAGTTTTTTGGCCGGAGCGAGGGCGGGCTGAGCCCCGCGCCGGCAAGGTGGCGCGCAGGGCCCAAATTTCCGGGGATCCGACCCCGACCTCCTCGAGTTCCTTGGCCTCAGGGCGAACCATCATGCTCGGCGTGCGATGATACAAGCTCATGATTTCGTGGTAATTGAGGTACTCGCGATCACGCTGGAGCAATCCAAGGGCCTGGGGACCGTCCGCCGCGAAGACGCTGTGGCGAATCAGATGGTGGCGGAGCGGATTTTCCAACGGGCGCCAGACCGTCTCGTCGTTCTCCATCCATATGAGCAGCCCGTCCGTGTCGTGCAGTTCCGCCCGATAGTCGTCCGGTTTGCCCTCCGTCTCTTCCCCGAACCAAAACAGGCTCGTCAATGGCGCCAGCCCCGGTGTCTTCAGCGGCGTTTAGGCCATAAACCGCCGATGCAGTAGCCAAGTCCGGGCAACTATCATCGACTTTCATTGAATATTCGCTTTGCCTGCCCCGTCTTCACGAGCCACTGTTATCTTCAGCTTTCCCATACCCCATCAATCCATGATCAAACGTACCACCACCCTGATCGGGGCCGCGGCCATGATGCTCGCGTCATGCGGCGGCCCGAATTCCCAAACCGGCGCCGTCATCGGCGGACTCGGAGGTGCCGCCGCCGGTGGCATCATCGGCCACCAAAGCGGTCGGGGCTTGGAAGGAGCGGCCATTGGCGGGGCTTTGGGCGCCGTGGGCGGCGCGTTGGTGGGCGATGCCCAGGACAAGCGCAACGAAGGTTATTACAAGAACGGGCGCTACTACCCGAGCGAGCGCGCCTACCGCGAAGGCCAGTATTACCCGAGCGAGCGCGCCTACCGTGAAAGCCAGTCTTACCCGAACGATCGCGCTTACCGCGAAAGCCAATATTACCGCGGCTATTGAGCCGTCACATTTCGACCCACGCGGCCACATATGGGCCGAATTCGATGTCGTCGCCGCCATCGTCGAAAGCGATCGCCACCGAGTGGCGCGTCAGATTGGCCAAAAGGACGCGGCGGTCTCCCGACGGATCGAACACGCAAAGCGCGGCCACGGCCGACGGATCGCTGACTACGGTGCGGGCCGTGGAGGTCGCGCCGGCCAGGCCGCCGAACACGCCGGCGCAGGGAGTGCCAGGGATGCCCATCGGGCCGGCATGTTCGTGATACGTCACCGCGGCGGCCAACCCGGTCGGCAGAACCGCGGCCAAACTGCCGGCCGTCCAGGCCGCCGCGAAGTAGGATCCCTGGCGCGCATCGGCCACGCGCCGCCGCAGGAGCGCCACGGGACCGATCAGCAGCGGATGCGGATTGAAGGAGCGGACGGTGGCCAGCAGGGCGGGCTGAGCCTCGAGATTTTGCATGATCGAAACATGGTCGAACGTGTGGACCTGCGGGCACATCGGAGGTGCCGCCCAGTACGCTGACGACGGACGAAATCGATTCATGTCGGCAAAGTTATCGGCCGGCGCCGCGGCCATGGGCACATGGCAGCCGGCTCGAGCGAACGCCGCCGCCACCAACCCCATCGTCACCGCTCCAGGACAGGGCTCGCCGACGCCCACCACCACCACCGCCATGAGATCTTCGGCCCCGCCAAAGACACCGGCCAGCCTCGCCAACGCTGGCTGATGGTTCGGGGTGAACACCACCCGGAGCAAAACACACGCCCCCATCGCCCACGCCCAAGCCCGCCCCAGCTTCAGCCTGTCTTGCCAATCGACTGTCGTTAAGTCGACATCGACCATGAGATGCCCCGGCGCCCATTCGCGCCACTGGGCGACCAAAGACTCCTCAGGTTCGCCAGCCTCCGGAGCAAACCGTGGGCCGATGCTTGGCAACCGAGTCGTTCCCTGGGATGGAAGCGAAACACAAATGCGACGGCCAGCCGCCACCGGCGCGGGAACCACCGTGTCCGCGGCCAATGACACCGTCACCTTCTGCATCACGGCATGGTCCGCTGCCCACCGCAGCGGCAGAGGGATCGAGAGAGCGCCCCCATACGATTTGTACGACGCATCCGTCCAGTTCCTCTGGTCCTCGGTCTCGAATACCCCGCCTTCGAAATCCACGCGAACCCGCAAGCCGGGGGCGACCTCGTGCCTCAACGACGCCACATCGAAAAACGGTTGGTGCGGAGAAATCAGTGCGGGAAAATCGGTCGCAACAACACGCCCGTCCCCGTGCCTCACCGTGACCGGCCGCCCGGCCATCGGCAGAATGGGGTGGAGCACGCACAATCCAGTTCGGTTCGTTTCCATGGCCCGGCGCGTCACCCCATCGAATTGATAACTCACGCTCCCGTCCGCCCCGCCCGTCACTTCACCGCGCCACGCAAAGTCAATCCCAGCCTCCGCGTCGACGTGTTCGCAGGCAAAGGTGAGTCGAAATGAATCCTCTCCCGCGTCGACCCGTAGATCGATGATCCGCGGAGGAATGGTCTTCCATTTCGACGATCGAACCGCCGGATAAATGGCACGCACGGCTTCACGTCCGCCGACGACGAAGCCGCGCACAATCCCCCAGTCCGGATCAAACTGCACTTCCACCGGACCGGCTCTCAACAAAAGCGGCTCCGATGGCACTTTGAGCCCGAAAACTTCTTCCAGGCTGGGCTCGTCGGCCACCTCCTCGATGAGTTCCTCATCGCTTGGGCAGCACTGGTCCCCATGACATTCGTGGTGGTCGGTTCGACTCATGCCCGCCGATGTGGCGGGAAATCCGGCCGCCGTCAAGACACACCCGAAGCTTCTCGTCGCCTTGCCCTCCGCGGCTCACCTCGGAGCCACCAAAAACCCGATCCAGCGCTGCGCGCCACTTTTCGTAGCCCGCGCCATTCCAATGCCGCCGAGCGTCGTCAAACAGTCGCGTGTCAGGCTGCCCGTTCGCCAGATCGTTGTCACCCTCATTCAACACCAACAGGCTCGGCCGCCACCTCCAGATCAATCGGTCCACGTATCACTCTCCATCCGCCAGCGTCGATCCCCCAAATCCCGCATTCAACGCCCCAAGCCCTGGAAATGAACGATCCAAGTCCCCCAACCGAATGCCCGAACTCCCGGCAAAGACCACCCCCGCCCGGCTTCGGCGCCAACCGCTCCAACCGACACTCCACCACCCTCTCCTCCTTCTCCCTCTTCTCCTCAGCTAGTCCGCCAGTCACCAACCCCATCAGCCCACCCACCACCCGCCCTCTTCGCCAAAATTTCAGCTTCTTCCCCTCAAAAATCTCAGATCTCAGATCTCAAATCGATCTCAGATCTCAGATCTCAAATCGACCTCAAATCTCAAATAACTCCCCCCTTACCCCTTCCCTCATACCGCTTCCCCCTCCCCATTTGACACCGGCTCGCTCGGCCCTAGTTTAACCGTCGTCATGACCGTCCGTTTCCTCACTCCGCTGGGCGTCGCCGCTGTGGCCTTGGCCACGGCGATTCCTCCGCATGCCGATGCCGCCCCCAAGTTGTTCGGATTCGGTCGTAAAGAAGCGGAAGCGCCACCTGGAGCGGCCCAATTGGCTGACCACGAAAACCGCGCGGCCGCCCGCCTCGCGCAAGTCAGTGCGATGGAAAGCCAGGGACGTGGTGGCGCGGCGGCCAAAGCGTACGACAAGCTCGCGAACGACTTCCCTTTCACCAAAACCGCCGCCACCGCGCGCTTTCGGTCCGCCCAGCTTCTCGAACGCGAAGGCAAGAAACAAAAATCCTTCGACGCCTACCAAACGCTGATCGAGAAGCACCCTCAGAGCCCGGAGTACGCCACCGCGCTCGAGCGGCAATTCACCATCGCCAACGACCTGCGCGCCAACCCGGGCGGTGTGCTCGGCTTCGGCAAGCGCACCACCGATGACTTGGTCGAGATGTACGAAAAAGTCATCCGAAACGGAACTCGCAGCACCTACGCCCCCAAGGCCCAGTTCGCCATCGCCGAACTCTATGCGGAACGCAATGACCTCGGCGACAGCGAAAAGTCCACCCTCGCTTTTCAAAAGGTCGTCGACACCTACCCCGACAGCCCGGAGGCGCCCGACGCCGCCGTTCGCATCGGAAACGTCAATTTCGCCGTCGCTCAAAAAAGCCGCGACGCCAGCAATCTGACCGCCGCCCGCGAAGCCTTCGAATCGGCGGGCCTGCTCTTTGGCGACGATCCGGACGTCGTGGCCTCCCAGGAAACAATCCTCGAAATCTCCGAGGACGAAGCCAGCAAGGCGTTCAAAACCGGCCAGTTCTACGAGAAAAAAGGCCAGCTCAAGGCCGCCGCCATTTATTACAGCGAGGCGCTAAAGTCGCCATCCTCCACTGTCTTTGCCGACGCCCAGGAACGCCTCAACCAATTGTCGGCCCGCGATCCGAAACTCCTGGATTCCATGTCGGGACTGAATGTAGCCAGTACCGACCTCGCCGTCCCGGCCAAGTCCGACACCAAGAGCCGCCCCGATTATTTCGGTCCCCCGCCCCCGCCCGAGCGCCGGCGCCAGCCACAGATGCGCGTCGACGACACGATCCCCTTCACGCCGATCGAGGAACCGGCCAACCTGCCGACACCGGATGCCGAAAACCCGATGAAAGAAGACTTGCTGCTGCCTCCCCCACCAGCCATTCCCGCCCCACCAGAGCCCGCATCCGAACCTGAAACACCCGCTGAAACACCCGCTGCCGAGGAATCCGACACGCCGGACGAACCCGCAGGATCGTAATCGGCCGCAAATCCCATCGGCCGTCGAAAATCGCCTTGCCAGAGGACGGGTCGACCATTCAACTCTTCATTCATGCCCATTATCCGCGCTTTCTCCCGGTCTCTCGTTCTGCTGGCCGCCCCGCTGATTCTCCTGGCCGGTTGCGCCGGTTATACGATGGGGCCGATCAAGCCGGCCAGGCTGGCCAGCGTGAGTTCGATCGCCGTGCCGACGTTCAAGAACATGACACTCGAGCCTCGATCGTCCGTGCTCATCACCAACGAGGTCATCAAACGCCTCCAGAACGACGGCAGCTTCAAGGTGGCCAGCTCCGCCTCCGCCGACGCCGTGCTCAAGGGCACCTTGATCGAGATCCGCCGACGCCCCCTCCGCAGCGCGCGCTTCAACACCCTGCGCACGCGCGAAATGGAATTCGAAATCACCGTGGATTTCACCCTCGAAGACGCTCGCACGCGTGAAGTGCTTGCC
This sequence comes from Verrucomicrobiales bacterium, assembly GCA_046155625.1. Lineage (GTDB taxonomy): Bacteria > Verrucomicrobiota > Verrucomicrobiia > Verrucomicrobiales > V1-33 > CAJBME01. The sequence goes on along the minus strand of JBJXFS010000304.1, from coordinate 7,195 downwards.
GATGGCCGCGCCCGCGGCTCTTCCCACATTTTCCTCGACGAAAACTTCCAGCTCACCGAACGCCAGGCGCTCAATGAGGCGGCCGCCGAAGCCGCCCGCGACCTCGTCACCCGGCTCTCCGAAGGCATCCCCGGACAAACCGGCGTCGCCACCGGACGCGACATCCTCGGCAACCGGCGCAGCAGCAGCAGCTTCTAGCGGCCGCCACCCCGCGGTCGCCATGGACCCGGTCCCCCAATCCGCCACCCCGGGCACCCTCTACCTCGTTGGTACCCCACTCGGCAATCTGGCCGACTTGACCTTCCGCGCCCGCGGCATCCTCGCGACCGTCGATCTCATCGCCTGTGAGGACACTCGCCATTCCCTCCCCCTCCTGCAGCATTACGGAATTCGCAAACCCCTCGTCAGCCTCCACGAACACAACGAAGCCGGGCGCTCGCAACAACTGCTGGCCGACCTACGCGCCGGTCGCAGCGTCGCCCTCATCTCCGATGCCGGCATGCCGCTCGTCAGCGACCCGGGCCAGCGGCTGCTCCACGAAATCCGCCGGGCTGGCCTCCCCTATGAGGTCATCCCCGGCCCTTCCGCTCCCATCACCGCACTCGTCGGCAGCGGCCTGCCCGCCACCGAGTTCTCCTTCGGCGGCTTCCTCCCAGTCAAAAGCGGCCAGCGCCAGCGCGCCCTCGACGCCGCCCTCGCCCGACCGGAAACCACCGCCTTCTTTGAGTCACCCCATCGCCTCATCGGAACACTCGAACTCATCACCGCCCGCGCCCCCGACCGCCTCCTCTGCGTCGCCCGCGAATTGACCAAAAAGTTTCAAGAATTCCGCACCGACACCGCCGCCCACTGCCTGGCCCATTATCAGGCACACCCCCCAAAAGGAGAAATCACCCTCATCCTCGCCGGCACCGACCTCCCCCGCTGGATGACCCGGTCCCCCTGATTCTTTCCATTCCTCCTCTCCCTCCCCTCACTCCCGACTCTGCAAAAACTCAATCAGCCCTTTAATTTCCTCCGGCAGCAGTCCGCTCTCGAGACCCTCAGGCATGAGCGATCGGTTCATTGTCGTCACGCTTTCGACCTGTGCCCGGGGCACTGTGACCAGTGACCCCAGAGGCATCAGCACGGAAACCGAGTTCGCACTCTCGTCGCGGAGCAGCCCGGTGTGGCGCTCACCCGTTTTTGTGGCCACGGTGCAGGCGACATAGTTGGGGTGAATCGCCATGTTGGGATCGACGATGTGACTGAGCAGGTCTTCGGTGCTGCGATGATTGAGACCGAGCAATTCCGGGCCCACGGCGTTGCCCAGCGTGCCGCGCACGTGGCACATTTGACAGCGCTCCATGAACAACCGGAATCCCGATCGGGGATCGCCCTTCGCCGGGAGTTGCGTCAGCAGCTCCGCCACCGCTTTCCGTCGGTTGGAATACTCATGATCATCGAAGAATTGCAATGCCCGCTCCCTCAGTTTGGAATCGCCATCCTTGATGAATTCCCTGCGTTGTTCCAAATCCAGATTCAGTTCGCCAAAGACGATTGCTTTCCGCTCGAGCGCTCCGATGAGTGCTGCGTGCCACGGCCGATGGTCGACGAACAGGCTGACAAAGGCCGGGCGCACCGCTGGATTGACCATCGGCCAGCGTTCCAGCAGCCGCTCCCCCAGGGCCGGAGTCCGATGACGCTGCAGCGCCGCCACCACCGCTTGCTGCAGGCCGGCGGACGTCGTCCCATCCAGCAGCGGCACCAACGGATCGGTGGATGGTGCCCGCGCCAGCAGGGCCACCGCCTTGATCCTCTCCGCCTCTGGGCGCGCCGCATCCCGCGCCACCTCGGCCGCGCGATCGAGTTCGGAGGCCAATCCCTCGGGAACCGACACCCCGAGGGCTCCCGCCAGATCAAAAAGTAATGGCCGTGCCGTCTCCGGCGCCGACTGAACCCAGCGCTCCAACCGGCTCTGCCAGGCCACTTTCTCGTCCTCCGCGGCGGGGGTGGCGCCGGCGGCCAATCCCGCCGCCAGCCCGGGCGTGAGCCTCGCTGCATCCAGCACCGGCAGGGGTTTTCCGAACGAGACCGCCAGACGGGCCAATGGTTCCAGTGCGGCATCCACTGGTCGATCGGCCGACGGTGCAAGCGCTTGAGTCAGCGCGACCGGCGCCTCTTCACCCATACCAATCAATGCCGCCTTGACCATCCACGGATCCGCGGCGTCGCGACGCAACATCTCAAGCAGCGGCCACGCACGATTCGGCAACCGCAGCGCCCCCGCCGTCAGCGCAGCCTGCAGCCTGACCGAAGGTGCCGAGTCCTGGAGCGCCGCGAAAACACTGGTGGCAAACACCGTGGCGGAGCGCGCCTCGGTCAGCCCCAGCGCGGCCGAACGGACACCCGGCGTCGCCGAGCTCAAGGCACTCTTCAGCAACGCGTCAGTCATCCCTCCCCACGACTGAAGCACCCAAAGCGCCCGCACCCGCGCGACCGGCGCCGATTCGTCCGCCGCCATCGCCTCCAGCGCCGGCCGCGCCGCCACCGGCTTGGTCTCCAGGAGCAGCCGATGCGCCGTCTCCCGCCGCCATGGGCTGCGCGCCCCAAGCGCGGAGACCAACACCTCCACACCCGCTCCGGCCAATGGTGGCTCAGCCACCGGCAGTCCCGCCGTGGGCACGAGACGATAGACCCGTCCCCGGTTATCCCCTTCCCGCAGATTCATCGTCTTTCTCACCTCCGCCGGAATATAATCCGGATGCTCGATCACTTCCCGCTGCATGTCGAGCATCCACACCGCCCCATCCGGTCCGTGCTCAAGCGCCGTCGGGCGAAACGCCACGTCCTGGCTCGCCAAAAATTCCTTCCCATCACTATTGGTCGGATCGGCCACGGCCACCGGACCCGTCAGGCGCAGTTCATCCCGATGAATCACGCTGGCCGCCTGATCGCACGTCAGAATCGACGTCTCCCACTCGGGACCAAATGAAGAATTGCCAAAATAAAACGTCGAGGACCCCGAGGAAAAATGTCCGGCCTGCTCCGGATGGTTGACCCGCGTCTGGACATTCCCAATCGGAAACAGCCGCGTCGCATGCCCGTCCCGCGCAATAAAAACAGTGAACGGCCCAAGCCAGCGCGACGAGGGGATTCCTTCCAAGTACCGCTGCAGTACCACGCGCTGCATCAAGTACTCGCGATTGTGCGCCGTGAACGATCGACCCCAGTCGTCAAACACCAGACCAAACCCCCCGCCCGTCTCCACCGTGGCTGCCAGACGCCCGCCATCGGGATCGAATGCAAAATCAAGCCTCCCCAACATCACCGGATCCGCATCGGGATTCAGCGTCATCGTGATCCGCCCGCCGTTGCCCGCGTTCACCCCGTGGATCCGCCCGTCCGGTCCAAATCGCAGGCCGTTAAAATTGCTGTCCGTCACACCCAACGGGAATCCCGTGGCCACCACCCGCCGCACCTCGGCCCAGCCATCGCCATCCGTGTCCTCCAGGTACACAATGTCCGGCGGCGCCGCCACCAGCACGCCTCCACGCCATGGCGTGATCGATGTGGGATAGCTCAGCCCCTCGGCAAAAACCACCGACTCGTCCGCCCGACCGTCACCATCCGCGTCGCGCAAGCGACGCACTCGGCCCCCCGGCTGTTTTCCGTCGCCCACGCCCAACGGGTAATCACGCATCTCAACCACCAGACACGACCCGTCCGCCGGAAAACACAGCGCCACCGGATCCACTACGTCCGGTTCCCGCGCAAACAGACTCATCGCGATCCGGGGATCGTGCTCAAACGACTCCAGACCGCCCGCCTCACGCGATTTCCCCTCACCCATCGCCACCGCGCACGCCAAAAGCCACGCTCCTCCCCCCAGAACCTTCAAGATGCTTGAATCTCCGCGCATAATGTCACGAGCTTGGTCCGCCAAGCGGGCGAGATCAAGCAACTCCTCGCTCCCACCAGGACGGCTTGATCCCGAGTAGGCCCGTCGCTCCGATAAGGAAGCTACCTCAGAGGCATCGCCGATCACCGCATGGTTCGGCGGAGGAAAACGCCAGGTCGCCCTGGTCGGCCGGGTCACCCTATCCACGGACTTCCATCGATGCAGGCCTCTTCCCGCTCGCCATTTACCTTTGCCCCGCGGCACACCCCGACCCATGCCTCCCGACTTTCGTCGGAAGGCATTCCCTATGCCAGGGAAACTTAACCTTTCGCCCGCTCACGCGCCCAACGCGCTTTCACTGCGGCCACAATGCGCGCGCGCGCCTCGGGGCTCAGCTTGCGCTTTTTCTTTCTCGTCTTCTTGGTGGCAACGACGGGAGCCTCCGCTTTGGCCGGACGTCCCGGTCGGCGGGCGATTTTCTGCGCGGGCTTGCGGCCCCTGCGGGCCGGAGCGCTTTCACCCGCGAGGATGGCTTTGTACTCCGATTCGAGCTGATCAATTTGATCGCGGATCGAGGCGGCGCGGCGGAGGGCGTCAGCGGAGATGGATGTGTTCATGAACCTCCACCCATAAGTCGGAAACAATTTTGTCAAACATCAAATCTAACTCCCACCCGCCCACGGCCGCTCCCTATCTCACCGCCGACCGTCGTAAAAATAATCCAGCATACGGCGATCGCGGATGACATTCCGGTAACTCAGAGCCAGCCGTGCCAGCAGCCGAATGAGCTCCGACGCCGGTCGATGGCGGAATTTGCGACCCGAACTTACATGCGGATGACCGCGCAAAATCACAAACCGCCACCCGCGTGCCCGCCCCCATCGTCGCAAGCATCGCGAATAATCCAACTCCTCCGCCGCATATCGCTCCAGACTGAATCCACCCAACTCCCGGTGCGCCGAGGCCCGCGCAAAGACAAAGGATCCAGCCGCCACGCGCCGGACCACCGAATACCCATTCCATCCGCACACTCCGATTCGCGCCCACCACGGCACGCCATCCAATCGGATCACACACCCGCCTCCGACCACCGGAGCGTCCGACCGCGCCAGTTCGACAACGCGCCGCAAATTCGCCGCCGCCAGCCGCGAATCCGCATCCACGAACAACAGCCATTCACCCCGGGCCGCCAGGGCGCCCACATTGCGAGCGCGGCTGATTTGATTCTCAGGCTCGAAGACGACGCGCGCCCCACCCCGGCGCGCCACTTCCGCCGTGCCATCCGATGAATTGTTGTCGCACACCACCACCTCGATCTCGTCCTCCCGCAGCCCGCAGCCCGCCACCGCCTCCGCCACGGCCGCCAGACAGCCGGGCAGTTCCTTTTCTTCGTTGTACGCTGGTATGACAATCGAAGGTCGCACTCCTCAGTCATACGCGCCCCTGGCGCTTCCGATAGAGGATTCCCGTGGCGTGAGCGCCCCATGCGGTATATGTGCCGACCGGCTCATCCGAATTCATCCATGACCCTCGAGTTATCCTCTGAAGAAATCCGCAGTCTGATGCACATGGTTAGCCTCGCCCTCTACGTGGCCGAAGCCAACCAGGACAAGGAATACTCGGAGGAACTCCACGCCATGCAGGTCGCGGCGGACAAGGTCTTTGAAGCCGGCTGGCGCGACGGCCACCGCGACATCGCCGAGTTCGATCCCACCCGCGGCCAATACATGCTGCGCGAAGAATATGAGACGGACTCCGTCTATGCCAAATCCATCCAGGAATTCGAGGACGACTTCTTTTGGGGCGAACTGGCCAGCGCTTTGGCCGACAGGGATTTACGGCTCAAGGGCGGCCAGAGCCTTGATCCCGTCGAGTTGAGCGAGCGCCTTCGCGACTTGGAGGACCACTACCTCGATCACTTCACCGATCACGGCGTCGATCACTTGCGCCTCATCAATCCCACCCCGCATCAGTGAATCCGGCCGTCAACTGGCCTGCGCCAGGGGCTCTTCGGCGGCGCGCTGGAAGAGGCGTTCAGGCGCAATCCCGAGGCGGCGCGCCTCGCGCAGGGCGCGGGTGATGTCCTCGAAGTCCCAGTATTGGGACTTGTCCTCGGTTCCGATTTCCCGGAGCGGTTGCAGCTCGGAGGAATCGGCACCACCGGGAGGCGGGTTGTCAGGGGGACGGTTCATGGCAACTTTCCTTCTACCACTACCATTCACCGACTGGAACCCTCTCGCCATCGGGGCTCCGTCACAGTTTCGTCACCGGAGCGGGTGTTCCCTCAGAATCTCGTCCACCATGTAAAACTGCAGTCGATCCCTGGCCGCCTCGCGCACGGCCTGCACTTTTTCAGCCGGGACCAAGGGGGCGTTGTGGCCAAAGCTGGTGCGGACATACGCGATGACCGCGGCCACCTTCTCGTCGTTGAGCAGCCCGGCAAACCCTGTCATGGGCGGCACGCCCTTGTTTTCAAGCCATTGATCCCCGCGGATCGCACAGGTGAAGTCGAGGACGAGGACGAGTGGAGCAACGGATGGATGGTTGAAGCTGACGAACCATCGAGCCGGCGGAAATGACCTGTTCAGGATGGCTGGAATCGTCCTCGTCCTCGTCCTCGTCCTCGAAGTGTCCGCTCCGCTCACCGACCTGCCCCCCACGCCAGCTACTCCGACCGCCCATCGTGCCCCGCCCCTTTCGGTCTGAATACTGACCACTGAACACTGACCTCCGCCCTCCGCCCTCCGCCCTCCGCCCTCCGACCTCCGACCTCCGAACCTGCGACTTGTATCCTTCACCTCATGGGCCATCATACGATTTTCCTTGAGGGGCGCTGTGCTGATGATTCGTGACCGGACTCCGCGCCCCCTCACGCCCGATCCGGTCATTTGTTGCCGCTTGTGAAACAACCATCCAATTCCCGTCCCGCCAAAAAAACCCTTCTGGGTCGGCTCACCTCCGGCCTCAAACGCTTGCTTGGCGAACCCACCCCTCAGTCTGCCCCCTCCAGTTCATCTGCCCGCCCACCGCGCACCAAAAAAGACCTCTTCCCCGAAGAACCGCATGTGCGTGACGAACGGAGCGAGCGCCGCGGTCGCTCCCCAGCCCGCGGCCGGATGAAGGAAGACAGCGAACGCTCCCAGGAACCACCTGAAGGCGTTGCCCCCGCACGTCCCGATCGTCGACCATCCAGCCGCCCTCCCGCCGATCACCGCCCGGATCGCCCACCCCAGGAGCCGAAACCTCACTCCGCCTCGCGCCACCCCAGCACCCGACCGGAAAGAAGCGACCGCCCCGACCGCCCCGACCGCCCCG
>JBJXFS010000297.1:0-7192 GCA_046155625.1 Verrucomicrobiales bacterium | reverse complement strand
ACGACCGAGGTCCGCTCCGCCGACTACAACACGGTGAAGGCCCTCGTGAGCGGTCAGATCGACACCTTCATGGGCTTCAAGTTCATCAAGATCAAGCGGCTCCCGAAGGCCAGCACGACCCGTTCGTGCATCGGCTGGGTGAAGGGCGCGATTAAGGTGATGCGCGGCTCCAAGACCGTCCACATGGACAAGCTGCCGGGCAACCAGCACGCGCTCCAGATCCGCTCGAAGTGGAACCTCGGTGGCGTCCGCGTCCACGACGAATCGGTCGTCGTGATCGAGTGCACCGAAAGCTAACCCCGAACCCAAGGAGGAAACCACAAGCATTATGCCTGCATTCGACACCCCGATTTACGAGACCCAGCTCGCCGCCCTGAGCAATGGCGCCACACGGGCCGACGTGAACAGCACCGCCCGCAAGCTCCATGTCGCCGCCATCAACTACAAGCTGAAGGGCACCGAGGCGACCAACGACACCCTGAACGTGATCAAGCTCCCGAAAGGCGCGCAGGTCGTTCCGGGCCTGAGCTACGTCCACTGCGACGACCCCGGCACCACCCTGACGGTGAGTGTCGGCGTGTCCGGCGCCGCCACGAAGTACAGCACGGCCATGACGCTCTCCAGCGGCGGGCTCGTGCGCTTTACGCCGGGCGTCGTCGACCCCGAGAACCTGGCCGCGATGACCGACATCCTCGCAACCCTCGCCTCGGTCGACACCCCGACGGCGGGCGCGGACCTCTGGTTCGTTCTCGCCTACACGCTGCCGCAGTAAGCGTTGGCTCCACGGGCGGCGGCGGGCATCCCACCCGACCGCCGCTTTCGCACCCCGGATCATGGCCGTCACCCCGACACACGTCTGCAACCTGGCGCTCGCCCGACTGGGTGAGAAGCGGATCATGGACACGGACGAGGCGAGCACGGCCGGCCGGGCGTGCAAACTCCACTTCGAGACGGCACGGGATGCCGTCCTACGGTCGCACCGGTGGAATTTCGCCCAGAAGCGGGCGACGCTGAGCAAGCTGGTGACCGCTCCCGCCTTCGGGTGGGCGAGCCAGTTCACGCTGCCGGCCGACTGCCTCCGCGTGCTGGAGGTCAACAACAGCGAGTTCGAGATGCACCGCGGGAACCGCTGGGAGGTCGAGGGACGGGTGCTCCTCAGCAACGAGGATTCGGTCGAGCTCGTCTACACAGCCCGGACGACCGATTCCACCGTCTGGGATTCCCTCTTTGTCGAGGCCCTGGCCACCTACCTTGCGGCGCGGCTGAGCGAAACCATGCGCGGCGACACATCCCGCACGGCCGAGCTGATGGAGGAGTTCGCGAAGATGACGGGGCCGGTGGCCCGTCGCGTGGACGCCAATGAGACGAACCGCCGGCGCGGGCGGATCGATCTCAATTCACCCGTGATTGCCGCGCGCCGCCGAGGGGTCTGATGCCGACGATTCGAAAACTGGTTTCCAGCTTCAATGCCGGCGAGCTTTCTCCGCTCATGGCCGGGCGCCTGGGTGTTGAGAAGCTCGACAGCGGCTGCCGGCTCATGCGCAATTTCATCCCGCATGTCCATGGCCCGGTGTTCCGGCGCGGCGGGTTTGAGTTCATGGGGATGACGCAGGGGCCCGAGGCGCGCAGCCGACTCATCCCGTTCAATTTCTCCACGACCACCAATTTCATCCTGGAGCTGCATCCGGCCGGCCTGGGTGTCTGGCAATCGGGCGGCAAGCTGACTCTGGTCAATCCAGTCCCGCTGCCCTACTCCGAAAACGAACTCTTCGAGATCCAGTTCGTGCAGGTGAACGACGTGGTCTACCTCTCGCATCCGACACACTGGCCCCGGCGGCTCGTGCGGTATGCGGACAACGACTGGCGCCTGGAGCCGCTCCTTTCCGGCCTGGACGATTCTTCCGTGACCTCGGGCTACATCGAGACGGGTCCGTTCGGACGGGCCACGCTCTCGAAGTGGTCGGTAGCGGACGGCGTGTACATCGCCAATCCGGACACCGACGACCTGATCGCGGCCATCACTGCGAGTCCGCCGGCCTCGGTCGAGAAGACGACCACCCTCAAGCAGCCGAACGCCCCGGCGAACGTCTCGCAGAAGCTGGAATTCGAATTCGTGCCGCCCGCCACCGGCACGTGGGTAATCGAGTACCAGGCGAGCGGCCGGCTCATCGGTGCAGACGGTTTCGAACGGGCAGATGAATACGAGCGGCTCGAACCTGCTGGTGCACCTGGAGGGCACCCTGCAGAACTACTCGAACGGGTCCTTCCTGCGCGACACCGTCTTTGTGATTGCGGCCGGATCGGGGAACAGGACGAACCATAAGTTCTTCGCCGTCGGCCGAAACGTGGTGGACAGCTTCCGGACCGGTCAAGTCTGCGCCTATTTCCTCTTCGAAGAACTCCAGAAGAAGGATTCGGTGCACAAGCTCACCTTCACCATTCGCCGTCGCTGGGCGCGCGATCTGAGCGCGGGACCGTGATGGGCGGGACAGCACTCACTGCATTCCGCTTTCAATGAAAACCTCACCGTTAGACTTGGCGATCACGCTGCCTACATAAGCATTGGCTTTCAGCAGGTCCTCGTAAATGGAGAACCGCACCGCCCACTTTGGATTGAACTCGAACAGCGCATTGCTCATCGCAGTGAACAAGGATTCGTCGAACAGACTTAGCGAGCATTCGACTTTGACGAGCAGACGGCTTGAAAATCTTGGTGAAACGTCGAGGCAACTTCTGTCGAAGGATTTTAGTCTCAGACCGGCCTCCTTCATCAATCTGGCTGCTTCATAACCCTTGCTGTGATCCTTTTGGCGTGTCGGCTGAAATCCTTTGCCAGAGTAGACAAGATTCCAGAATTCACGTGGCGTTAGCACGGCATGTTTGCCCTTTTTAAGCCATGGAGAAGGAGCCAGGATGTCAGCGGCTTGAAAGTAGCGGGAAAGGAATTCCAAGCCGGCATCAAGCAGCTTCACACTGCTGCGAACGATCGAGACACCAGACAAGTGCGTCTTGTTCGATACCCAGACGGCCCCGTCGATAGATTAACCGGGCGACCGGCACAGGCGCGTGCAATATAAAGCCGATACCAACGGAAGCATCCGGATCATTGGCATCGCGGAACGCAATCAGGAAATCGAGTATTCGTCCGACCTGGGAATCGTCATCGACACTCACGGCAAATTTTTTTCCCTCGTCTCCGATATCACCTAAAAACACTCCCGCGGTGGGAAAACTCTCAAGGAGCAACCGTTCCAAAGCGTACCATTGACGCCATGCCTCGTCCTCCAATTCCATCGAGATTAAATCTTCGGCCGTGGTGTGGAAGCTCCCATCCGTCATGCGTTCGTCAAGACCTCGCTCGCTATAAACTTCAAAGGAAGTGTTCATGATGGTGTGTCTTTTCCTGCCTGCTTCGCCCGCCAGCGGGCCACCCTTGCCCGCAGCGCGGCGCGCCCGGCCTCGCTCGCCTGCGAGGCGGCCTTTCGCTGCCGTTCGGCCTCGGCGAACTCCGGATCGGCGAGCCTCCTCCGGTAGCTCTCGCGCTGCGCCTCACGCTGCTTCTGTGGGTCAGCGTACGGCATCGAGGTAGTGTTTCTCGGTGGTGCGCGAGGAGGTGTGACCGAGTCCCTCCTGAGCTGCCTTCAGTCCAGCCTGGCGGGCGATGATGGCACTCTCGGTGTCGCGGGCGAGTTGGTCGGCGTACAGCCCGCGCAACCGATGAAGAGGCTTGCGAGCGGCGCCGGCGAACGGCCGTAGCCAGCCGCAGACTTCCCCAAGGAACCATTTCACGGTGACATCTTGAAGTATTTGTTCCTCAGCCGGACATCCCCGCAGGTGGGCCGCCAGGTCGGGATCGAGCACGAGCGAACGGTATGGCTTGCCGGTCTTTGTCTGAAAACCGTCTTCGGGACGGTCGCGCAGGACGACGTAGGTCGCGGCCTCTTTCGACTCGATCCACTTGCCGCGGATCTGCATGATTTCCTCCCGCCTCAGGCCGGCGAATCGCGCCAAGCCCACGGCCAGCCACAGGCGGGGGTTCGATTGTTTCAGTAGCGGCCATGCCTGAAGCAACTTCGCGTCCTCAGCTTCGGAAACCGGCAGCCACGGCTCGGGAAGCATCATGCAATTGGCCGCGTTGGCATTTATCGCCAGCCCTTTGGCCGCATAACCAGGTGCGAGTTTTGGCAGAAACAGGCAGCGGGCGGCCCGGACCGCGGCATTCAGCCTGATGTTCTCCGCCCGACGCGTGGTATAGTCGAGCTTGCGGTCAAACTTCTTCAAGCTCACCTCGAAGTACCGGGACCAGAGGTCGGGCGTCACTTCTGAGCACTTCACCTCCGCCAGTTCCTTGCCCAGCACAGCTCGGATCACGCTGCGCAGACGTGAGACGTTGATCGCCGCAGATTTGGAGGCGACGCGTTTGGGCATCGCCAGGTAAGCCTGGGCGAGGGCTTCGAGTGTGCCGCGGCCGTCTTGGGCGGCCTGCTTTCCTACAGGGGACTCCAACCATTCTTTGGCGTACCGCTTGGCCGAATTCAGGTCGCTCGTGCCGAGGGTCACATCAACTTTTCTTCCCTTCGCCTGCGACCGCATCCGCCATAATCCGTGATTTTGGGTCAGCGGATACCGCCTCCCATCGTGCAGTACGAACACCGTTTTAGGCTTCTCGTAGTCAGATTTTAGGCTTTTCGTCGCCATGCGGGCATCATATCAATGTCACGTTTGTGTGCAACATCAATGCCGCAAAGCGTTAATTTATACCGTATTCCGGTTATTTTAAAGTGGGTGCCGACGGTCGGACTCGAACCGACACTCTCTTTCGAGAACCAGATTTTGAGTCTAGCGCGTCTACCATTTCACCACGTCGGCGGAGGGGGAACATTAGGGCGGCCGACGAGGATCGCAACTGGGGAATGTGGATGAACCCAGAAAGGGACTATGGAACGACCGCGAAAGGCGCGAAACTGGCATAGGGTCTCATGCGCAAAACCCGAATGGGAACCACGCAAAACACGAAACACGCGAAAAACCAAGTCGTTGCCCGAAGATCACCGTCCACCTGATGGTTGAGGACGCCGCTTGTCCTAAGCCAATGAATTCTCGTGCGTTTCGTGATTTTCGTGGTTCCAATGTCCCTTTTTGCGTTATCGGGATACTCCCCCGGTTCAGGCACTTCTGGGTCGCCGGGATGGGTCGGCTCTGGCCGGGTACCGTGCCTAGGAGCGAAAGTGGAAAGGGGGGCAATTATATTGATTACGAAAATTGTTGAAATTATAAGGTATTCCATGTATTCTCGGGTACATTCTCTTTTTATCCGCGGGGTCGGGTGAGAGGGGGATGAATTTCATTTTCAACCATGAGTGTGCCATCTGAATTGAAGGCGGCGGGGTCGATCCCGTCATTCCCGTTCCAAGAGATTACCTCGGGGGTTGGGGGTGGCGTATGTGAAGGTGTGTCGGGATCGCCCGGGGCGCCTGATTTAGAAAGATTGAAGTCGGCCTTGGAGGAGGCGGTGCAGGCGTTGCGGGTCTTGCAAAACTATGTGGGGGTGTTGGAGCGGCCGCCGTTGGTTGGGGCGCCGCCGCATTCCGGGTCAAGCTCAGTGGCCGCGACGTCGGCGACTCCCGTTTCGTTGGTCGGGGGGCTGGTGGCGGCTGAAAGGCCGGCACCGACGGTGGTGGTGGCGCCTTTGGCCGCGATACCCGGGCCGGTGGTGGCACCGCGGGAAGTTTTTCCGCCTGGAACTTGGGAAGCCGGCCCAGGGGCGAAAGCATCGCTATCGCCTGTGCAACAGGCTCATTTGGATGCGGCGCTGGCCCAGGCATTTTCCGCGGATCGCAGTCCTGTCCTATCGGGCGAACCTCTGGTGGCGGGAGGGACACGGCCGATGCAGCCGGCGACGGCTGCGATCGAGCGTGAGGCTCCCTTCGTGTTGGCGGATTCTGTCGGCGCGGGGTCTCCCTTCGCCAACGGGAATGGAGAGCGGCCAAAACCCGAGCTTCCGGCGACGCCACAGCCCATGCCCGCTCCGCCCTCGTTAATCGCCGCGGCACCGCCCCTGCCGCCGCATTTTTCTCCGTTTTCCGCACCCACGGCGGTGGTGGAAGCGCGAAGCACGCAGTCTCAGCCACTGCCCCCTGCTCCCCTCCCGCCCCAGCCTGCCCCGCCCCAGCCTGCCCCGCCACCCGCGGTCGCCGAAGCTAGTTTTTCGCCACTTTCCGCTCCAGCGGCAGCGCCGCCTCCTGCTGGCGCCGCTCCCATCTTTGTCCCGCCGGCCGAGCCCGCACCGGCCTTGGGCCAATCAGCTCAGCCCACGGCTTTCCCGACGCCGCCTGGACTGCCGGTGGCTGCCCAGTCCGAGTCTGTGCCGTCGGCGTCTTCCAACCTTCCCTTTTCGCCCTTTCAAGGATTGGAACCCGCGCCGCCTCCCCCCCATCGGGAAGTTCCCCCACAGTCCTCCAATCCAGTACCCCCTCCAACCTGGCCCACGTCACCATTCTTCGGATCCACGCAGGCCTCCACGGCGCCGTTTCGAGTCGTTGAACCTCCCCCGGTGATTCATTTCAGCACCGCGGAGGTGGCGGCTGCCCTTCCGCCACTGCCGACGATTCCCGACGCCCCGGCGACTCCGCCGGCGGCCCAGGCACCTCCCCCTCCCTCACCGGCCGCGCCGCCAACGCCGCCCGCGCCGCCCGCGCCGCCCGCGCCAGCGATTCCCGAACAAGGACAGGTCTTCAATTTCGCGGAGCTGCTTCGAGCCAACGGCCAACGCTAATCGACCAGACCGGCCGGCGCCGACACGATCTCCACGGCAATCAACTGGGGACCGGCACCGCGGCATTGAGCGATTGCCAATGACAGGCGTGGGCGTGGGCGCTCGGCAACCGACGCGCCCAATCGGCGACGGCCCCAAGTTCTTCCGCGCCACCGGCATGGCCGGGATAGCCGACCACCGTGAGCACGCCTCCTCGCGCGATCACCGGCAGCAGCGACTCCAAAGCCGTCGCCTGCACGTCGCAGGCGTGCACATGACCCGCCGGCCCGAGCAAGCGAGCCAAAAACAGCGTGTCGTGTCCCCGGCCACGACGGATTTTTGCACGGGCGAAAAAAGCATGAAAAAATCGGGGGACGACTGGGAGTGGCGGGCTAAGACCGCCATACTGACTCGAGCCTTCGCCTCAGACCGGTCGCT
>JBJXFS010000294.1:0-12453 GCA_046155625.1 Verrucomicrobiales bacterium | reverse complement strand
GTCGCCCGACGGAAAGCGCGGACATGTCCGCGCACTCCATATCGGCTGAAACAATTCATTATCAGCGTGTTTTGGCGCCATACAGCCCGTGCAAAAATCCGCCGTGATGGGAGGGTCGCCGGCCAGGTTGCCGCTGCGGAGGTTGACCCGGTTGATTCCCTGCGCTTCCCAGGAACTCTCTATCCGGTAATACAGGCTTGGCGAGAAGGTCACTCCCAAACTGGAGAACTCCGTCGAGATGGGCGTATCATCGGGAAAGGTGAACTCCGCGAAGGTTACTGTGCTCTCCCGCTCGGCAAGGCCAGCCGCGCTTGAGTTGATGACTGTTCCTCTGCCGACGCCCAGATCCGCTGGATAATCAGCATGAAGCAGGTCGCCTAAATCCTGCCAGTTTTTGAGGTCTGAAGACTTCATCAGGCCAAGGTTCCTGCCGCCGGAGGCTGCGTAGTAGGTATCCCCGTTCGGCCAGCAGTCAGGGTCCCCCCGGCGCATATTGGGCACCACCTCCGGCTTGCTCCACTTATCCAGGTTGTCATCAAGCCCATAGGCCAGCCAATTCTTTTGCGAGCCGCGACCGGCATAAATCATCACCGGCCTGCGTTGCCAAGGTTTTTTTTTGGCCCCGGAAAGCAAATTCCTATCATTAAAGCAAAGTCCTTTCAGACAGACACCTACCCACCCCACCGCCCCATGACCCACGCCCCCGTCCCCAGCGCCGGCCCCCGAAAGCAAATTCCTTTCAGAGAGAATCCCCATGACCAGTGCGACTTGAAGTCACCCACCGCCTGCCAAATGCCGGCGACCTGCGGCCAGAGGTAGTAGCTGGCGACGAGCGCGGCCACGACCAGATTGAGCAGCAGGCAGGCGAACCGGTTCTGACGAAAGGCAGCGGCGATCAACTCGCGAACGCCAGGCGGGGGGGGGGGGCGGAGGATCCGGCATGGCAGGGAAGTTCACACGCCCTTCGGCACCGCCCAGTGGCCTTCGCGATAGGTGCGGCGCACGAACGCATTGGCGTCGTCGTCGCCGGTGATCTTCTCCGCGGCAGGATCGAAGCGCAGCATCCGGCCCGTGCGCACCGCGATGTTGCCGAGGTGCGCGAGGGCTGAAGAGAGGTGTCCGATTTCGATGTCGCAGGCGGGACGCTCGCCGCTGCGGATGCAGTCGAGGAAGTTCCGCTCATGTGCCGCTGTATCCGGACTGCCTTTCATTTCCTCCTTCAGCTGATTGCGCTCGCCGTAGAGTTTCCAGCCGGAGTTCTTGCTGAGGATCATCATGCCCCTGGTGCCGTAGAAGGCGTTCCCGTTTTCGGCGTCCTCCTGCACATAGGGCGACCAGATGCGGTGTTCGTAGATCAATTGGCGCCGCCGACCCATGGCATTCGGCGCGTAGTCGAAGGAAACATACATCGTGTCCGGGAATTGCTGGTCGTCGTCGAAGAAGAATTTCCCGCCGGTGGCGCTGACCACCGACGGATGCGTCTCCACGCCGAGTCCCCAGCGCGCGAGGTCAATGTCGTGCACGCCGTCGTTGCCGGCATCGCCGGTGCCGAAGTTGTAAAACCAGCGCCACCACGAGTGCTGGCAGTTTTTCTGGAACGGCACCATCGGCGCGGGCCCGGTCCAGAGATCATGGTCGAAGCCCGGCGGCGGATGGGAGGGCTGCTCTTTGCCGATGCTGGCGCGCAACTGACTGTTCCATGCCTTTGAGATCAGCACGTCGCCGATGGCGCCGCCGTGGAGCAGTTCCATGGCGCGCTTCACGTGCGCGGTGCTGCGGCTCTGGGTGCCGACCTGGACGATGCGTTTGTGGCGCCGCGCGGCTTCGATCATCAGCCGGCCCTCGCGAATGTTGTGGGCGCAGGGCTTCTCCACATAAACGTGCTTGCCGGCCTCGCAGGCCAAAATGGTCGCCGGCGCGTGCCAGTGGTCCGGCGTGGCAATGACCACGGCTTCCACACTCTTGTCTTCAAACACCCGCCGCATGTCAGCCACTTCCTTTGGCCGCGTGCCGGAAAGCTTCTCCGCTGTCTGCGCCGCGCTGGCCAGGTGCGAGGCGTCGGGATCGCACACATAGGCCAGGGACACATCCTTCTGAGCGGCGTAGTATTTAAGATGCCCCATGCCCATGCCGCCGGGACCGATGAGTGCGAGGACGATCCGTTCGTTCGCTCCCTGAGCATGCAGCGACTGGACGGCTCCGGCGGCGGCGAGGGCACCGGTGGTTCTTAGAAAGGTGCGGCGTGTGTTCATGCCATCCTTTCCACCCCGGCAGTGGCGTCGTCAATTCCGGGTCAATGGATGCTCCAGGTGGCCCGCCTGCCTTCAGGCCATCATCCGGGAATCTTGCCGCGCTCGAATTCACGTCTATCCTCGCAGGCTTGGTCACGCCAGTTCCCGCAGCCTTGTCGCCAGTGCCGGTGGTGGAGATCACCAGCGTGCAGCTTCCAAAGGTCAAAATCCGCATCTCCAATCCAGATCAATCCGCTCCCTGCATTATCTGGGCACCGGGCGTATCCTGGGAGGAGCAGAACAAGTGGTTCTCGCTGCGCCCGACCGCCGGGGAAAAAGTCTGGGGACTGCATCCGAAGCACCGGATCTACACCGTGAACTTCCCCAAGCCGGAGGTCATTCCAGCGGGCAAATCTGTGGACTGCTCATACGACTTCTCCGATGGCACCTGGGAATTGCCCAAAGGGTTCGTCCCCGGCGACTGGAAGTATGAAATTCAGGCGCGCCTGGAGATAATCCGCGACGATGACGCGCACCGGTTTGGCGTCTTTACAGGGCATGTTACCTCCGCCTGGCAGAATCACAAAGGACATGAAGTGGAGAAAGCCGCCCCACCGGTGCTGGATAAGAACCGCACGGCCACCGAAACCCGGAAGGACTTCCCGTGGCAGGACCTCACCGCGCGTCTGGAGCAGTGGAACTCCGGGACTCTGCCTGATAACCAGACCATCGGTGACTTCCTGGGAGCGAAGCTTCCATGGAAGGATTGCGAATGCTGCTATACGTGGCCTGGGGAACTGGTCGTCATTCTACCGGAGCAGGGCCTTCTCTCGTTCCGCTTCTACAATGACCAACCGGCGGCCTTCAAGACGATGAGGATCGAAGGCAAGCTCAAGGAAGTAGTGCATCGTGATTGGTTTCCGGCGCAATCAACGCTGACAAAGGTCCGGGCACGGATGCTTAGCAGCATCGCGCTGAGCAAAGGTACGGAGCCGCCGCTTTTATTCCGGCGTGCCTTCGATAAAGAGGGGCGTGTGGATGCGGAGGAAACGGAGATCCTGTCGCGTTGAGCCGGAACTTGCCGTGCCAGACCCCTACCCACCCCACCACCCCATGACCCACGCCCCCTTCCCCAGCGCCGGCCCCAGAAAGCAAATCCCTATCAGCTGCAACGCTCCCGCAATCCACCCACCCTCCGCTCCAAAAACCCGCCCTTTGGGCAACAGCCCGTCAATGCCTGACCCCTGTTTCTATTTCCAAGGCCGAAAGCCGCCCCGCACGACGGATTTTTGCACGGGCTGTATTGCGCCACAACACGCTGATAATGAATTGTTTCAGCCGATATGGAGGGCGCGGACATGTCCGCGCTTTCCGTCGGGCGACACGTCGCCCGACGGAAAGCGTCGACGTGTCGCCGCACTCCAGATTTCCAAGTCACTCGCTCGTGCAAAAATCCGCCGTGGCCGCCCCGCCTGTCCGGTATTTGAGTCTTGTCCTGGAACGGGAAAAACGTTATCGGGACCGCCATGTTCCTTCTCGACCATAAGGCCATTCGGTTCCTGGCGAGCTTGCGGTTTCCGGAATCAGAAGCCGGAAACGCTCATTATCCCGCCACGATCGGAATCACCGCTGAAGAGAGGGAGTTTTTCATGGTGAACGGCTATCTCGTCAGACAGGGCGTCATCGGCTCCAGGTTGCTTGATCGCGCGGTCAAATACGCATGGTCCCAACTACCCGAAACTTATCGCCCGGACAATCCCTCCACGTGGAGGGGGAAAATCACGGACAGCCTCTGCACGCGTTCGATCAATGGGCGCAAAGGCCGCGTAAAGTTGCGGGAGTGCGTGCGGCGGGAGCGGTGGCTCTACGAAATGATCGCGGCGAACCCCTGCATTCTCTCGACCGTTCACGGCCTGATCGGTCAGGACAGGACCGCGCCCCTCCGCTATGTGCGGGGCATCTACCCCATCTTTCCCGCAAGGATCGCCCGGTTTAAGCGCGAGCGTCCTCACACGGACGGGCATCACTTTCTCGTCGGCACTCTCACTTATCTAACCGATGTCGCGGGCGGCGGCGGCGGCTTTTGCGTCTGGCCCGGCAGCCATCTGGCCATGCGGTCTGGATTCACCCACGAAGCCGGCCCGGCGTGGGAGCCCACCTACCATCGCGATCTGTACGGCTTCGCCTTGCGAAATGCCCCGGTGGAGATCGTGGGTCCCCCCGGCACCGTGATCTTTTGGCACCACCGTCTCGCGCATGCAGCCGGATTCAATCGTTCATCCCGCATTCGCCTCGCGTTGCTGGCGGACTTTCACTCCACGGACATCGCGCAACTGGAAGGCACCCGCGCTGGAGACGATCCTTGGGCGCACTGGAAAATCGGACAGTCTTCCGAGCAGGAACCGTCGCCCGCAGGAGCCGCGTCCGCGGAATTCGCGGTGCGAGAGGCATAGACACCGGGAGCGCGCGACAGTCAGACCCCTGCCCACCCCACCCCTCCATGACCCACGCCCCCTTCCCCAGCGCCGGCCCCGGAAAGCAAATTCCTATCAGCCAGACCCCTTCCCGGCCGTTGGAGGAGGGACGGGTGTGAGCGGCTTGTCAGGGCAGGAGGGATGGGTAGCCTCAGGCCCCGATCTATGATGAACTCATGTTTTCCTCCTTCAGGCGGCTGGACTTGGCTGCCTGTCGGGACACTGAGTCGTGTGGTGGGCGCGCTGGTGGGTTGGGCAGGGCTGGGCGGGGCATTGACGGGAATGGCGGCGCCGGGCGACCTCGACGCCTGAAGTTTTTTCCTGCGTGGCGGTTCAGGCGGACGGGCGCCTGTTGGTGGGAGGGGCGTTTCACTTGTTTGGTGGAACGGACCGGCCGGGATTGGTCCGGTTGCTTTCCGATGGGACGTTCGATTCCAGTTTCGGCGCCCGGGTGGGAGGAACTCAGTGGGCAGTCAATGCATTCGAGGTGGAGCCGGATGGAAGTATCCTGGCGGGAGGCACTTTCGAAACGATCAACAGCGTGCCGCGCCCCGGACTGGCGCGGTTGCGTCCGGACGGCACGCTGGTGGTTGAAACGACGATGGAGACGCCGCTGGGCGCGCTGGCCGGCCTGCATTGGGTGGGTGCCGGGGGAACGCGTACCGATGCGTTCCGGCTGCGGGATCGCATCACCTCGAATCTCATGCTGCAGCATGACGGACGGCTGGTGGCGGGAGGGACCGCTCCCAGTGCCGCGACCCCATTGCCGCCGGCGCCCGTGCGCCTCCGCAACACCCCGGCCGTCCACGTCCTCGAAGTGCTGGGGGGCGGTCGCGTCCGATGGACCCGGGGCGGCAGCGCGCCCGAAACCCAGCAGACCACGGTGGAAGTTTCCGAGGACGGCGGCCGCACGTATGGAACAGCCGTCCCGGGCCTCCGCGTTCAAGGGGGATGGGAATTTGCGGGGCTGGTTAATGTTTCCGACCACCGGTTGCGGCTGCGGGCTCGCGTTTCCGGAGGCAGGGGAAACGGATCGAGCAGCTTGGCCGAATGGATCACCGTTGCTGGCGCCAACCGCCCGACCCCCGAGGTGTACCAACCCGCCGGAACGCTGGTCAATCCCGCCGAAGGCCGCCGATTTCCCGATACCGACGTCGGCGGCTTCGCCAACCTCACCTTCACACTCTTGAACACGGGCACCGCCGACCTGCGGCTCGACGCCGTGGTGGTGGACGGTCCCGGCGCGCCGGCGTTCGTGCTCACCACGCCGATACCCTCGGTACTGCCGGGGCCGTACGGAAGCGCGACCTTCGGCGTCAGCTTCCGCCCGAAATCAGCGGGCGACTTCGCCGCCACGCTCGAATTTTTCAGCCCCGATCCGCTCCTGGGCCGCTTCACCCTGCGCCTCGACGGCCGCGGCCGAAATCCGGCGCCTTCGTCAAATGCCGAGCTGGCCGACCTGCGCTTGGGGAGCGGCGTGCTGATCCAGGAGCGCTTTTCTGGCCCCCCTTTGGGGCTGCAGCTGCGTCGACTCAAGCCGGACGGCAGCGAGGATCCGGGGTTTTTGCCGTTCCAGGTGGCTGGCGGTTTCAGCAATCCTTTGGCGGTCATCAGCCTTCCCGACGGAGGTGTCACATTTTCCGATCTCGGTCTGGCCAGCCGGGTCGAGAACGGATGGGAACTGGCCGGCTTGGCCCTTCCGGGGACCGGTCACATCCGCGCGCACGCCCGCTACGTCGCGGGTCCGGAGAATCGTGATTCGAGCCTCGCGGAATCGATCATGGCTTATTCGCTGGTGTCCGGGCCGCGCGAGGCGTGGCGCCAGCGACACTTTGGCACCGACGCCAATGTCGGTCCCGCCGCGGATGGGGAGGATCCGGACGGCGACGGACTGACGAATTTTGCGGAGTTCGCCGGAGGTTCCGATCCGAATGAACCGAATGAGCCGCCGCTCCAACCCCTCGCCGGCACCACCGGATCGGAGCTGAGGGTTGCCTTTGTCCGCAGCCGTGAAGCCATGGAGTCCGGTGTGGTGTGGGTGGTCGAGTGGAGCGACACGCTTTCCGACGCCGTGGCGTGGTCGAGCACCGGGGTGAATTATTCGGTGATGAGCGAATCGGCGCACTCACAGCAGGTCCTCGCCCGCGTGCCGGCCGGGCCCGCTGGGGCGACGGTTTGCCCGGTTGCGCATCCGCCACCCTTGACACTCGGTCCGCCTCCCCATGACTCACGCCCCCTTCACCCGCGTCAGCACCCCGAGAACCAAGGAACATCTGGGAAACCCACTTCAATGGAGCCGCTGCCGATACCCCCCACCGATCGGCTGATGAGTGGGTGTCCCAGATTTCCCGCAATGGCGGGAGCACATGGCAGGTGACGGACACGTTCCTTTACTCCAGGAACGGCAAGTCCCATGCGTTCGACGTCGCCGCCGACAGTGCCGGAAATGTGTACGTGGCCGGGTTTGGGAACAAGTCGGTAAACCAGTGGTTTGTTCGACGTGGAACCAACGGCGGAACGAAATGGAGCACGGCGGACCAGTTCAGCCTGGCCTCCGGCGCAGCCGCCGAAGCACGGGGGATCACAGTAGATGCCAGTAACACCGTCCACGTTACCGGAAAGGCATCGTCCACGCAGACCAACTGGGTGACCCGCCAGCGTGCCGCCGCGACAGGCACATGGTCCACGACTGATCTGTTTTCACTCGCGCCAAATGGAACAACCGCGGGCAATTCCATCACGGCCGATCCGTCAGGGAATCTGTTCGCCGCCGGCTACGGTGCTGATTCGGCGGGCGCCCTGCACGGTTGGATTGTGCGCCGGAAGCCGGCGCCCTGAGCATCGGATCGAGGGCGATCCAGCGAAACCTCCCTCGTGCCATGGCCGAAGTGTGTGGCGCGCCAAATCAGCAGGCTCTACGGTGGAGTTAATCGATTGCCGCCGATCGGAGTTGCCTACTTGCCAACTGCTCACCTTAGCCAAGGATTTCCGAGCCACTCCCCATCCCATGGACGACCTCACGCACCTCCTGAACAAAATCGGTGACGGTGGAAGGATCGCAGCGGATCAGTTGCTTCCACTGGTATACGACAAGCTCCGGCAGGTGGCGGCGGAAAAGGTGTCGCGGGAACCGGAGGGGCTGACCCTGCAGGCCACGGCACTGGTGCACGAGGCCTGGCTGAGGGTGGGCGGGGAAGCACAGGGATGGCAGAGCCGGTGGCACTTTTTTAGCGCCGCAGCCGAGGCGATGAGGCGGATTCTCATCGACCGGGCCCGCAGCAAACGTGCCGAGCGCCACGGAGGGAAACTGGAGCGTGTGAATGTGGACGACGTGGAAATCGTCGCTCCCGCGGAAGAAGCCGAGCTGTTCGCCGTCCATGAATCGCTGGACCGGTTCGCCGTCCACCACCCGCAGAAGGCGGCACTGGTGAAGCTCCGCTACTTCGCCGGCCTGACCCTGCCCGAGGCGGCGGAAGTGCTTGGCATCAGCACCCCTACCGCCGAGAGGCACTGGGCCATCGCCCGTGTGTGGCTCTTTCGCGAGATCAAGCGCCAAACGGACTCCTGCGAACGCATGGGGTAGCGCGTGCGGGTTCGGAGGCCGCGTTTGATTTTTCGAAGAAGTTCTCCACCACCGATCGCTTCCTTGTGCAGGTTGTCGCTAAATGAGCCGCGCTGAACCTGGCTGGGGTCGGTGATGTGAATGGGGCCAATCGAGGCCGGTTGTTGGGGGCCGCTTGGACGAATACGGTTTCCTCTACGGAGTGCACGACTTGCGCCCGCTGCCCGCCGCCCCCCGCCCCAAAAACTTGACGCCCGCGGAGCTTGGGTGGAAGAGGGTGGGGTATGACGCACACGGTATTTTTCTGGCTTCGATCGGATTTGACGGCGGAGGAGCGGTTGGATTTTGAGCGTGGGTTGCGCACGTTGCTGGGGATTCCCGGGGTGAGGCGCGGGGTGGTGGGTCGGCCGGCGGCGACGCCGAAGCGCGAGGTGATTGACGACAGTTATGACTGGGCGTTGGAGTTGGATTTTGGCAGTTTGGCGGAGCAGGACGAGTATCAGGTGCACCCGGTGCACACGGCGTTTGTGGAGGGGCAGAAGTCGAAGTGGGAGCGGGTGAGGATTTACGATTTTGAGTGGGCGTGAGTGGGGGCGGGTTCGAGGGCGGTGACGAGTGAGACGGCCGGGGTGCCGGGCATGACGCCTGGGGCGATGCGGTTGGTGACGTAGGCGAACCCGAAGGGGATGTCGGGATTGGCGAAGGCCAGGCTGCCCCCGGCGCCCGGGTGGCCGAAGGCGCGGGTGGACTGGCCGTAGTGGTGTCGAATTTTTCCTCCGTCCGGGCCGATCGGGTCTTTTTGGAATCCGGCGCTGAACGCGGTCGGCATGAGGAGGACGCGGTCGGGTCCATCGACCAGAACGGTTTCTGCGGCGAGCCTGACGGCCGGGGAGAAGTGGCCGTCGGCGCCGGTGGCGAGGGCCCAATAGAATTTGGCCAATCCCTGGGCGGAGGCGAAGCCGGTGAATGCCGGCTGGGCGAGGTGGCGGGCTTCGGGACGGTTCATGTCCTGGGTGGCTTGCAGGCCGGTCAGCGAGGAAAACGCGCGGCACGTCAGGCTGGAGCTGTCGGAATAAGCTGCGGCAAATTCTTTTTCTTCAAGACGTTGTGACAGGCGGCCTGGGTAGACAGTGGCGAGTCGTGCGGCCTCGCTTTCCGGCAGACCGATCCAGACGTCGAGGTCGAGCGGTTGTGCGATAATTTGTCGCCAGACTTCGGCGAGCGGGGCGTGGCAGAGACGTTGGACGCATTCCTCGAGCAGGACGCCGAAGGTTCGGGGGAGGTAGCCGTGGGCGGTGCCGGGCGGCCAGGCCGGCGACTGACGTTCGAGCGCGATGACGGCGGCTGGCTGGTCGAAGACGGAGGCGGGCACATCGAGTGCCGGCGATCCCGCCTGGTGGGAGAGCAATTGAGCAAACGTGATATCGACACCGAGTTCCGGCCAGACGTGGTGGACGGGGGTGGTAAGCGGCAGGCGGGCGCGGTCGAAGGTCAGAAGCAGGGTGGCGGCGGCCGGGCCTTTGATCGTCGACCAGACCGGGACCAAGGTGGATTCGGTCCAGGCGGGTGCGGACGGCTCGCGAGAGGTCGGGCCGCCGGCCAGGGAAACGACCGGGCCGTCGTCGGTCCAGACGCAGGCAGCGGCGCCTAAGGCGTCCGCGTCAGCCAGGATGGCCGCGAAGGCGTCGGTAAGGCGTGAACGATCAATCATTCTTTTTCAACGATTCATAGGCCTTTTTTACGACCCATCCTGATCCTTCGAGGGCCGCGCGGGCTTCGGGGCGCGACGCTCCGGTCAGTTGAGTGAGAATGCGTTCGGCGCGGTCGCGCAGTTTCACATTCGATGGGTTGAGGTCGACCATCAGGTTGCTGATCACCTTGCCGGTGCGGCTCATCGCCAAAGTGGTTAAGAGGTTGAGGATTTGTTTCGTTGCAGTGCCCGCCTTGAGACGGGTGGAGCCGGTAAGGACCTCCGGGCCGACGTCTGGCGCGATAATATGGTCCGGGCGAAAGGAATTCTTTTCGAGCTTTTTAGCCGCGGTTTTTACGTTTGGATTGAAACACAGCAATACAGTGGTCGCCCCGCGACGCCCGGCTTCGGCCAGGGCGCCCCAGACGTACGGGGTGCGACCGCTGGCGGCGATGCCGATGACCAGATCGCGGGCATGGATCCGGCGATGGGCGATGGCGGCCGCGCCGGCGGCGGCGTCATCCTCGGCGCCTTCGACCGCGCTCCAGAGGGCATTTTGACCGCCGGCGATCAGGCCTTGGACCTGTTCAGGCGGTGTGCCAAAGGTCGGAGGGCACTCGCTGGCGTCGAGCACCCCAAGCCGCCCGCTGGTCCCGGCGCCGGCGTAGAATAAATGGCCACCCTGTTCAAAAGTCTGGATAAGCTGCTGGAGGACGCGGACGATGGTTCGACGTTCCAGGAGGATGGCGGCCGGCACGCGGCGTTCCTCATCGAGCATGAGGGAGACCGCCTGCGGCAGCGGCAGGGTGTCGAGGTGCATCGACCGCGGGTTGCGCTCTTCGGTCGGCGACGGCAGCAGGGCGGTGAGGGTGGACGGAACGCGGGGGGCGGCTGGGCGGTCCGACGGGACCGTCGGGGCCGGGCGCCGGGCCGGGGCAGGGGCGGGCGAATTGCGGGCGGCAAGAAAGTCTCGAGCCAACGCCAGGGCGCCGTCCACGCTGGCATGCGGCACGCGAGTGAAGGCGGCTTTGGGAAAGACCTGGCGCAGCCGCCGGGCCACATCGCGGGCGAACGCCGGGTTTTTCAGGAGCACGCCGCCGTTGAGGACAAATTGTATTGTATCCGACGGGCGGGCGAGCCGGCGGGCGCAGGCCAGGGCGTCGATGGCCAGGGTTTCCGCCGCCTCGGCGGCGATGCGGCGGGCGAGGGGGTCGCGCTGGGCGGCGGCGTGAAAGACGGTGACCGCCAGGGCGGCGATATCGGTTTTGCCCGCCTGCATCGACCAGTCGATCAAGTCCTCCGGGGTGGAAAGGCAGAGGGCATCGAGAATCCGCGCCCCCAGCAACGGCCAGCGGCCCGAGCGATCGGCGGAGGCCGTCAAGGCTCGCAGGGCGCGCAGCCCGATGTCGCAGGCGCTGCCGCGGTCGCCGATCACATGGCCGCGACCGCCGACCTTGGCGGTCTGGCCGCGCGCTCCCACTCCGAAACAGCAGGAACCCGTGCCGCTCAAAACCAGGACCCGGGCGCGAGCCCCGGGCAGTGACGGCGCCGCCGCCAGGGCCGTCTGCAGGTCGTCGGTGGCGAAACAAGGGACGCCCGGAAATGCCCGCGCCGCCGCGCGACGAATGCGGTCGCGATCAGCCTCGGTACGGGCACCGGCCAGACCGATGCCGACCACGGCCAGACTCGATGCCGGCACCGGCAGACGGCCCGCCGCCTCGCGCAGCCGCGACAACAACTCGCGATCGGTCATCAGGCGGACGTTTCTGAAAGGAATTTGCTTTCGCGGGTCGGCGTTGGGGAAGGGGCGTGGGTCATGGGCCGGGAGGGGTGGGTAGGGGTCTGGCACCCCCCTCCATACACGCAGAGTCTTGAATATTGGAAATGTGGGCCTCCTCTGGATCGCAATTATCGACCCAACGGATTTCCTTTGCCGTGACGGCTCGACAAACAACGGGATCTAAATGAATGGTGAAAACTTGCGAGTCGTAACAGATTGGTGCGTGTTCGTTGCTTTCTTGTTGGTCGTGATTAATTGGTTGGCGGACGACTGGATCAGTGATTGGGTAACCGGAGGCGCCGCAAGCATAGCCTTAGTGATGGTCGTGCTCCGATTGTTGAGTGGTATTTTATCCACTTTGAGGCGAAAGAAATAGGTGCGAAAGATTGCGCTTCGCAGAACAGCGCGTTGCTCGCGAATAGTGGTACGGACGCAGTGGCTTTTTGATTCCCTACCACGACCAATTGAGTTATGCATTGCGATTTTTGGCGATTGTGAATTGAGGGGAGGTGGCGGCAAGCGCCTCGTCAAAAGCGGATTCGTTCGATCTCTTCGAGCGTGTTGTTGTCGGCTGCTCGATCATAGAGCTTAGCCTGACTTCCCTGTAAAAACGGATGGAACCCTTAGAATTGCTTGGTTTTGCCGATTTGTGTAGCCAGTAAAGTGTTCAAAGTATTCAAATATTTATATTTACAGCCAATTGTATGCGACTGTAC
>JBJXFS010000277.1:0-4592 GCA_046155625.1 Verrucomicrobiales bacterium | reverse complement strand
CCTCAAAAAATCCCCCCCAGGAATAATTGACGTCAGGGGTCAGTTTTAATTGTCGCTGAGGGAATTTTTAATTGTCGCTGGACAGCTTTTTCCCTGGCGGCGACTGGGGCTTGCTTGAGGAGCGCTTTGTAGCCCTTGAGGGACGCGTCGGTTCTGGCGCGTTTTTCGGGCTGGCAGACGACGACCCCATTTCGGACGACGAGATCGGGACCGATGAGGACGCCCACATAGTCGAGTTCCAGCCCCTGGCAGGTGTGGACGCAGCCGATCTCCTGGACGGACTCGGGTTTGAGGATCCAGAGATTTCCATCCGAGGCCAGATTCCATCGGGCCGAGAAGCCGTGCTCCGGCATCACGATGTCCACCTTATCGGGAAACTTTTTGCCCGACCAGTTCCAGCAATAGCCCGCCACTAGGCGCGCCTTGTTGTTCACATTGTTGAGTTGAATTATTCGTTCTCTCAGTTCTCCCGGAGTGTCGGAGACCCTCACCTCATAGTTGACGCCTTCGAGTGTAGGGTTGGCGGTTTTCCGGATCTGTAGGACATCGTCAACCCAGGCGAGGTACCCGTCGGAGCCGTTGCAGCGAAACTGGGATTCCAAAGCGAGCTCGGTCACCTCGGCTCCGGACGCCAGAGCCCAGGATCGGATCTCCTCCTTGCTGCCTATGTCGCTGAAGGTGACCCGCTGGTCTTCGTCGATGAAGAAAACCGAGCATCTGGATGCCCGCATGAGTTCCTTAATTTGATTCTCCCCTTTCTGAAACATCCCGGTCTTCGCATTTAATCGATGTGCCTCGTCCACGATCAGGGCATCAAACGTGTCCGGGAGTGTTTCGATGTAGGAGCCTGAACTACCGAACAGGTTCGAGATGCGGCTCCTAGAAAATGTCCCGGTGAGTTTGCTCTCGTAAACCGTCCGAGGGGCCGCGTTTTTGGTCACGTATTTGGCGACCCGCCCCTGACCCGTCAGCGCCACGAGAAGATTAATGGCGACCACTGATTTGCCCGTCCCTGGCCCCCCGTCGACGATCAACACCTGCTTGGTGCCGGCGGTCGCCTTTTTCGCCAGTTGGAGGGCGGTTTCGAAGACGACTTTCTGGTCGTCGATCATGACGAACTCGCGATTGCCCTTCAGCAGGGATGTCAGCGCATCAGCGAGGGACTTGGAGGGGCGAATCCGGCCGGCCTGGATGCGATACATGGTTTCACCGCCGTCTCCATGCCGCACATGCTGGCGGATGAACTCGCGGAGCTTCAGGGCATCCGTCCTCAAAAAGACAGGGGCGCGCTCCAAGTGCTCGGCGTAAAACGCGTCGACGACCGGTGATCCGGGATCGCAGTTGTGCAGAAAGGCGCAGGGCTTGAGGCGCACGGGTTCGGTGCGCACCGCCTCGTTGAAATCCTCCAGCAGCGCGGCGTACGACCATGCCTGGTATGACGGGTGCCCCACCTCGCGTTCGCCGCCGCCTAAAAACGTCCGGACGATGGCGTCCTTGTCGGTGGCCATCACCTTCTGCCACTGCTTCAGTTCGACGATGACGGCCGATCGGTTCATTTCCGAATCCCGGCCGGTCAGGATCACGTCGATTCGTTTGGAGGTCTGCGGGATGTTGAACTCCACCGCGACTCCCGTGTCGTCGGGGATGCCGCCGTCATCCAGCACGTTCCGCATGTACATCATGGAGTTCCTCCACGAGGTGGCCTCCGCCGGGCTGACGTTCCGCTTCAGTGTGGTCTGGAAGGCATTCTCGATCCGCTCCTGAATGCGGTCAGCGACGACATCATCGACAAAAGCAGCCTTGGTGGCGAGGTAGACGATCATGATTCCGAGGAGGGGTAATCGGTATATTTCTTGGAACTGCCGCGGACTTTCTCGGCGGGATACTTCGCCTCGTTTATGGCCAGTTTCTCGGAAATCGCTTCGATCAGGTCGATGCCGAGGATGTCGGCCAGTTCGACCCGGTAGATGGCCACGTCGGCGAGTTCATGGGCGATCTCGGTCTTCTTCTTCGCGGCGGTGCCAAGGCTCTGCTCGGCGGTGGCCCACTGGAACAACTCCAGGAGTTCGCCGGCCTCGATCGAGATCGAGCAGGCCAGGTTTTTCGGACTGTGGAACTGCATCCAGTCGCGAGCGTCCCGGAAGCGGCGAATCTTTTCCGTGGTTTCAGCCAGAGAGTCCATTTTAGCGGGGGTGGTTGGAATCGAAAAGCGCCCTGGCCGCCTCAAACTCCCGCGAGATGTCCATCCCGACGGAGGCGTCCAGTTTCAAAAGGCGGAGCCCCGTGTACATCAGCGACACGAGGTGGAGGCCGGAAAACTCGCCGGGCAGGCTTTGCAGCCGATGCTTTTTCTGGGGATCGTTGGTGTCGAATCCAGCTCGTCCCAGCATGGCGATCTCGTAAACCGCGGCCTTGAGCCCTTCCTCCTTCATGGCAGTGAACCGCCTGAGGCCGTCGAGGCAGTACTCCACTACGTCGGCACGGGGCTGGCCGGCGGTCGCTGATCGAAGTGACGCCTCGGCGAGTCGGGTGCGCACCTGGCGTGACTGCTCCGCGATTTCCGTTAGGGGGGCCGTCTCAATCACGCGGGCGAACTGGGTGTCGGCGTCCGAGGTCCTTCCGAGCGCGAGGAGGCACTGTGCGAGTCCGAACCGGGCCGCCTGATCGTCGGGAAGAAGGTGGGCGGCGCGTTCCAGCAGGGGGAGCGCCTGATCCGGCGAGCGCTTCAACAGGAGGCCGCCGAGGTTTCTGAGGGCGTGCGGACTGTCGGGTTCGAGGACCACGGCCTTCCCGAGGGATTCAGTCGCACGCCCCTCGTCCCCGTTGCGGGAGTACGCCACCCCGAGTGCCGTCCATCCCTTGGCCTCATTCGGCCTCGAATCGACATACCTGCCCAGAAGTTCGATGGCCTCGGTCACCCGACCCTGATCACTGAGCATCATTCCCAGATTGCAGAGGACGTCCGGGTGGTCGGGGTTGCGTGCCAGCAGGGCTCGGAGCATCGGCTCCGCGGTCCTGTAGTCGCCTTGACGCAGCAGCTTTACAAAGAAGCGAAAGAGCGCCTCCTCCGGGTCACCCGCCTCGGGGCGCCACTGGACATGAACGAGGCCGTCCCGGATCGCCACCATGGCGGTTCCCCCCGCCTCCGCGAACAGCTGCTCATAATATCCCTGAATGGCGCGGGCCAGCAGCGCGGAATCGGAACGCAGCAATTTGGCGTCAATTGGCAGCTTCGAGAGATCGAAGTCCTCCAGGGCATGTTGAAATGAGAACGGCTCCGGCTCCATCAGCGACGGTCACTGAACTCCCAGCTGTACAGCGTGTCCATCGCCAGTTGGCGCGCCCAGGCGTCCACGGTCCCCATGTGGCTTTCCGCGGTCATGCCGGGAAGCGAGTCGAGTGCGGCCAGGAGCCGTTCGCCCGCCGCGGCATAGCCAAGGCTTTCGTAGGGCAGAAGCGCAAGCCGGTTCCCGCTCAGCCGGGCCCAATTGCCGGCGAGGGCGGCGTTCATGCTGACGTTTCGGTCGAAAACGTCCTCGGGCGCCCTTTGCCTCACCTGCGGCGCGAACACCGAGGACAGTTCGCGAAGCTGCGCCTCGAACAACGCAGCCTGCATCGGCCGCAGATCCGGGCATTCCTGATGGCAGAAGCTGGCGACCCGGATTTCCAGCGGCATCGAGTTGAGCTGCTTCAGGAGCCCCTCCGCGTAGAAACGCGCCGTTCGCCTCGCCTGATCCCCGGGCAGGGCGGCCAGCTGCCGTCGACCAGCCCACTCCGCCGCCAGTGCCGAGCAGGCTTCGTCGTCGAAGGCCATGCCAAACACCCGGGCCGGATCGGACCACAACACCAGAAGCATGCCGCACTGCGCAGCCACCACGTAGTCCGCCTGATCGCGCAGCCGCTCGTTGACCCGAATCAGGTGCACCGGCGCTCCCGGCCGGGCCGACATCATTTGCGCCTGCTCGTAAAAGCCCGACCCCGTCTCCACAGCCACCGGGTACCCCGTCAATTCCTCGACGCGGGAGATCATACGTTGTGTGTCTGGATGGGTCATTCGATGGGGCCGGCACGCAGAATCTCCGAACGAAAATCGCGAGCCCCGGCGCACTCACGGAAGCGGGTTTCAGTCCCGAGGAAACCTCTGATTTTGTGCCCTGCGGAACCTCGATCTGCCTGAGCTGGCCGTACGACACACTCGCCGGCCCGCGAGGCTTGACGGGTGTTCCCACGGTGGGTCGGTTTTTCACTACCCCTACGACGTCGCGGTTCTGCTCCCTTGTATGAACTTCTCGAACAATTCGCGCGGCACTGCCATCGGCAGGTTCCACCACACGGTAACCGGCTTGTCCCCCTCCCACCGGTCGAAGCGGACATCACCGCAATAGGTGAATGGCATCGCACCGCCTGCGGGTTGCTTCTTCTGCGTCCGCACGAACAGGTGCACCGCGACGCCCGCGGACATATGCGCGCTGATCGCTACGCCGTCTGCGCTCGCCTGCGTCGTTCGGTTTTGGCTTTGCCACTGGAACTCGGTCGGAGACACAAAGCGGTCGCCATACTGAAACTCACCGGAGTGTCCAGACTTGTCGAGC
>JBJXFS010000279.1:0-12540 GCA_046155625.1 Verrucomicrobiales bacterium | reverse complement strand
AAGAAGAAATCCAAAAGGTGATCAAGGCCGGAGGCCGGCTGCCTCTGACCGCCTTTTTGCGTCTTCGGGTGAGGTATTTCACCGACGGCGCGATTCTGGGCAGCCAAGCCTTTGTTGAATCCGTCTTCCAAGCCCATCGCAAGAGGTTTTCGGAGAAGCGACAAACCGGTTCCCGCCGGCTCCGCAGGCTGGACTTGAACTGTCCTCTGCGCGTCGCCCGGGCGTTGGCGGTACGAGCCGTGGAATAATCGCCCCAATCAAAGCGGTGAGCGTGGCTCCCCGGTTGTTTCCCCATGCCCACCAGATGTGGGGGGGGGTCTCGGGCCGTGCCCGGATGTCGCCCTGGGTGCTGATGAGACCGTCGCCAGTCGGCAGGTACCGGAACCAGAATCAGACCACTGCCACGATTGGCTGATTGCGACTGATCAAAAGTGCGCCGCATCATGGGGAAGCGAGGCAATGGGACGGGCAATTAGTGCGACGCATAATGGGACGGGCAATTTCTGAATTACATAATGGGACGGGCAAATAGAACGACGTACCTCGCCTTGTACACCTCGCCCATGCCACCCCGCCCGATTAATTCGAGCAACTCATAGGCCGGCAGAAGCGACTGCAGGCTCTCGAGCGACGGCGGCTCCCAGTCGTCGGCAAGACTGGCTCGGTCGGTCTGTCGGCCGCGTCGAGCAGCCGCCGAGCCCGCGCGATGGGATCATTAGGAGGCGAATCAGAGGCCGATGAGTCCGAGTGAACCAAGCGATGAATCAAACAAGTCGTAATGGCATGTGGCCGTCACCAGGACCCGAATCGAAGCGCCCCGGGTCAATCGGCGACGGGTCGTCCTTTAGGATGGATGAAACCATTCGCGGGAAAATCGTTTCATGCATATTGGGAGTATTCGCCATCGCGGGCACCCCATTTCGGGCTGAGCGTCGAAAAAGAGAAGGAAAGTTCGCCCCATGTCACTGAAGCACCAGGGCGTCCGCTGTACGAAAGGCATAGGCTGGGCGCCTGGTCCCTCGGTGCGCGGTATGGCCGCGCGCCACTCGGCCAGCCGTTGTTTCATAGCGGCCGTGGCGTCCGGTCGCTGGACGACTTCTTCGAGGAGGGCGATGGCCTCGGGCCGGCGATCGAGCGCCCACAAGGCTTGGGCGCGGTGGTCACTGATTTCGGCCACCGGCCGCTCGCTGGCGGCCTCCGCGCGAGTGAGCGTATCGAGCGCCGCGGCGAATTCCCCCTTTTTAAAATGGCACCATCCTAGGGTATCGAGGTAGGCGGGGTTTTCCGGGTCGAATTTGAGGGCGCGCTGGACGAGTGGGACGGCTTCGTCGAGCCGCACGCCCCGGTCGATCCAGAGGTAGGCCAGGCCGTTGTAGGATTTGGCCGCCTGCTCGGGCGCATCCGTCGGCACCCGCGAGATCGCCTCGCGGAATTTCGCTTCTGCGAGCTCGATTTTTCCACCCAGACCGGCGGCC
Source organism: Verrucomicrobiales bacterium (assembly GCA_046155625.1). Classification (GTDB taxonomy): domain Bacteria; phylum Verrucomicrobiota; class Verrucomicrobiia; order Verrucomicrobiales; family V1-33; genus CAJBME01. The sequence goes on along the minus strand of JBJXFS010000279.1, from coordinate 11,065 downwards.
AGCGCCCAGTCGAAGAAAAACCCCTCGCTGAGGGAGTTGGCGGCCTCGGCGGCGTCGGCAGCGGTGGCGGCGGCACGCTCGAAAGCTGCCAGCGCCCGCGGAATGTCGCCGGTTTCTTGATGGGCGAGAGCGGCCAAGTACGGAGGTTCCGGCGAGTGCGGCGCTTTAAATTCCGCGCGTTCGAGCACCGGCAGGGCATCCGCGGCGAGGCCGGCCTTGAGCATGTCGCGCGCTAGAGCCAATGCCTCTCGCAGTGATTCGTCGCGTCCCCACCGCAGCGCTTCCGCCCGATGCTTCACGCTCGCCGCCCCGTCGCCCGTTTTTCCAAAATGGGCGGCTAGCGCGCGATGGGCGGCTTCGTGCTGAGGGTCGATCTGCAGGACGGCCTGCCACGCGGCGACCGCCTCAGGCTGACGCTTGGCCAGGGCCAGTGAGCGCGCGAGTTTCTCCCGAGCCCTCAAGTCGTCGGGCCGCAAAGCCACCATTTCTCCATACAGGGTGGCCGCTTGCTCCACTGCGCGCTGCAGCGCCAGATGGTCGGCCAGCGCCCCGAGCACATCTGGGTCATTGGGAGCCAACCCTTGCGCCCGGCGAAGGACGACGAGCACGGTGTCCGCCGAGCCGTCCTCCCCCGTGGAGGCGGCGCGCGCCCCGGCTGCCAGCCCGATCCAATAGCGCGGATTGGTGTCCTCGCGCGCCATCGCCTGATCGAGCGCCGCCGCCGCCGCCTCGCGCTCTCCCAGATTCAAATGAGTCAGGATGGCGTGGACATGCACACCCGCCTCTCCGGGAAACCGCGCCACCGCCTCTCGCGCCGCTGCCACCGCGCGCCCACCAAAATCCGCCCTCGCCCCGCGGTGACGCACGCAGAAATCGCTCAAGGCCAGCCAGCCATCGGGACGCGTGGATGCCGCAACACTCACCCCCTCCAATATCGCCACCGCCTCGTCCCATCGGCCCTCGTCCGCTTCGTGTTCCGCCACGCGCAGCGCCAGGCCCGCCTCGCCCGGGTCCAATCGGCGCGCCTCCGCATAAAATGAAATCGCCCCCGCTTCATCGCCAACACGCTCGCGCTGAACCCCCGCCCAGTAGGCGACCATCGCCTGAGCCCGCCGCGTTCCATCCTCCCCCAACCGTCGCGCCAAAACGGCCGCCGCCGGGTCACCTCCCGGCAACATCAAAGGCCAATCGGCCGCCCCACTGGGGGGCGTTGCGGCGATTACGGCCCACCCAGCCAATCTCAGCCATGAACACACGCCGCCCATCCGAGCGCTCCGCCAGCCCGCACCTCTGCTATCCTCCGAAACATTTTCCGGAAGCAGCCCACGAATCCGGGGCCGGGAGCGACTGCTGCTCTTTGACCGGCCTCGGCGCATCTAGCCAATCCTGCCGTTTAGCTCTTGTAGCGCAAGCGCTTCTTGTGGCGATTGGCCTTCATGCGCTTGCGGCGCTTGTGCTTGTTGATTTTGGCTTTGCGCCGTTTCTTGAGTGAACCCATGGAGCCTTCTCGGAATGTGGTTGGTGGTTTGAATGAGAGAACGAAATCCGTCGCCCGAACACGGGGAGGTCCGCAATCAATGAATCAGTTTGTTGAGCGCATACTCGATGATTCCCTCCGCGCCAAGCGCTTTGAGTTCCGGTATGATTTCGCGCACCACCTTTTCCTCGATCACGGTCTCCACAGCGATCCATCCCGGCATGGCCAGAGGGGATACCGTGGGACGGCGGAGCGAGGGTAGGCGCGTCAACAAGTCCTGCAACTGATTTTCGGGAAGGTTCATTTTCAGGCCCACATGGTCGCGCGCCGTCAGTGCACTCTGCAGAAGGAGGGCCAACTGCCCCGCCTTTTTTGCCTTCCAAGGATCGGCGGCCGACTGCGGGTTGATCACCAACTGGGGATAACTCGTCATGATTTCTTCCAAAATTCGCAGCTTGTTCGCCCGCAACGAACTGCCGGTTTCCGTAATATCGACGATCGCGTCGACCAACTCCGGGACTTTCACCTCCGTCGCCCCCCAGGAGAATTCCACCTCCGCCTCCACCCCTTTCGAGGCCAAAAACTTGCGAGTCAGGCCGACCGCCTCCGTGGCAATCCGCTTGCCCTGCAAATCACCCACCGAAACGATCGGTGAATCCTCCGGCACCACCAGCACCCAACGCGTTGGCTTCGCCGTGGCCCGGCTGTACGCCAGATCGCACAACACTTCGACCTGCGCCTCGTTCTCCACTACCCAGTCGCGCCCGGTAATCCCGCAGTCGACAAATCCGTGGTCGACATACCGGCCAATCTCCTGGGCACGCAGCAGACGCACCTCGATCTCCGGGTCGTCGATTGCCGGGCGATAGCTGCGGGAGGCCCCGGTGATCCGATAGCCCGCCTTGCGAAAAAGCTCGAGGGTCGGTTCCTCCAGGCTTCCCTTGGGCAACGCCAGACGCAGCAGCGAGCTCGGGCTCGTCGCGGCGGAATCGTCGATCGGCTTTGGCATCCTGCTGTCTAGTCGCCGCTCCTGGGCCGGCAAGTGCTTTCGCACGGCGGCGAGGGTGGTCAGGCGTATGTCGCCGCCGGTGTGTGGCCCCCGCGAGTCTGGCGAAGCGAAGAAATTGCACTTGCGGGAGTGGCTGAACTTGGGTCCAATCACCTCAGTTCACCGGCTTTCCCCTATATTTCCATGAAAGAATACCCCTCGATAGGAACGCGGTCCCTGCTGCCATTCCACCTGCTCGCCCTGGTTTTCCTGGCGGTCCCCTCGCTCGCCCAAGTCACCCCCATCATCGAACGGGGTGAAGAGTGGCGCTACCTCGACACCGGGGTCACCCCGCCCGCCATAGGAGGCGTGAGCAGCTGGAAAGCAAGTAATTACAACGCTGCTGCCGCCGGTTCTCCTTGGAAAGCGGGGCGCGGTCTGTTCGGGTACGGCGATAATATCAACTACGGGACGCCGCTCATCGCCTCCAATCCGGCGACACCCAATAACAAATACCTCACCCACTATTTCTGGAAAAGCTTTCAAATTCCGGCCACCGCCGTCTTCGGGACTACGGCCAGCGCCACTTACAGCGGATTTCAGATCAAGGTTTATCGTGATGACGCGGTCGCCGTGTATGTCAATGGCCAGGAAATCTCTATGCCGGGACCGACGCGCGACAACCTCCCGTCGGGCGCCATCACCAATACCACAGCGGCCCTCAATCCCGTCGAAGGACAGAGCGAAACCAGCCCCGTGGTTTTCGTCGACCTGCGGGACCTGCTCAATAAATTTCCTCAGACCAACACCATCGCGGTCGAACTCCACCAGCAGTCGAACGCGACGAGTGACGCCCGCTTCGACCTGGCCATGGACCTCGTCACCGCCGAGCCATGCTTCGGCGATTCGCGCGCCGGCGTCTCCGCCATCTTCTCCGAGGTCGGCCGCGGCGTAAGCAACGGTATCATCCATGAACGGGACCCAATCGAGGAACCCAGCCCGCCCGATTATTCCTTCGACGAGCAGGACACCGAAATGAACTGGCGCACCACCGCCAGCGGGGACGCCAACCTCTTCTTCGGCCCCACCCAGACCGATTACGTCACTTCCGCAGAACTCCCGAGCAATGCCTTGGGTTTCTGGTTCGGATCGCCCCTGACCTGGGAATCCGAGGCCATCGACGTCCGCAGTTTCAAAGATGTCTTCGCCTCGGCCCGCGTCCTCGGCGTCAAACGCACCGGCGTTAGCTGGGCGTCAGGCGACCGCTTGGAATTTATCCTGCGCGTCAGCGGCGACGGCATTTCGTACCGCGATGTCCCGTGGATGCGCATCACCTCAACCACGTCCACCGGAACGGCCACGGCCTGGACCGACCTCGTCGCCGAAAATGCCGTCAAACGCGCTATCGTGCCGACCGCCGCCAATAACCCGCTCAACACCGGAGGCGGCAACTGGCGCACGCGCGCCTTCAACGACAGCGCCTGGCCCTCCGGCACCAAAGGAACCGGCTACGAGAACAGCCCGACCGATTCCACCAACTACGCCGATTTGATCGATCCGGCCCTCGATTTTAAAAATGAAACTTACGGCGCGAGCCCGCGCAAGTCGGTCATCTATATGCGCTGCGTCTTCTCCGCCCAGCCCGACCGCGCCACCTTCAACAGCCTGCGGCTCCTGATGAGATTTGACGACGGCTTCGTCGCTTACCTCAACGACCAGGAAGTCGCCCGCAAATTCGTCGCTACCTCCTCCGTCCCCACCGTGCCGACCGCCCTCCTCCCGACCCCCTCCTCCCTCGCCAGCCAGGGCAATGCCGACACCAACGCCGTCATCTTCGAAGAGTTCAATCTCACCAGCCACTTGACCAAAATCAGCACCACCGAACAAAACGTCCTCGCCATCTACGCCCTGAACGACAAGGTGGACAGCTCCGACTTGGTCGCTTGGCCCGTCCTCCAAATGGGTAAGCCCGGCGGCCCGCCCCCAGTCTCGCTCAACTCGATCACCCCCACCATCACCGAAAACCGCCCGTTCACCGTCGAGGACTACACCAGAATTGACTCGACCCAGTCGGGCCCCAACGGCACTAACCTCATCCCCGCCGGCACTCAAGCCGTGCGCCTGCGCATCGTGGGCACGCTGACCGGCAGCCTTACCGACAAAGCGTATTACGTCGATGACATCAATTTCGGCGGCACCGCCACCATCCCCGACACCTTCGACAACTTCATGGCCGTCCAAGCCCCCACCGCTTCGGCCGAGGATCGATTAGCCCGCGGCGATCTCGAAGGCGATTCCATCATGAATATCCATGAATACGCCTTTGCCACGAACCCCACCGTCCCGGCCCTCCATACCGAGGTCAACGCCGTCCTCAAGCCCATCGCCCCCGAGGTCTTTACCGATTCCGGAGGCTTCGCCTATATTCGCTTCCGCCTCGCCGGCGGCAGCGTCACCGGCAACCCAGGAACCGGCTACCAAATCCTCGACCTCAATGTCCGCCCTCAGATCTCCTTTGGCGGATTCGGCGAAAACGATTGGAAAGACGAGGTCAACTCCATCGCCTACTTCCTCCAGGACGGCCCCTTCGTGGAAAACAACGACGGCACCGTCACCGTGACCTGTCGCACCATTGAGCAGGAAGCCCGCGATAACCCCACCCTCTACCTGCGCCTCCGCGTCGGCGTTCGCTACCCAGGCTACCTCAACGGCATCGATACCAATTGCTACCGGCCGTAAGGAATACAAAAAAATCTTGAGGAAATGCTTGCGAGATTGACCATGTAAATGCATTGTAACGCCATGAACGCGTCTCCTGCCCTGCTCCTCACTCGCCATCGCCGCGGCTTTAGTTTGGTTGAAGTCACTGTGGCCATGGGAATTGTCGCGACAGTCTTGGTGGCCCTGCTGGCGCTTCTCCCCTACGGCATGGACAGCATTCGGGAAGCGAAAAGCACGCAAGTCCAGGCGCGCATCGCCAACGAAATCATCAGCGAAATTCAGGTGGCCGACTGGGGCAGTGAGCCGGCTTACAAGAAGCTGGCCGACTATGACGGCACGATTCGCCGGTACGATTCCGAGGGCACTCTGATTGTCGACAAGGCCGATAAAAACACAGCCGACACGATTTATAAGGTCAGGATCGAAATCCCGATGACCGAGCGTGTGCGACTGCGCGGCATGCCCACCGACAGCGGCCGCTATGCCCGGCGCCTCATCGTCAAGGTCGCTTTTGCGCCGGGGGACAAGCAGGTGGATTTTGATTCCGATAAATTTCCGCTCCCCTATCGCAGCTTTAGCTCCCAAGTCGTCAAACTCGGCCGCGACCGCGTCAAATAAAATACGGCTTCACCCACTCTTTTTCTCGATTTTTCATCGATCGTCACCGCTTCACCCCTATGAAGACTTTTCGCCCAGCCTCACCCCGGCCAGCTGCCGCCGCATTCAGCTTGATCGAATTGATGGTCTCCGTGGCTGTCCTTTCGCTGCTGATGGTTCTGGTGTTTCAGATGCTGGATGAAACCCAAAAGACCTGGAGTCGCGCCAAGGGTATGGTCTCGAGTTTTAAGGACGCGCGGGACGGCTTCGAGGCCATGAATCGAAACGTCTCTCAAGCGACCCTGAACACGTACATCGGCTACGACATGGGGGGCACCAACGCCAACATCCCGAAAAAATTTGCCCGCAAATCGGAACTCCATTTCGTCTGCGGCCCGGCCTCCGAACTTCTCGAAGTCGGCGAAGGCCGCACTCGGCTCACCCATGCCATCTTTTTCCAGGCGCCGCTCGGGTACCAGACGTTCGAGGTCAAGTCCCGCTCGTCCACCCGGAAGGACGTATACGGCGAACTGGACAGCTTGCTTAATGGCTGGGGATACTTTGTCGAATACTCCTCGGACCGGGTCAACCGCCCTCCCTTCCTCAGTTCGCTCAGCCCGCCCGTGGCCGAACGCTTCCGCTTCCGCCTCATGGAGTTCCGTCAACCGGCCGAAGCCACCACCATCTACCAGTACAAACTCGAAGACGTTCGCCCGACGCAGGACCAAAAAGTGTGGGAATGGTTCCGCAGCCGGAAGTTCGGCATCGAACATCCGGCCAACAACGACCCGAAGGGCGCCGCCGGTGAAATCCGCACCGTGCGCCCGCTCGCCGATAACATCATCGCCCTCATCATCTCGCCCCGCCTCGCCGAAAACGACGTCGCCGCCAGCGAAGATAATACGACCCGCTTCCGCTTTCGGCAACCCACCGACATCGCTCCTGACTACCTCTACGACTCCCGCCGATTTCACACGGAAACGGACGACCGCGCCACCTATTCCCGGCATCAAGTTCCCCCGGTCCTCCGCGTCACCATGATCGCCATCGATGAAGTCGACGCCGTCCGCTACGCCGCCCAAAATCCCGGTAATTCCATCCCGAAATACGCCCCCGTGGAAAAAGAGTGGTTCTCCGAGGTCCGGAATTACGGCAAAGATCTCGAGAAACTGAGCGAAGCCCTCAACGCCGTCGGCATCCGATTCCGCGTCTTCACTAGCAACATCCGGATGCGGGAAGGCAACTTCCAGCGCCTGTAAAATTCCACTCCTTTCGCGCCATGTGTTCCCATCCTCGGCTCTGCGACGAGTCGCCCCGCCATTCCGCCGGCTCCGCCCGCGCGGCCTTCACTCTTGTGGAGTTGCTGGTCGTCATCGCCGTCATTGCTCTGATCGCCGGGCTGGCCATTCCCGCCATCGAGCCGATGATGAAGGGATCGAAAATCACCACGGCCTCCGATGGCGTGAAATTCAACTTGGCGGCTTGGCGCCAGCAGGCGATCGCCGAAAATGCCCCGATCGAGGTCCGCTTCCTCCGGTACGTCGACCCCACCGTGCCCGGCCAGCGCGAAGCCTACCGCGGGTATCAAGCCGGACGTTTCCGCCAGCGGAAATCCGAAAGCGGCGCCGGCGACTTCATCTTCGACCCCCTCGGCAATGTGCAAAAACTGCCTGAAGGGATTGTCTTCTCCGACCAGGAGCAGCTGTCAAGCCTCCTGACTGACGAAAAAGTCCGGGAAGGTAGCCACGAATTCCTCGTCGAGGGCCAGCAGGAACTCCCGTTCAAATCGTTCTCTTTTCGCCCCGACGGCTCAACCGAACTGGGTAAGCGCGCCGGTGACACCTGGTTCCTGACCATCGTCCTCGAGCGCGATGACGAACAGGCCAATACCAATCCGGACAACTTTGTCACCCTGCAGATCGACGCTTTCAACGGCTCCGTTCGCTCATACACAAGGTGAAATAACGGTGGTCGATTCCGTGCGCGAGCCGCCGCGTGGCCCGATTACAACCCCGGCAGATCGTACGGCCGACCCGTCTTCTTCTCGTAGAAGTGGATGAAAGCGCGATTGCAAATCGCGGTGCCTCCCGGCGTCGGGTAGTCACCCGTGAAATACCAGTCGCCGGCTTCCGGGCCAAGAGCGTCGTGCAGGTAGATGACGGACTGGAAGATGACCTTGACCTCGCCTCGCCACGCGCTACCGGCACGCACGCCCACGCCAGCCACCGCGCCATTGGGATAAACAAACTGCCCGATCTTGCGACTGATGTCGGCGTCGCTGAACGGGGCGTAAATGGCCTTAACGCGGTTCGTCTGGCGGGCGGCCGGCTTCTGGATTTCGATGAGGCATTCGCGATACACCTGATCGATGAGCGTCTGCTGCCCACGCTCGCGCAGCAGCATAATGGCCGCCTCGAAGGCGATGAACTTTCCGATTTCCGCCATGTCGATCCCGTAGCAGTCCGGATAGCGGATTTGCGGCGCGGTACTGGCGATGACGATGAGGCGCGGATTGGTGCGGGCCAGGATCTTGAGGATCGATTGCTTCAACGTTGTGCCGCGGACGATCGAGTCGTCGATGCAGACCAGGGCGTCCTCCGGACCGACCTCGCCGTACGTGATGTCGTAGACGTGACTGGCCAAGGCGGTGCGTTGTGATTCCTGGGAAATGAAGGTGCGCAGCTTGATGTCCTTGTGGGCAATCTTTTCCCCCCGCGGCCAGTTGCGCATGACCAACTCGTCCAATCGCGTTTCATCCAGCGTGCCGGCGCGCACGGCCGCCAGGATTTCGTCGCGCACTTGGCGGCGGCGATGGCGCCGGAGCTCATCCATCAGCCCGTGATAAGCCACCTCCGCGGTGTTGGGAATGAACGAAAAAACCGCGCGGTCAAAGTCGTCGCCAATCGCCTCGATGATCGGCGGCACCAGCGCCGCCCCCAGCCGTTTGCGGTCCTGGTAAATATCAGGGTCATTGCCGCGCGAAAAGTAGATCCGCTCGAATGAACACGGACGCGCTTCGGCCTGCGCGGCAAACCGGTCGCAGTGCATGCGGCCGTCGCTTTTGACGAAGACGACAGTGCCCGGTTCGAGTTCATGCACGTCTTCCCGCGCCACATCAAATACCGTCATGAGCGGCACCCGCTCGCTCGCGAAGGCAATGACCTCGTCATTGATGAAATACGAGCACGGCCGGATCCCATGCGGGTCACGCATGACGAAACAATCGCCATTGCCAATCATGCCGGCAATCGCGTAGCCGCCGTCCCAGTGCTCGGCCGAGCGACGGATCACTTCGCCCACGTCCAGCCGCTCGCTGATCACCGCGGGAATCCGTTCGCCCGGCACCCCACGATCCCGTTCGGTCCGATAAATGTCCGTGTGCAGTTCATCCAAATGGTACCCGATCTCCTCCAGCACCGTCTGGGTGTCCGTGCCAAATACCGGATGCTGGCCGCGCTCGACCAACATCTGGTTCAACTCCCCCGTGTTCGTCATGTTGAAGTTGCCCAATACCATGAGCGACTTCGTCGGCCAGTTGCTCCGCCGCAAATACGGATGCAGCGAGGCGCTCGTGAACTCCCCGCTCGTCCCATACCGCAAATGCCCCATCAGGCACTCGCCCCCGAAATCAAAATGCCGCTTCACGCTCTCCCCATCCTGCGGATTGATCAGTTTCCGGTCCGACAACCGCTCGAACTCGGCCAGTTGCTTCCGAAACAGCGACCCCAACGAATCCACCCCGCCCGACCGCGCCCGAAACATGTACGGTTGCCCCAGCGGCATGTGCAGTTTCGTGCACCCAATCCCAATCCCGTCCTGCCCTCGATTGTGCTGCTTCTCCATCAGTAGAAACAACTTATGAAACCCCCAGAGCGCCGTGCCGTACTTCTCGCGGTAATACTCGGGCGGCCGCAGCAGCCGCACCAACGCAATGCCACACTCGTGAGTCAGGAAATCGCTCATCCTTTCGCCCCACTCGGCGAAAGTCCCCATAAACGGGATCCGCCACCCCGTCAATCCCCACGCTCCTCCCCCCTCCTCCTCCTCCATCGACAAGCGTCGGCTTCAATCTCCCCCTTCTCGCGGTCGGCGGTCGGAGGGCGGAAGGAGTAATCAGCATTCGGTAGTCAGTATTTGGCAATCAGCGGGAAACGGGTTTTGCCCGATGGACAGGGAGTATAACGGACGTGAGTGGCGCGTCAGTGAGTGGAGCGGCCATTTCGAGGACGCGAAGAGGTGGGACGCGACCTCCCGGGCGCGTAGGCGGTGATGACGCACCTTCTGGGAATGGCCTCCCCTTCTCGATCGATGGTCGCGTGACCCACACCCGGAGGAGATTCTACGCATTACCGCGTTTTCCCACTTCACTGTTTCAGTGCATGGCGCATGACGCGCGGACCAGCCAGCGAGGTTGCCTGCCGGCTGCGGCGGGCGCCACGCACCGCCCTCATGGTCACTCAGCTTGGAACCGTCTTCGTCCTCGAAGAATCCCCCTCCGCTACCAGACTCGCCCTCCTCGCTGGCCGCTCCCCCCGTCTATCGCCAGTTCCTCGCCTATCCATCGTGCCACACCCATTTCCCGCTGATCACTGATCACTGCCTACTGACCACTGTTTACTGATCACCGCTTCCTCATCACCGCCTTCCACTCTCCCCCTCCCACTCCGACCGCCGACCGCCGACCTCCGACCTCCGCAACGTGAAAGCCACGACCGCGGAACAGCGCTCCCGCGCTTCCACCACAAAAAAGTTTCCGCGGTGACATTTCCCGGACGGAAACGGCGCACTGAGAAATGGAAGGCGCCCATCCCGTCGCGCCGCCTGAATTCAAATCCTTCATTAACGGCATGAATCACCGCCCTTTACCGATCTCGAACGGCCGCATTTGGCGATGGGGAATCGCTTTGATGCTGTCCTCTTCCTGGCTTTCCCTGCCATCTCAGGCCTTTCCCCCGGCTCCGGGCTTTACGGTCTACGGCATGGTGCGGGACGAATTCGGGTGGGCCGTGACTTCTCCCGAGGCGCGGATCGTCTTCAAAAACGCGGCCAACGGCGAAGTGATCGCGGATGCGAGTATCGGCGACACCGGATCACTCGGCTCGACAGCACCACTGAGGGTCTGAGCCGCTTCCTCAATAGCGTGCTCGACATCAAGCTCTACGTCCGGAGCTACAACTCCTCTGCAATGGATCCTGGGATAGCCCCGGGCACGACCGGTGATATCATCGCACATCCTCCGCTCTCCGTGCTAGGACATGGACCATGCCCGACGTCACCCAATT
>JBJXFS010000252.1:0-25462 GCA_046155625.1 Verrucomicrobiales bacterium | reverse complement strand
CCGACGAAGTGGCCACCGCCGTGCGCGCGCTCCCTCAAGTGCGCCGCGTCCTGACGGACGAGCTGGCGGACGGATGGCGGCGATTCACCGTGCGGGTCGAAACCGGCGCGGATCTGCGGGAGGAAATTGCCGCCCTTATCGGCCGAAACGCCTGGCCGCTCCGCGAATTCGTCCGCCGCCAGGCCTCCCTTGAGGACGTCTTTGTCGAACTGACCCAGAACCAATAATGCCCCACCGCCCACTCGCCACCGGTTCCGCCTGATGCGCGTCTTCCTCATACTTCTCGGCAAGGAGTTGCGGCAGTTTTTCCTCTCGCCGCTCGCTTACGTCGTCATCCTCCTCTTCATGTTAATCAACGGCGTAAGCTTCTACGCCACCATCATTGCCCTGAGCCGGTCGACCAGCAGCGGAAACCTCGTCAGCTGGATGTTCCGGACGCCATGGTTTTACCTCAGCTATTTCGCTGTGTTTCCATTGATCACCATGCGCCTGCTCGCCGAAGAACGCAAACTCGGCACCCTCGAGACCATGATGACCGCTCCCGTCCGCGCCTCGCAACTCGTGTTGTCAAAATACGTCGCGTCCGCCATTTTTTACACCGTGCTCTGGCTGCCCAGCTTAGCGAATCTGTTCCTCTTTCAATACGTCACCGTGGGCGCCGCGGACATCCCTCGGGGCCCGATGATCGGCAGCTATGGCATCGTCCTGCTCATGGGCCTCCTCTACCTGGCCATGGGCCTCTTCGCTTCCTCGCTCTGCCGCAACCAAATCGTCGCCGCCATCCTCGCCCTCACCCTCATCCTCCTCCATTACCTCGTCGGCTTCGTCGCCGTCCACCTCTCGTCGGCCCGAATGCTCGACGTCTCCGAGGCCCTCGGCTACATCGCATCCGTCGAACACGTCGCCCGCTTCACCAGCGGACTGGTCGACACCCGCCCCATCGTGTATTACCTCAGCTTGGCCGCCTTCTTTCTGTTCCTCACCCACCAAGTGATCGAGTTCCGCCGCTGGAAAACTTGACCGCTCCATGTCCGACGCCACCGCCCCACCCCGGCCGATCCGCCGCACCAGCATCGCCACCAACGTCGCCCTCCAGCTTCTCGCGGGCGTCGCGCTCTTGTTTGTAGTCAACTATCTGAGTTCCAGGCACTTTAGTCGATGGGACCTGACGCGCGACCGCCAGTTCACCCTCAGCCCGCAAACCGAGAATTACCTCAAGTCGCTGCGCGGCCGCACCGAGATCATCGCCGTCTGCAAAAAGGGCGATGATGAGGAAAAAGAAATCCGCGCCCTGCTCGAGGAATACAAACGCACCGCCCGCGTTAAACTCCAGATCGACTATCTCGATCTCAATCGCGAACCGAGCCGCCGGTTGGAAATGGAGAAAAAGTACGACCTCGCCATCAATCAACATGGGCTCATCGTGAGCAAGCAGGCGGCACCACCCAAAGCGAGCACCCCGGCCGCCACCCCAGCCGATCCGTCGACCGCGGGCACGCCGCCACCGCCTCCGCCACCGGCCCGGCGGACACGCTTCGTCAGCGCGGCCCAAATCTTTACGTATTCCGAGGACGGCCCGCAGAAGCGTCTGATCGAATTCCGAGGTGAAGACTTGCTCACCTCCGCCATCATCGGAGTGAATCATAAGACGCCACCCGTCATTTACATGCTCAGCGGGAACATCGGCAATCTGCCAGCAGCGCAGGTTCCAGGTGGCCCGGCCATCACGGCGGAGAACGTCCTTTGGGACATGGCCGCCAAGCAGGATGCCCACGTTCGGTCGCTGGGATTAACCGGCTTGGCCGAAATCCCCGCGGACGCCGCCGCCCTGGTTTCCATTCGTCCACGCATCGACTTTACTCAGCGCGAGATCGAGCTGATGGACGCCTGGTGGACGACGCGCAAGGGAGCAGGAATGTTGTTTCTTCTCGATCCGGAAGCGGACGTTCCGCGCCTGGACGCTTTCCTGGGGAAATACGGCGTGCATCCGCGGCAGGACCAGGTGCTCAAAGTGCTGACGACGGCCCAAGGGGTGCGCAAGGAGTTGGAAGTCCCCTCCGCCTTCACGCCACTGTCGGCAATCACTATCCCCTTTGGTGGCACGGCCCTGACCTTCCCCGAACAAAGCAAAACCCTGCGCCTGGAAGAAGACAGTCGCGTCCTGCGTGCCGGCGCCTTGCAGGTCATCCCACTGGCCATTGCCCGAGTCGATTTTTGGGGTGAATCGCGGCCCGAAGACCCGGCGCCCCGGCGCGATCCGGCCGATACCGGTGATCCCGACCCACTCGTCCTCGCCGCGTCGATCGAACGCGGAGCCCAACCCGACCAGCGCCTCAGCGTCGCCTCGTCCCGCATCGTCGTCGTCGGCAACGCCGCCCTCATCGATCCCGATCGCGAAACCATCCGCCCCAATTCCGTCGCGTATGACTTCACCTCGTCCTCGCTCAGCTGGCTCCTCAACCGCGAAGAATTGATCGGCATCGCCTCGCGGCGCCTCCCCGGCTACCACATCAGCCTGGCCCCAGGCCACACCGCCAAAATCCTCGGCCTGTGCCTCGGCCTGCTGCCCGCCGCCGTGCTGACATTGCTCCTGGCCGTCTGGAGCGCCCGTCGCGCCTAAATCTCTCTCCACAGGCCTTCTATGCCGTAGATGCCCCATAGGCCACATCCTATCACGCCCTCTTTCTTGGCTCCCCGCCTGCACTCCGCCTTTTCCACCCGACCCTCATTTCGCCACACCCCCTTATCACCATGGACAAATTCAAGGTAGGCATCATCGGATACGGCTGGGCTGCCACCGCCCACATCGGAGCCATCAACGCCACCGGCCTCGCCGAAGTCGTGGCCGTTTATTCATCGCGCGAACTGGACGACGGCCTGCTGTCCGCCACCCACGGCTCCTCGATCAAGGCCTATAGATCGATCGATGCCCTGCTCGCCCATCCCGGCCTCCAAGTCGTCGACATCACCAGCTACCCGTGGGAACACGCTGAACAAGCCGTGGCCGCCGCCGCCGCCGGCAAACACATCATCCTCGAGAAACCCGCCACCCTGTCACTCGAAGACCTGCGCCGCGTCGAGACCGCCGTCACCCGCGCCGACGTGAAACTCTGCGTCTGCTTTGAATGCCGCTGGTCCAGCCACTTCTTGGGCATCAAGGCCGTGCTCGACAAGGGACTGTTCGGCACCGTCCACTACGGCGAAGTCGACTATTACCACGGCATCGGCCCGTGGTACGGCCAATTCCGCTGGAACATCACCAAGAAGGGTGGCGGCTCCGCCCTGCTCACCGCCGGGTGCCACGCCCTCGATGCCCTGCTTCTTTGCATGGGCGGCCAGGTCGAGGAAGTCATGAGCTACGCCACCAAATCGAAAAGCGCCATCTTTGCTCCCTACGAATACAACACTTCCAGCGTCACCATCCTGAAGTTCGCTGACGGCCGCGTCGGCAAATGCGCCGCCGTCGTTGACTGCCTCCAACCCTATTACTTCCACACCCACCTGGTGGGCAGCGAGGGATCGATCCTCGACAAAAAATTCCACGTCAACCTGCCCGGATTCAACAAACAAGCCTGGAGTGAAATGAGCCTGAAACTCCTCGACAGCGGCGACGTCTCCGATCATCCCTATCAATCGCAGTTCGAGGCGTTCTTCACCGCCCTCGGCCGCAACGAGGACATGCCATTGACCGGGCTCGCTGACGCCGTCCGCAGTCACGAGGTCATCTTCGCCGCCGATCGCTCCGCGGAAACCGGCCGTCCCGTCCGCCTCGCCGAGGTGCGCGGATAGGTCGGCGGTCGGCCTTCAGCCGTCGGAAATCGGAGATTCGCGGGAGAAAGTCAAAAATCGAAATTCAAAATTGGGAGGCGGGGTTCCTTGGCCTGTTTTCGAGAATTGCTTTTCCCGGACGGGAAACGGGCCATGATGTGACCATGTTGATTCGTCGCCGCTTTCTTCCACTGGCTGGTTTGGCATGCGCCGCGCTGCTCGCCACCACGTTTGTCGCGTGCCACCGCAAGACATTGTCTGGCGGCGGCACTGCGTCGGCACTGCGCGTTGGCATGGAGTTGGCCTACCGACCGTTCGAGATGCAGGATGCCGCGGGCAATCCGGATGGGGTGAGCGTACGCATGGCCGAGGCGCTGGCAGCTCATCTTGGGAGGCCATTGGAGATCGTTCCCATGGGGTGGAATGGCCTCATCCCCGCCCTGCAGACCGGCCACGTCGATCTGGTCATCAGCTCCATGTCAATCAAAGAGGAACGCCTCAAGCAGATCGATTTCTCGGAACCCTATGGCTTTACCGGACTCGCGCTGCTGGTCCGCAAGGGCGCGGAGATCAAGTCGATCGATGATCTCAAGGCGCCCGGGAAAGTGGTGGCGGTCAAGAGCGCGACCACCAGCGACATGTACGCGATTGACCATCTTCCGAACGCCAAGCGCATTGTGTTCGAGGACGATGCCGCCTGCGTTCAAGAAGTGATCCAGGGGCGGGCCGACGCTTTCATCTACGACCAACTCAGCATTTTCGGCCACGCCCGCGACAACCCGGATACCACCGAGGGCTTGCTGCGTCCTTTCATCGAGGAAAGCTGGGCCATTGGCGTGGCCAAGGGTAATGACGCCCTCCGCCAGCAGGTCAACCAGTTCCTGGTCGCATTCCGGGCTGACCAGGGGTTCGAAAAGCTGGCCGACCGCTACCTCAAGGATGAGAAGCGCCTGCTCGAGGAAATGGGGGTCCCGTTTATCCTGCGTTGAGGGCTCACGCTCTCAGGGTTTTTTGACCAGCAGCGAACGTCCGGTCATCTCCTCGGGTGCCGGCAGGCCAAGTATGTCGAGCAGCGTGGGCGCCACATCTGCGAGGATGCCGTCGCGCACCGTATAGCGGCCCGCATCCGCGGCCACGTAAATCCCGTGAACCAAGTTCGTCGTGTGCGCCGTGTGCGGCGATCCGTCGGCGTTGCGCATTTGCTCGCAGTTTCCGTGGTCCGCCGTGATGAATAGCTTTCCCTCCAACGCCAGCGTCTCCTCGACGACCAATCGCACCGCCAAATCGATCGTCTCGCACGCATGCACGCCGGCCTCGACCACCCCGGTGTGCCCGACCATGTCGGGGTTCGCGAAATTCAGAATAACCAGATCGTAGCCGCCCAGGCGGCGACGCACTTCGAACGCCACATCCGGAGCGCTCATCTGGGGCTTGAGGTCATAGGTGGCCACCTCTTTCGGGCTGGCCGCCAGATACCGGTCTTCCCCGGGAAAGGGCGTGTCGCTCCCCGCATTAAAGAAGAAGGTCACATGCGGAAATTTCTCCGTCTCCGCCGCCCGCAGTTGACGGAGCCCGGCTTCCGCCACCACCTGGCCGAGGATTCGCTTCATGCTTTCCGGACCGAAAACCGCCTTCACCCCCAGGGCGGCGTAGCTCTCCTTGTATTCCGTGAGCGTGTAGTACCCGCCCAACGCCGGTCGCATTTCGCGATCAAACCCGTCGAAGCCGGGCAGCATGAAGGCTTCGGTGAGTTGACGCGCCCGGTCGGCGCGGAAATTGAACCACAAGACAACGTCGCCATCGCGCACCCGCTGCTGATCGGATCCCTCGAAGATCAGTGGTGGCAGAAACTCGTCGCCCCGCGGTTCGGTGGCGTAAGCCGCCTCCACCGCCACCGAAGGCTCGCACGTCATCGCCCCCCCGCGCCCGAAGACAATCGCGTCCCATGCCAGCTTGTTCCGATCCCACCGCCGGTCACGGTCCATCGCGAAATACCGGCCAATCACCGTGGCAATCACGGCGCCCGTCGGCTTGAGATCCGCCTGCAGCCGCCTCAAGTACCCCGCACCTCCCGTCGGCGACGTGTCCCGCCCGTCGGTAATCGCGTGCAGCCAGACATCGCCGCAGCCAGCCCCCCGTGCCGCCGCGCACAAGGCCACCGCATGATCCTGATGGCTGTGCACCCCGCCGTCCGAGATCAACCCGAGCAGATGCAGGCGCACCCCGGGCTGGGCCGCCAGGGCAAACGCCTTCGCCAGCACCGGGTTTTGCGCGAGCTGCCCTTCACGGATCACCTTGTTGATGCGGGTCAGGTCCTGATAGACGATGCGCCCCGCCCCCAGATTCAAGTGCCCGACCTCGCTGTTGCCCATCTGCCCTGCCGGCAACCCCACGTCCTCCCCGCTCCCGCTCACCCGCGCCCAAGGATAAGTCGCATACAGCTCGTCATGGAACGGCGTGCGCGCCAATAACGTCGCATCCCCGTTCGCCGCCGCCGCCGCGCGACCTCCCGGATTGATCCCCCAGCCGTCGCGAATAATCAAAACCACCGGTCTCTTGGCCTTTTCACTCATCCCTCCCCGCTACCCCGCTTCCACCCGCTGGCAAATGCGTTCCGAGACGGTGGTCGGTCGGAGATCGGAGGTCGGAAGTCGCCGGATCGCCTCATTGGCCCCATAGGCCCCATGAGGCCTATCCCCATCCCCGTCTCCCCTTCTCCCTTGCTCATCGCTCCAACCCGGCTTTTCTGCTCGGCTTCGCATGACCGCCGCCCAGATCAGGACCAGTTTTCTCGATTTCTTCAGATCGAAGCAGCACACGATCGTGCCGTCTTCCAGCCTGCTTCCGGACTCGCCGAACCTGCTCTTCACCAATGCGGGCATGAATCAATTCGTACCGATTTTTCTCGGTCAGATTGAATGCCCATACTCCCCCGGGCGCGCCGCCGATACACAGAAGTGCATCCGCGCGGGAGGCAAACACAATGACCTCGACGATGTCGGCCTGGACACCTACCACCACACGTTCTTCGAAATGCTCGGGAATTGGTCGTTCGGCGACTACTTCAAGTCGGAAGCCATCGCCTGGGCCTGGGAACTCGTCGTCGATGTCTGGAAATTCCCCCCCGAACGCCTCTACGCCACCATCTACCAGCCCAACCACGCCCAGGGAGATCCCGCCGAACGCGACCAGGAAGCCTGGGATCTATGGGCCGAAAAATTCCGATCCTTCGGCCTCGATCCCGCCATCCATATCGTCGACGGCAGCAAGAAGGACAATTTCTGGATGATGGGCGACACCGGCCCCTGCGGCCCATGCACGGAAATCCACGTCGACCTCCGCCCCGGACCGCGGGCCACTTCGGTGGAGGAGCAGAGGCTCGGGGCCACGCTCGTCAACGGATCCGATGCCCGGTGCATCGAAATTTGGAACAACGTCTTCATCCAATACAACGCCAATCCAGACGGCTCGTTCTCCCCGCTTCCCGCGTGCCACGTCGACACCGGCATGGGATTCGAACGCGTCTGCTCGATCATCCAGGGCACCCGGGGCCTCACCGACTTCGAAAACGCCCGCATCTCGAACTACGAAACCGACGTCTTTCGGCCCATCTTTGAGGAAATCGAACGCCTCACCGCCCTCAATCGTTCCCCCAAAACCTATACCTCCACCCTCCCAGCCCCCGGATCGACCGGCGACACCGAACAAGAACGCATCGACGTCGCCTTCCGCGTCATCGCCGATCATATCCGCACCCTCAGTTTCGCCATCGCCGACGGCATCCTCCCGGGAAATTCCGACCGCCATTACGTCCTCCGCCGCATCCTTCGCCGCGCCGTGCGTTATGGTCGCACCCTCGGATTCACCGATCCCTTCTTCTACCGCCTCGTCGACGTCGTCGCCCGCCAGTTCGGCGACGTCTTCCCCGAACTCCGCTCCCGTCTCGAAACCATCAAAACCGCACTTAAAACGGAGGAAGAGGCGTTCAACCGCACGCTGGATCACGGAATCCGCGTATTCGAGGACATCATGGATTCGATGGCACGGCTGACCTCGCGGGCCGATCTCTATTTAAATACCGTCTCCAGCCAGGTTAACAGAAACCCAGTCAGCCCCAACGAATACACCCAGGATTTCATGCGGACAGGGCCCGTTGGCGATTTGGCCAATCGTTATGGATTCGATGCCTACCAGACCGAACTGGCTAAATCCCTCAATGAGGCCCACTTCAGTCAAGACTTCTGCCAGGAAACGGCAGGTAAAATCCAGTCGCTCTTGGCGGTCATAAATAAGCGGATGGCAGGTGGCAGCGCCTTCCTCCTGTCAGACACTTTCGGATTCCCCATTGATTTAACTGAATTGATGGCCCGCGAGAGAAACTTCACCGTTGATCTTCCTGAGTATCATCGCCTCCTCGACGTTCAGAGAGCGACGGCCCAGGCTGCCCAGAAAAGACAAGTTATTTCGCTTTCCGAGATCGAGACCAAGGAGGCGACGGTGTTTGTCGGGTACGAGCATCTGGCGGCCGATGCGAAAGTGTTGGAGGTGGTATCCATCCACGAGCGAACGGCTGTCGTGCTCGATGTTTCGGCCGCCTATGCCGAGATGGGCGGGCAATTGGGCGACAGCGGCGAGATAGTAGCTGGTGACGGAATCTATCATTTCACCAGTACACAAAAAGTCGGAAATACGTTTCTTCATCTGCTTCGGGATGAGGAGGCCCCTGCCGCTGGATCGCAGGTGCGATTGGTAGTCGACCGGTCGCGCCGCCGGGCCATCGAGCGCCATCACACGGCCACTCATGTTTTCCACTGGGCGCTTCATGAAGTGGTGTCCAAAGAGGCGACGCAAAAAGGATCGTCGGTGGGACCGGAGAAACTCACCTTCGATTTCAACAGCGCCGCGCTGACGTCGGCCCAACTCGCTGACATCGAGAAGTTGGTCAACGAGCGGATTGTGGCCAACGAGACCGTTTCCTGGACCGAGGTCTCCTTCGCGGAAGCCAAGGCGCATCCTGGCATCATGCAATTATTCGGCGAGAAGTACGGTGACCGTGTGCGCGTCGTGCAGATCGGTGGCGGACCGGGGGCGCTGGATGGATGGAGCATGGAACTGTGCGGCGGCACCCACACGCGTCACACGGGCGAGATCGGCCTATTCCGGCTCGTCGGGGAGGGCGCCGTCGCCGCTGGCGTGCGGCGGGTCGAGGCCGTGGCCGGGCTCGAAGCCGTCGGGGCCTCCCGCGCCGACTCCGAGTTGCTCAAACGCCTGGCCGGCAAGCTGATGGCCCAGGGACCAGCCGACTTGGAGAAAAAACTTGAAGCGCTGCTTGACCACCAAAAGGCCTTGGAAAAATCGCTCAAGGCAGCCCACCAGCGCGAGGCCGCGGCCCGTGCCAAATTCCTGCTTTCGACGGTGGAAGCGGGCTTTCTGATTGCCGACCTTGGTGAGGTGGATGGTGACTTCGCCATGGCGGTGGCTGACGCCCTGAAACCGGTGTTCCAGGGCGTGGTGGTCCTCGGGACCAGTGGTGGCGGCACGGTTTCCCTCATCGCCACGGTCAGCAAAGAACTGCAGGCCAGGATCCAGGCCGGCAAGATTATTCAGTCCATTGCCCCCATCGTGGGCGGGAAAGGCGGCGGAAAACCCGACTTCGCCCGCGGCGGCGGTCGGGAAACGGCCCATCTCGGCCGCGCCCTGGCCGAGGCGAAATCGTTCGTCACGGCCGCTCTTTGAGAATCCGCTTGATCTCCGTGATGGAATCCGGGTGGTTGTAACTCCAGTGATTGGAGGGTACGAGCAACTCCGAATCAGGGTCCGGCAGGTGGCTGCTGGTGTACGGGACGATGCCGTCGCTGCTTTCCTCAAGGGGGCCTCGGCGTCCTCGAGTGCCGATAATGCTGTGGATTTTGACCGGGTGCGCGTACGGCAGGTCGGCGAGGATTTGCAGCGTCGGCTGGCTCGGCGAGAGCGAACTCACGCTATTCAGGCGGCCACGGCCCAGTTCCTCGTACGCCGGCGTGAACACCCCGGGATTGGCCTGGGAAATCCGCTCGTAAAACGAGCGGAAACTCTGCGGAGGATCAGTCAGGCGACGGCCGATTTGACCGACCAGATTGTCGGCGTAATCGCTGCCGCGGTGCGGCACTGACATATAGATGATGCGGTGCACGCTGCGCACCGGTTCCCATTCGAAGGCTTCGTGCAAGCTCGCGCGATCTGCCGGCGAAAGCTTCAACGTGTCATGAGGCACGACAAAAGCCGCTTTCCAGTAGGCGTCGCCCGGCCGCACCACCAACGCCTTGGAAATCAGCCCTCCCATGCTGTGCGCCAGCAGGGTGGTCCGCTGCATCGCCGGATTGCGCCCGGTGGGGTCGAGCAGCTGGCGCACTTCGCGCAACTGTTCCCTCAACAGGCGCGCCGAGTACAACGCCGGCGCGGACGTATTATAGTAGTAGTGCCAGATTTGATACCGATTGCGCACATCCGGATCGGCCCATAATTCATTGCTCAGTTTCGCCCAGATGAGTGGCGTCCCGTACAGGCCGTGGATCATGATAAGCGGCTCCTTCTCGGGATCATACGCCTGCATCAGGTATAAGCGCGGAGGGCGTGAGGGCCGGGGAGTCACCGCATCCAAAAATCCACGGAGACGAAAATCACCTGTGCGTGCCAGCAGCGCGGCCCACGGCGCGCTGAAGTCCGCCGCCAACGGTTGCGGCCCGGCTGGCGTGTCCACGGTGTCATTGCTCAGCGGGCAGTGCAGCCGGATCTCTACCGTGCGCTCGCCGTTGCGGATCGGCCCGGCGATGGCAAACGCCGTGACGGACCGCGTGATCGCCTCCGGCGGATAATAATGCTCAATCGGTTCCTGCCGCAGGTTTTCCCGCAACGCCACCATCGGTGCCCCCACCCCCTCACGCCGATGGCGCGGAATGCGGGCCACCTTCAGATCGCTCACCGCTTCCAGCGTGTCGAAATACTCGACGGGATAGCAGCTATTCGATCCGCTCAGATGCACCACCAATGCCAGCCCACCGGGCTGCCCCGGCTTCAAGACTCTTTCGCTCCCCAGTCGGCGCTGGTGCCATTCTTCCACGAATCGACCGAGCATCCGGTCGGCCTCGGCGTCCTCCGGATCGATCGCCCGGGTGAGCATTCGGTGCAGATCGACATCACTCGTGCCCCCCGTCAGCAGTTTCGGCACAGGCCGATACACCGTGGCCTGTGGCACGGCACAGGAAGCCAGCAGCACGGTGGCCACCACCAGCGCAAACAACGCGCGCCCATCCGCGCATGGCGCCACTTCACGCCATGTCGACAATTTTTTCGAGATGATCAAAACGAGCCGATGAATCATGGCCATACGTGTCGAACGATGTCCACCCGGGCCATCGATTGGGGTATTCCGAGCCCCACGCGTGTCTCCGCGCTCCGGACTGTGCGTACCATCGTCGCACTTCATTTCCTTCGCAAGGTCACGCCACCCAGATTCATCAGCGACGTGCCGATGACCTCAGTGGGCCACATTTCCAGGGTGGTCGGTCCCTTCTTGGCGACCTGAACCGTCCCCAAACTCACCTCGATAAATTGGTCCTTGTTCGGTGTCTTCTTCGCCTCCCCTGACACCTTGGATCCGGCCACGGACACCTGGTAACGCCCCCCCATCTTCTCATGTTCCAACGACTGGATGACCACGACTTCATACTCTCCGGATTTGGTGAACACGATATCCCAAACCACCCGCGTGTCCGAACTGCTCCAATAGCCGATCGCCTTGATGCTCGTCCGCCGCCGCGCCTTCGTCCCGACAATGCGCGCCTGATCGATGGCCAGCGGTGTGCTGCCGTCACCGACGGCCAGCCCCTTGACTTCCTCGGATTCCTCGGGCTCCGGAAACACCAAATCATCGGGCGTCAGGATGCGGCCCGGCTCCGAGGACTTCCGCACCGCCTCCTGATTCAAATTCATCCGCCAAAGCCCGTAACCAGCCGCCGCCACCAGAACCGTGGGCAACCCATAGAGCAACCAGAGCGGCTTCGGCTTCTGCCGTCGCCCCCGCCGTACCGCCTCCTGACCGCGCGCGATGGGAGCCGTCGCGGGCCGTGCCCCCACGCGGACCGGCCCAGTGGGATGCGGCGCCACGGCGACGGGTGGCGGCGGGGCGGCGGCCATGGCCGCCGCAGCGGCCAATGGTGCCGCCTGCATCGCTGCCTCCCACGCGGCACTTTGCTTTTGGAAAGTGTCGAGCGCCTCCTGGGCGTTGTGCGGTCGGTCAGCCGGGCGCCGATTGATGAACCACATCACCCAATCGCACGCCCATGGCGGCAAGTCCGGCCGCATTTGGCCAAGCGGCGTGACATGATGGGCCAAATGCGAAGCCATGATCACCGGCGGCGTGTCGCCATCGAAGGGGTTTTTCCCGGTCAGCGAAAAATAAAAAATGCAGCCCAACGCGTACAAATCCGTGCGACCATCGAGCGGCACCCGCTCGAATTGCTCCGGCGCCATGAAATAAATCGACCCCATGATGCCGGCCTGCTGGTCTTCGGTCTGGCGGCTCGCATGGCGGGAGAATTTGGCCAGCCCAAAATCGAGGATTTTGACCTGGAACCGCCCGCTCGCGTGGCGCACGACCATCAGGTTGCCCGGCTTCAGGTCCCGATGCACCAAGTTCATGGCCTGCGCCGCCACCAACCCCTCGAGCGTTTGAATCGCCATCAGCCGAAACTCCTCATAGCCCAGCGGTTGCCTCACCACCACCTGTTCAAGCGTCTCCCCTCGCAGCAATTCCGTGATGACGAATGGTCCAGTGACATCCTGGCCGACATCGAATACCGTCAAAATGTTCGGGTGCTGGAGGGCCGAAAGCACCTTGGCCTCCCGCAACACATCTTCCGGTGACTGCCCCTCGGCGGCGCGGACCCGCTTCAGCGCCACTTCCCGCTGCAATTGCGTGTCGACGGCGACATACACTTCACCCAGTCCGCCTTGGCCGATTTTCTCCTTGATCTGGTAACGGTCGCTCATGAATTCGCAGCGGCTCACCGCCGGGTTCGGCAAAAGCCAACTGTGCCTGCGCGACGCCCTCCGGCAAGGGGTGAATCCCTTAATCGCCACCGGGACCGCACGCCGCTCCCACCCAGGCCACGTACGCCGGCCACGCACCCACCGCCGGCAGCGCCACGATTTCCGGCACCTCGTACGGATGGCATTCCTTGAGCCGCGCCTCCAGCCGCGGATACGCCAGCCGCGTCGTCTTGATGATCACCAGGACTTCGACGGCGCTCTGGCACTCCTCGTTCCAAACATAGTGTGACTCGGCGGTCGGAAGCACAGTGGCACAGGCCGCCAACCGGTCCTCCAGCAGCCGGCGGGCCATTTGACGCGCCTGATCGACATCGGGCAAAGTGGTCAGCACGACCACCAGGTCAGGATCGGATCCGTTCATGCCCCAGTCATGAAGCATCCGCGACCGAATCAACCGCGAAAGTGCCCTCCCCATCCCGCCTGACGGCCCATCAGTTCTCATTGCATCCTGGCGCCCCTGCGCCCCAATTGCCGGCCACCATGAATGCTCAAGCCAAGTCCTTCCTGCTCTCGCTCCTCAACACGCCCAGTCCCACCGGCTTCGAAATGCCCGGACAACGAGTCTGGGCGGCCTACGCCAAAAAGCATGCTGATGACGTCGATTGCGACGCCTACGGGAACGCCTGGGCCACCCTCAAAGGCAGTTCGAAAAAGGCCCCCGTCGTCATGTTGGAGGCCCACGCCGACGAGATTGGTTTCATGATCAAGTACATCACGCCCGAGGGATTCCTCCGCCTCGACCGCATTGGCGGCAGTGATTACGCGACGGCGCGCGGACGCCGACTCACCCTCCTCGGCGACAACGGCCCCGTGACCGGCCTCATCGGCAATACCGCCATCCACATCCGCGATCGATCCAACGGCACCGAAAAGGCCCCGGAAGTCCACGAGCTCTATGTCGACGTGGGGGCCTCCAAACCGGAGGAAGTGGCCGCGCTGGGCCTCCGCGTCGGGCATCCCGCGGTGTATGCGGACAGCGCCGAGTTGTTCGGCCCCCATCATTTGATCGGACGCGCCCTCGACAACCGGCTCGGCGGATTCATCATCGCGGAAGTTTTGGCTCGCCTGGCCGCCCAAAAAAAACGCCCCGCCGCCACGGTGCACGTCGTCAATGCCGTGCAGGAAGAAATCGGCGGCAATGGCGCCAAGATGATCACCCACCGACTGCGTCCGGACGTCGCCGTCTGTCTCGATGTAACCCACGCGACCGACACGCCAGGCATCGAAAAGGCCAAACACGGCGCCACCGTGCTCGGGGGCGGCCCGACCGTCACCCACGGTACCTGCAACCACCCGCTGGTCGTGCAGCGGCTGGTCGATACGGCGACGGCGGCCAACCTGCCTCTCCAACACGAGAGCAGTTCCCGCTACTCCGGCACCGACACCGACAAGATCTTCACGATTCGCGATGGCATCCCGAGCGGCCTCGTGTCACTGCCGCTGCGCTACATGCACAGCGTCGTCGAAATGGCGGACTTTCGCGACGTGGAAAAGGTCATCGCCCTGCTCATCGGATTCGTGAACAGCCTGCAAGCTGGGGACGATTTTCGTCAACGCCTGTAATCATCAGGCCTCGCTTCGGCTTCCCCTCCTCTATGGATTCGGATCGCTGATGTGAAAGCGGAGCCATTGACGCGCCTCGGCGCCCAACGGGACGATGGCGAAGGCAAAACTCGTGCCGAGCCCGACATCCCCGGCCGCCACCTCGATCCACGTGTCCAGATCGAACGACTGCTGCGCTTCCACGACCAGCGGCACTCCGCCCGCACCCGACCCGTCGCTCAGTCCGACAATCGACTCGTTGTCGTGGCCGCACTCCAACACGAGGTCCGTGCCCTCGATGAGCAGCGCGGGCAGCAGAAGCCGGTCGTCCTCCGAGGCATGGCTCGGCACCAACGGATCGGTTCCGTGCAGAAGTTCCTGCAAATTGGTCATTCCGTCGGCATCGGGGTCCGCGCCCCGGGCCGCCGCCGCCCCGCTGAGTCCAGGGTGACCAATCAGCCACGCCTCATACGGATTCCGGCGTGCACCAGTGGCCAAATGAAACGCCACCCGTGATGACTGACTGTAGCCAGTGACCGCAATGTAGTACACCCGCCCGGCCACCGAGTCGAAAGTGACCGCCGATCCGAACGCGCTCCAATTGAAGTTGATGTCGTCATTGGCTGCCTCAAGGATTAAGTTGGCCAAAGTGGGAGGTGCGGCACCCGCCCTGTACACCGCAAGGACCGTGTCGCCGTCACTTCCCCGAGTATCGACCGTCACCGGGCCCGCCGTGGGCGACGTCCATTTCCACCAAATGCTGGCCGAAGAAATCGAAGTCGTCCCACCGATCGCGGCAAAATGGTTCGGCTCTCCCGGCTGTTGAGTCGCCTCGAGCAGCGAACCGTCTCCGGCAAAGACAATCGCCGTTCCCGCATCCACCGCATCGGCAAAATCGTCGCCCAATGGCCGGACCGCCGGATTCAGCGATAATTCGAAAGGACCACTCGACGTCAAAAAGGCCAACCCCCCCACTTGAATTCGGTACGTCTGGCCGCCCACAGCCGAAAAAGTCGCACTGAGCAACTCACGGTCCAATTCGCCCGGCGCGAACGACGTGACCTCCGCTTTCTCCACCAGTGTGAGCCCACCCAGGGTACTTCCCGTGTAAACGGCCGCCGCCGGCTCCCAGGGAATGACTTCATCCGCCTCGACTCGCAGCGTGAAAAACCCACTGCTCGGCGCCGTCCACGAATACCAGACCGTCCGCGCCGGCCCGAGAGAAACAAACGCCGCTTCTGGATCCGGTTCCCCGGCCTCGACTGAGGCATCCACGATCGTGCCGCTGGCAGCCACGGAGGCGGTGCCGGCCAGCACCGTCGCCGAGGCGAAAAGGTCGTTGGTCGGTCGAATACCTGGCCCTGGTTGGCGGACGGCGAGTGTGATCGCCCCGGTTTCAGTGGCCCCCGTGTCCGGATCAGTATAACCGTCCACACAGATCGAGTACGCCGTGCCCGACACGGCTTGAAATCGGACCGCACTTTCGAAATTGACCGCATCGTCGGATCCCAGGTTGGCCGCCACCAGTTGCAGCGAGGCCAGCTGCACCCCCGTGTACACGGCAAGCCGCGTGTTGAAGGCCGTTCCCACGGTGTCGATCTGAACCAGCCCCGTGGCAGGTGCGGTCCACCGCCACCACACCGACCGGACCGCGGGGTCGCCGAGATGGGCCGGCTCATTCGCCTCCGCGCTGGCGGCTCCATTGTTGGAACTGCCGTTCGCCACCCCACCCGAGAGCGTCAGCATCGGGCGGGCGGCGAAAGCATTGGACCCGGTTTGCGCCCGCGCGGGGGCCGCCCACACAACTCCCCCCATGAGCAGCACAATCAGTATCGCCCGGTCGGCAGTCACGGTTGGTCGAGGGTTGGGGACAAACTGGCCGCTGGTTCGATCAATGGGCGGGCCGGTGGACCACCGGCGCGTTCGCCAACCAAGAACCAAACCAGCACGGCCAGCACAAAGCACAGAAGCACAGGCTTCCAGTCTCGGGCGAGCGTGTCAATCATGAGGTTTGCGGGGCTGGGGGTTGGGATCTCCGGGCGCCTCCTCCTCGGAGTCGCGGTCAGAGGTGAGAATCTCCCTGAGCCGAGAGACGAATTGCTCCGCGTCCAGGTTACGCTCCAGCTCACCGTCGTACGCGATCGACAACTGACCGGTTTCCTCCGATACCACCAGGACCACCGCATCGCTCTGCTCCGCCAGTCCCAGCGCCGCCCGGTGCCTCAGCCCAATACTCCGGTCCGCCAGCTCCCTCTGACTCACAGGGAAGACGCACGCCGCTCCCTCGATCCGACCATCTTTAACAATCGCTCCGCCATCGTGCAGCACCGTCTTCGGATGGAATATCGTCAGCGCCAGCTCCGGCGACAGCTCAGCGTCCAATCGAACTCCGGTCTCCAAGTAGTCGCCCAAATCCATCGTCCGGTGCAGCGCGAAGAGCGCCCCAAACCGCTTCGCCGATAATTGCCGCACGATCTCCGCCATCTCCGCCGCCAAATCGCCTCGCTCACGCTTCCGAGAAAAAAGGTTCAATCCCTCCATTTCGACCAACGCACGCCGCAGCTCCGGCTGAAACGCCACTATCAGCGCAATGATCCCAAAAGCCGACACGCTGCGCACCACCCAATTCAGCGCCTGCAAATCCAGCAGCTTCGCAATCAACGCCAGCCCCGCCAATATGAACAACAACTCCGCCAGAATCCGAGACCCCCGCACCCGCTGAAACAACCGGTAAACACCAAAAAATACCCCCGTCGTGATGAGGATCTCCACCCCATCCCGCCATCCAAAATCAAACATCAAAACCCCAGCCGCCGGCATGAACCGGCAAGGCTAAACACTTTCCGCCTCCTGGGAAGCGCCGAAATACAACAATCTGACACTCCCGCCCCTCCTGTCCTCATCGCCCTTGCCTCCCTTAGGTCCCTTCTGTCCCTTCTGTCCCTCAAGTCCCTTCAGTCCCTTCCCCCCTTTTCATCCCCAAAACCGCTTCAGCCAACCTCAGCGCCTGAACGTTGCGGGCCACCTCATGAACGCGAAAAAGGCGCGCCCCGTTTTCCCGACCGAGCGCCGTCAGAGCGACCGTCGGCCAGGCTCGGTCAGCCAGCGCCTCGGATCCAAGAACCTTTCCGATAAAACTCTTCCGCGATATCCCAAGCAAAACCGGCCGGCCGGGTCGGGGAGCGAGACCCCCAGTGGCTCGAATCAGAGCGAGGTTGTGGTCCAGTGACTTACCGAAGCCGATGCCCGGATCGAAGACCAGTGACGCCGGATCGATCCCGGCGCCAACCGCCACCGCTTCCTGAGTCGCGAAAAATGACCGCACCTCCGACACCACATCGCGATACTTAGGCGCCACCTGCATGGTGCGCGGTTCGCCCTGCATGTGCATCACCACCACCCCAACGCCTGCACGAGCACAGACACCCACCATGGCCGGGTCTTCCCTCAGCCCGCTCACATCGTTCACAATGTCCGCCCCCGCCTCGATCGCAGCCTCCGCCACCTCGGCCAGCGTGGTATCGATGGAAATCAACACATCGCTCTGCTTCCTCAACCCTGCTATGACCGGGATCGTACGTCGCCTCTGTTCGGCCGCCGACACCCGCCCCGCCCCCGGCCGCGTCGACTCGCCGCCCAAGTCAATAATGGTCGCCCCCGCCTCCACCAACGACAGGCTGTGAGCCACGGCCGCCGCCGCCCCCAAATACCTGCCGCCATCAGAGAACGAATCCGGAGTGACATTCACCACGCCCATGATCGCCCCGACTTCCGATAGGTCGAGCGTCCCGCATCGGTGCTTCCAACAGAAATCCATACTGCTTCTACGTTAAGGATCGCCCTGGGAGCAAACAAGAATCACCGCAGTGAGGCACTCCAGATTATTGCTCGGGCTATTGTGTGGCCTATTACACTGATAATAGGTGATTTAGGCCGCAAGAGACAACTCCCATTCGTGCGGGCTTGTCCCGTGGACCTGTGGTTGGCGGTCTCCGTCGCCCTCCCCTCGCACCTCATGGCGAATACCGCCAGATTCTCGCAGCCGCGGCCGCGGCATCGGGCCTCACCTCGAAGGAGTTCCCTACGTACGCCACTGCTTCCTCCACCCGCTACCCAAAATGGGGTGTCTCTGATTGCGCCTGGCCGATTGCAACATTAAAAGGTAGAGGTACCTGATAATGCCTTTAATGAAAAGGACGAGATTTTTTCTGATAGTGGCGATTCTGATAGGTTCGGGCGCAGCAATCTGGACTTTTTTGTGGCCCCCAACCTCTCGCGTGGCGGGAATGGAGGATGATTTCAATCACGTCGAGCTTTCAAGGATCCTCGAATTCGCCGAGCGGTCGAATTCCGCCTATCACGAACCCAATGTGTTCCGGCAGGAATATGCAGCGCACACGGAGGCCGGAGAGTTTCCGGCCACGGGCCTCCGGGTATACCTGTACAACGATACCGCTGACAACATTCAATGGGTAGTCCTTCGCGGCACGGCCAATCTTCACGATATCATCGCCGATCTCGACTTCCTAGGCCATGAGAACCATGAACTGGGAATCCTCATCCACGAGGGATTCGACCTTGCCACGCGGGAGTGCCTACCCTGGATTCTCAACCGCATTGACAAGTCGAGGCCCGTGCGGTTGACCGGTCATAGTCTGGGTGGTTCGGTCGCCGCACTTTTGGTTGCGCTACTCGATCACCGAGGATTTCCCGATGTATCCGCCATCACATTCGGACAACCGAAGTTCACTGATTCTCGTGGCGCTGCCACGTTGACTCACCTTAACATTCTGCGCGTCGTTCATAGCGAAGACCCCGTTCCCATGCTCCCTCCCGTGGAGGTCGCGGGAATCTCAACCTCGCTCTATCAGCACGTCGGTCCGGAATTTGTGATTAGTGCCAACGGGCATTTTTTATACCTGCCCGTCCACCATCCGCATCGACTGATAATCACTCAGTTTTGGGAAGAGCTCACCAAAGTACGCCCTATGGCCCACGACATGGTCCAAGGCTATTTGCCCGCGCTGAAAGCAGCACTCACGCGTACCCAAAAGAACGCCCCATCGCCCCTGGAAAAATTGTAACACGGGCCGAGGCTTCGCCGCGGGCCTGAAAGGTCGCCCAGAACCTGGCCCGGGACGGGATGGCAAACGGCTTGCTCTCCCTCACCATCCCCCTCGCCGCCCCATGGTCGTGACCACCCGTCGGCAACAAACTGTTGAACCCTCCCCTCACCATCCATGTCCTGTATCACTCCACGACAAAGCTGAGCTTCAGACCCACGCGGTACTTGGTGATCTTGCCTTTGGATCCGCACAGTGCCTGCGTGCTTTCCACCCAGGCGCTCTTGATGCCGCGCACGGACTTGGAGGCATCCGCGATGCCGGCTTCAATGGCAGCTTCGATGGTCTTGCCCTCGGAGATGATTTCGATGACTTTTACGACGGCCATGGGTGGAAGGCAGGCACGGGTCTGTTCAAAACGTCAAGGTGGTGTTGACGCGGAACATGAGTCCGTCCGGGCCATCGTCGTTCCGGCTCAGGTTGGGCGCTTGGACCCAGACAGCGTGTATTCGCATGGGCCTAAAAGGACGTGCTGCGGATGCCTGCTGACGAGGGCGCGGCAAGCGGGGCTGGGTCATGCGTCCGCTTCCCGCCGCCAAGTGCGCGGACTGAGCCCAGTTTCGCGGCGAAAAAAATTGCTGAACTTGCTTTGCTGGTCGAAACCGCACAGGTGGGCGACGCGGGCGATGCTGAGCCGTGGGTCGGTGAGATGTCGCTTGGCGGCAACGATCCGCACGCGACGAATGGGCTCGCCCGGCAATGGAATAGTGGAAAGTGGTGGCGTGCCGCTGGAAGCCACCCCGTCATTGCCCAGACCCAGTAAAGCCGATGTCCGCGGGAACTCACCGTCCTATTGCAGCTGCGGCTTCGCAAACGCGCATCCCGAGGGTGTCGTCCCCGCACCAAATCGCGGAGGGCCTGAGCAGGTAGTGCAGATTAGGGCACCGTCGAAACCAATAGGCCCACGGAGTTTCAGCGCGTTCGGGTTGTCGACAAAGTAAGGAATATCGATCAGCGAGAGGCGCCGATGTTTGTTGACATACTGAATCGCTCCGGCCAGCAGGCGCCCAGAGTATTCCAGATCCAGCGGAAGAAGGGCAGCCATGCGGCAGGGTCGTTTCATGCGATCGGGGCTGGCATTCGCCAGCTTCTCCCAAAATTGAAGAAAAATTTCGGCGCCTGGGCCTAGATTTCCCCCCTCACATAGTTAAAATCGCCGTCCTCTCCCACGACCTGCCTTCGGATTTTACCATCGCCCGACCCCCGCTCTCCACCGCTTCCAGCACCATCATGAAAATCCATCTTCTGCCCGCTGGGCTTCTCGTTCCCCTTGCTCTCACTCAATGTGTGGTAGTAGAAGAAAATCAGGGAGTAACAACGCGACCTCCCGAAAATGCCGCCCAACTGCCTGCCCAAGGACAGCCTCTGACCGTGGAGACGGCAGCAGGTACAGTGATCATCCGCGAGGGAGGGCGCACCGTCAGTTCCTTCCGGACCGCCCTGCCGAACGTCGAGCAGACGCGCTGGGCCAGTGAACAAGAGCAGATCGTGGTTAAGTCCCGCGGCAACCACGGCCCGGCCTCCGTCCAACTTTTCAACAGCCGCACCGGTGCCGAGATCGCTCGCATCCAGGCCTTCGAAATCCGAGACGGTCAGCCAGCGTGGGCCGCTGGCATGGCGGAATGAACCCGCTCCACGCCCGCCGCAGGACTTTACCTTGACCACGAATCCACAATGAAGTTTTTTTCTGCCACCGTCGGCATCATGCTGGCCGCCTCGGCCATCTCCGCGCACGCCGAAGCCACCCACACCAATCGACTCGCCTTCCCAAAAGGAAGGTCGCAAACCATGGCGGCGGGCCATGTCACCGGCCGCGACACCATCGTTTACAAGCTGAATGCCAAAGCGGGGCAGATGCTTAAAGTCAGCATGGAAACGGACAAGGAGTCGGCCGACTTCAACATCTACATTCCGGGCCGCGGTCCCGGGGATGCGGCATTATTCACCTCCGCTACCGGCGGGCGCTCGTATACGGGTCAACTGTACAAAACCGGGGATCATAGCATCACCGTGTTTTTGAATCGCAATGCCGCCCGCCAGGGTCTTACCGCCGGATACAAGCTTCACGTGAGCGTCACCGGCAAGGCCTCCCCCCCAACCCCTAGAGAGGAGAAGCCGGCGACAGGCCCGGTGCCGCAACGGGTCATCGACGACTGTCTGGCGACCCTGCGCAGGCACATCCCCGACCGGGGCATGAAAGTGATCAGTTCCAAACGGGGCGAAACCTCCTTCATCATCGACGTCAAGGTCGACGGGGTCCCGAAACCATGGCGTTGCTTCCATGACGGCACCAAATGCACCGGCACCGAATACCAAGGTGAAGGCTGAACCCCCATAGATTGATCAACACGGCGTGGAGATCGGCCGGGCTCCGTTTTCTTATGGACTTCCGCTCGGGCAGCACGTCCACAGTGCCCCGGACAAGGTGCACACCGCGGGCCGGCGCAAGTGGGCCCGCGTAGATGGTCACCCAACTGGAAAATACCCCAGTCTTGCGGATTCTGCGGCGGCAGGGGGCAAAAACCAACTTAGATGGGATCACTGAGCGCTGCCGTGTCTGCTGCCTGCCGGAGCGGCCGGGGATGGGGCGCTGCCTCGGTTTCGATAAACCGAAGTAGCGTGTCAGTCAGCGAGAGAACCACCGGCCCGAGGATCAAACCTAGCATGCCGAAGGCCGCGGCGCCTCCAACCGCGCCAACAAAGACCATCAGCGTTGATACAGGCGCATTTGAGGCGACCAGTAACGGACGCAAGAAATTGTCGATGACGGAAATGAGCAGTCCCCAGACGAGAAGGGCAATACCCCAGCCGGGGCGCCCCTGGACCATAAGCGCAATGGCTCCGGGGAGCCAGACGAGGCCGGCGCCGCCGGCGGGCAGCAAAGCGAGCACCGCCGCCACGGAACCAACAACAATAGGTGCCGGCAACCCGCACACCGCAAACCCCACGCCGACCATCAGTCCCTGTGCCAACGCGGTTACTCCAGTGCCGTAAACCACGCCTCGCGTGGTATTGCCAAGCATGGTGATGAGGGCATGGCGTCGGTTCTCCTCCAGGGGAATGAGGCGCACAAACCGGCTAAACAGGCCGGGGCCATCCCGCAGCATGAAAAAAAGCAGGAAGAGAGTGAGTCCGAACTCGACCAGCCGCGATCCCGCCGCGAGCACGAATCTCGAGCTGGCAGCGGTCGCCGTCCCCAAAGCCGTATGCGCTCCACTTTGGAGCAAAGCGTGTTCAGTCGCCGCCGGCAATGTGGCATGCAACCATCGAATAGCCGGGCCGAGAACGGGCCAATGAGCGGCCATGGCGACGAAGTCATCGTCATGTCGGAGGTCTTGAAGGCGGAAACTCTCGACGAGAACGACCATCTGGTGGGCGAAAAGGAAGGCAACCAGGCAGAGTGGAGCCATGATGACGACCGGAGTCGTGAACGAGATCAGTCCGGCGGCCAGCCCCGACCTCTGACCAAGCGCCCCGGTCAGCCAGCGTTGGACCGGCCGCAGGAGAAAGGCGAGAATGCCGGCCCAAGCGAGCGGCTCCCAGAACGGGCCGAGGATATGGAACAGTGTCAGTCCAAGCAGGGCGGTGAGAGCCAGCAAAATCAGTCGTTGAACAGGGGTCGTTTTCACATGAACTAATTCCGGCTCCTTATGGAGGCTAAGCCAGAGCGCAAAGTAAGAATTCGTTCTGCGGTGCCAAGAGTTTTCTGCCAATCGGCTCATGGTGGGGGTACTCTCGATAGCTGAAATGGAACCGCGGACCGGCGCCTCAGAGCGTTTTCATGTATCAAAACAAATGCTGAATTTAACGCAGATTGTCGAGTTTGGGGCCTTGGCGTCTTCTGCAGGCTGTGGGAGGGTTGGAAGAGCCGAAGAGGAGACCGCCGAAGGCGATTTCAGCTCTTCAGGCGGAATGCCTCTTCTGGGAGGGGGCTCCCGCCCGGTAGCGCGTCAGTGCTCGGAGCTGTCCCCTTGGCCTCTCCCCGTTCTCCAATTCCCTCCTCGCGCGGCTTGGCATCACGCGTTAGCAGGAGGCATGGAGAAGAAACCTTTCAGCGAATTGAGCCTCTCGACCGAAGTCCTGCGAGCGGTGGAAAAGATGGGGTACGAGGAAGCCTCCCCGATTCAGACCGCCGCCATCCCCGTCCTCCTCAGCGGGACGGACATGGTCGGCCAATCACAGACCGGATCCGGAAAAACCGCGGCCTTCGCCATCCCGGCCATCGAGCGCGTCGATCCCACCTTGAGGGCTCCTCAAGTCCTCATCCTCTGCCCGACCCGCGAACTGGCGGTCCAAGTCGCCGAAGAAGTGGCCAAACTCGCCCAATTTAAGCGCGGCGTCCGCGAGATCCCTATCTACGGTGGTCAAAGCTACGACCGGCAGATCCGCGGCCTGCGGGAGGGAGCTCAAATCGTCATCGGCACTCCGGGTCGGGTGATCGATCTGCTCGAACGACGCGCGCTTGAGCTCGGACAGATCGCCATGGTCATCCTCGACGAAGCCGACCGCATGCTGGACATGGGATTTCGTGATGAAATCGAAGCCATCTTGTCCACCACGCGCGACGACCGTCAGACGGTATTCTTCTCGGCCACCATGCCCGCCGGAATCCGTCGGCTGATTGAACGTTACAGCCGCGACGCGCAACTGGTCAAGATCGAGACTCCCACCCTCACCGCCCCGGCCATTGACCAATGTTATTACGAGGTCGACCGACGGTCCAAAGTCGAGGTCCTCACCCGCCTCATCGACCTCAACGATTTCCGCTACGGCCTCATTTTCTGCGGCACCAAGATGATGGCGGACGAATTGACCGAGCAGCTCGCCGCCCGCGGGTACGCCGCGGACAAATTGCATGGCGACATGTCGCAACCGATGCGCGAACGCGTGCTCGCGCGTTTCCGCAAGCGCACCGTGGAGTTTCTCGTCGCCACCGACGTCGCCGCGCGCGGCATCGACATCGATGAACTCGAAGTCGTCTTTAACTACGACTTGCCCCAGGACGGCGAAGACTACATCCACCGCATCGGCCGGACGGGCCGCGCCGGCCGCACCGGCCGCGCCATTTCATTCGTCGCCGGCCGCGAAATCTACAAACTCCAAGGAATCCTCCGTCATACCAAGGGCCGCATCCGCCGCGAACGCGTCCCGTCCCTCGAGGAAGTGGAGGAAAAACGCAGCAATCTGTTTTTCGAAAAACTCAAGGAAACCCTCGAAAAGGGCGACTTCCGCCGCCGGGACGACCTCGTCGACCGCCTCCTCGAACAAGGCCATTCACCCACCGACATCGCCTCCGCCCTCATGCACCTCCTCTCGC
This sequence comes from Verrucomicrobiales bacterium, assembly GCA_046155625.1. Lineage (GTDB taxonomy): Bacteria > Verrucomicrobiota > Verrucomicrobiia > Verrucomicrobiales > V1-33 > CAJBME01. The sequence continues at coordinate 622 of JBJXFS010000252.1, read as the reverse complement.
CCGAAAAACCGCCCGGATCCGAAGTCGAGTCCAGCCACACCCGCACCGACCAGCGGCCCGGCGCACGGGACCGAGGCGCCGATCGCGGATCCGCCCGGCCAACCCAGAAACGCCAGCCCCGCGATCACGAGCCGGATCCAGATCGCCAATCACCCATCCCCCGTCCCCCACGCTCCGAAAAACCCGGCCGCCCCCCCGCTAGTCTGCCCATGACCCGCATCGCCCTCAGCCTCGGTCGCAGTCACCACATCCAAGTCGGCGACATCCTCGGCGTGGTCGCCGGCGCCGCCCGCCTCCCACGCGAAGCCATCGGCTTTATCAAACTTAACGACGATGACTCCAGCGTCGATGTCGCCGCCGACCTCGCGGAGGCCGCAGTCCACGCCCTCGACGGCATCAAATTCAAAGGAAAAAAATTGCGCGCCAAAATGGCGGCATCCAGTTGAGCGATTGCTGTGTGCTATTGGAGCCCATAGAGTGCCAGGCCCTTTAATTCCCTCCCGCACCCTCCACCCCGCCCCGCCGAATACAGACTCCCCATCACTTTTTCCGTTCCCCTTACCCCTTACCCCTTACCCCTTACCCCTTACCCCTTACCCCTTACCCCTTACCCCTTACCCCT
>JBJXFS010000251.1:0-113152 GCA_046155625.1 Verrucomicrobiales bacterium | reverse complement strand
GTCGAAGACCTTCTCGCGGTTCACGACTCGCGAAACACAGTGATAAATGGCGTAGCTGAACCCAGCGGGAGCGAGCAATCGGGGACGGCGCATATGGGATGGGGTGAAGTGTTCGCGTCATACGGGGTGGTCCGGCCGTGCCTTTCAAAGTGGCGCCACATTTACAGAGGGACGGGCAAATTAAGGACCCCAGCCACACCACCTGCCTCAGCCAGTGAGGCGGGGGTTGGGCGGATGGGGAATCAGAAGCCACGGCCCGAGCATCCGCGCCGTGGGCTCATGGGCAAGTCCGCCAGCCACCAGGCGACAGTCTGCCGCACGCCGAACCCACGGAAGGTTTTCCTCCACGGGAACATCCTTCCGGGGCGGGACTGTGGGCGGAGCTTTACCAGGCCGTTTTGGCCTTTTTGAGCTGGTCGGCGTCCAGACCGAACGCCTTGAGCACGCCTTCGGCCATGAGCTTGTTGCCGGCGCCGTTCATGTGGACGCCGTCGGTGGTGAGGAGGTTTTCCTTGGAGGCGGCTGCTTTGACAGCGGCCTGCATGTCAGCGTTGAGGTCGGCGAGCAGGCATTTTTTATCCTTGGCCAGGGCGCGCAGGAAATCGTTGTAGGCGGCTAGCATCTGGTTGTTCTCGTTCGGTTGGTCCTCGCCGATCATGGTGGAGGTGAGGATCATGACCTTGACGCCGACGGCCTGGCAGGTGTCAACGATTTTGGTAATGTTCGTTTTGTACTGGTCGAGCGGGATGCCGTTGTCGCCGTGCCAGACGTCGTTCACGCCGCAGCTGAGGGTCATCCAGTCGGGCTTTTTGCTGAGTACGTCGGACTCGAGGCGTTCCAGCATCTGGTTTGACTTGTGCCCGCTGATGCCGGCGGGGATGGCGGCCGCTTTCACGCCAACAGCCTCCAGCCCGCGGATGACCAGGGTGACGTACCCTTCCGGTTCGGCGCCGGCCTGGGTGATTGAGTCGCCGAGAAAGGCGATCTTCTGGCCGCTGGTGACGGCCGGCTCACCGGCGTGGACGGCAGTGATCGCGAGTGCGCTGGCGGCGAGAGTGGAACCAAGGGCCCGGGGCAGCCACGAGCGAACGGAAAGGTTTTTGAACGGGCCGACGGAAGAGATGGAGTGTGTCATGGGGTGAATGGGTATGGCGGTGGCTGAAGTGGCGGAGGGAAAAGCAGTCAGGCTTAAGTGCAGAAGAAGGAGAAGTACAATCGTATCAGAAACGATACCCGAGAGTTTGGGGCGATCCCAGCGGGGCGGGAGGGGCCTCTTGAGCCGATCGCGCCCGCCGAGGCGGTGGGGGCTGGTCCTGCCGTCCTCGGGAGGCGGGGATAGAAGGGCGGCGTGGTTCCCGGTCCCAGGGTTTCGCTATCGATCCACTCTGGGCTGTCGCCCGAGCCCCCTTTAGGGGCGGAGCCTCCAGGGGACCGGCCCTTGAAGGCTGGGTTGGCCGGGAGCCTGCCTTACCAGTCGATCTTGGCCGGGAAATATTCGGCGATGAGGTCCACCTGGAGCGGCCGCAGCGCTTGGGCGTCGGGCTTGGCGTGGCTCTGGGTGTACAGGTCGTACGGGTTGAGCGCCTGGCCAGACCCCTTCCCACGCCCCGCTCCCAGCGCGCGCGCCCAGAAGCAAATTCCTGCGCGCCGGTCCTGCTCTCCGCGCCCGAGTTTCGGCACGTGCAGTAAAGGGCGGGTCCTATTCCGTGCTTCGCCTTACTTCAGCAGTTCGGAGACCTGATAGAAGCTGGTTTGGTCCTTGGTTTCGGCGCGGACTTTGGCGACCGATTTCGGGCTGATGGGTGTGGCTTTGTTGCCAAAGGCGTTGCGGACAAAGGTGAGGACATCGGCAAGCTCCTCATTGGTGAGCATTTTGAAGGGGGTCATGGGGACGGCACCGGGATACTTGACACCATTCACCTCAATGGGTCCGATCAGGCCGTGCAGGGTGAGGCGGATGAGGCGTTCCTCGCTGCCTTGCACCCACTTGCTCCCGGCCAGCGGGGGAAACTGCGCCTCGGGCAGGCCGTTGCCATCTTTCTGATGACAGGTGCCGCAATGACCATCGCGCAGGAAGACCTGGGAACCGCGGAGGAACTGTTCTTTGTCGGCGCCCGTCAGATGGGTGGCAAACACAGGCGGAGGTTCGGCTTTGATCTGTTGTCCATTGAGGACATCGCTGGCGGTTGTGTAAACAGGGGCGATCCACTTATCCATGGAGTTGCCATCCTTGCCTTTATAGGCCGCGGCAGCATCGAGGACACCGCGACCAGCGGTGTTATCCAGCCATGTCGCGGCGATGATGGCTTCGAGCCGCACTCGGCCATGCTCATCGGCGGCGGCGGTTTTGAGCAGTTCCGTTTGGTCTGCGATCAAATGTCCATTGTAGCGCAGCGCCCGGACGGCGGCAGCACGGGCGTGGTAGTCCTTTGCCTGCAGGAGGGTGCGCACGAGGGGTTCGCTCACTTGGTTGATTCCCCATGTGACCCACATGGCTTCCACGAGATTGTGCTCATATTTGGCGTCGGACTTGTTTAAACCATCGACCCACTTCCTTACCGCGGCCAGCACTTCGGTGTCCTTTCTGCCCCGCAATTCGCGGCGCGTGCGGTAGCGGGTGCGGTATTCCGGGAGTTCAAGGTTCTTCAACAACTCCTCAATGGAAGCACCGGCGATGACCGCCGGCTTCACCAGGGGTCGCGACGGATAGGTAATGCGATAAATGCGTCCATGGGTGTGATCACGATTGGGATCACGGGCGCTGTGCTGCATGTGGCCGACCAGGGCATTGTGCCAATCCACCACATACAAAGAGCCATCGGGAGCGAACTCCATATCCACCGGGCGGAAGTTCGGGTCCGATCCCTTCAAAAGGTCCTGGCGGAACTGGCTCACGTAGCCGGTGCCTTCGTCGGTCATGGTGTGTTGTTTCGTGCCTTGAAAACCAATCGTGTTATTGATCAGCAGGTCGCCTTGCACTTCATCGGGAAAATGGCGGCTGGAGATAAACTCCAGACCGGCGGTCGGCCGCACGAGGATGGATAACAAATTGGGCGGCGTGGGCGAGAAGCTGCCCAGTGGCACTTGCAGGGAGCCTTGCAACATCCAGCGCACGTGTGGGTCGGAGGTGTCCGAGAAGAAATCCTCGCCCCAATGGTCGAAGGCGATGCCCCAGGGATTCGGGATGGAAAGGCGGACGGTTCTTTCCAGATGCCGGCGCTCGGGGTTGTAACGGAAAAAGCCGCCATTGGAACTGCGCACCGGACCATAGGCCGTCTCGATGTGGCTGCGGAGGAAGGTACCTTCGCCCATCAGGATGGCCCCGGAGGGATCGGCGCAGAAGGCGGAGATGGCGTGATGGGTATCGTGGTCGTCGAAGCCGCTCATCACAATCTCGCGCACGTCCGCCTTGTCGTCGCCATTCGTGTCCTGAAGAAACATGAGCGAAGTGCCCTGCGCGACATATACACCGTCGTGGGATAGTTCGAAACCCATCGGCAGATGCAGGCGATCAGCAAAGACCGTTTCCTGGTCCGCGCGACCGTCTCCGTCGGTGTCATCGAGAATGATCAATTTATCGTTTGGAAGCGGATCGCCCGGCTTGTAATGCGGATAAGAAGGCATGGTGGCGACCCAGAGACGACCCTTGTTATCAAAGGACAACTGCACTGGATTTGCCAGAGCGGGGAACCGGCTTTCGTCGGCAAACAGCTCGATCTTATACCCCTGCGGGACGACCATGGTTTTCAAGGCTTCCTCGCCAGAAAGGTATTTGATGTTGGGGTCCACTTGGCCAATCACCGGCAGCACCTCGGTCCTGGCATCAGCCGCCGCGACGTCAAAGGTCTGGCCGGCAACCGCCGCCCAGATGGCTTGATCGCGCACGTCCACCATCTGCTCCAGCTTGCGCAGCTCCGCGGGATAGTTTTCCGGACCAAAGGGGCCATGCCTCCGACCATAGACATGCACGCCGTTGGGAATCTTGTAGTAGGAGAGCCACATCCAGTTGCTGTCCTCCACGGCCTTCTTGACCGCGACGGAGTTGCCCCTCGCGGAAGGTTTCCGGGCACCAAAGAGTTGGTCGATGAGCAGGGGCGCCAGCCTGGCGTAGCCTTCATCGGTGAGCAAAGTCCCGTCGCGGGTCAATGGTTTGGCCGCCTCGGTGAACCACGCGCTGGTGGGAGCAAAGAGATTAACGAACTTCAACTGATGCGCGGCGGCGACTTCCTCCATGGCCTTGGAGTACAAGGCGAGGTTGGCATTTTGGGTAACGCCATTTGGCGTCCCGTAAAGCGCGGACAAGTCCTGAAAGGCGGTCGGCGAGACCAAGGCCAGCTTGGGAACATCCCTGTCGTTATATTTCTGCTGCAAAGTGTGGGTGACAAAAGCCTCCAACTCCGCCTTGAAATTCGGCAGGCCCGCGGGGCCCTCGAACGATTCGTTGTAGCCGAAAAAGGCCACGATGATGTCCGGCTTCAGTTTCTTCAGCCAGGCGTCCGGCACCGGGAAATGCCCCTCGCCCGAATTGCCGCCCCAGTGGTCATTGGACTCCACGAGGCGGCGGAATTTTTCCCCGCCCGGAAAGGCCCACGGACTCGCCCGGCCGGCGTTCGGACGAAAGCCCGGAGTGTCGCCTTCGTCGCAGAGGTTGCGGATCACCAGATGATGGTCGGGATAGCGCAGGTGCATTTCCGTTTCGAAATGCCCAAAGCGCAGCATCCTCGAACCGAGGCCATTGCCGAGCAGCACGAGGCGCGTATCCTTCGGCAGTTCCAGATCCGCGCCGCGCGCTCCGGACGGAGCGGAGGCGCCCAGTGCCATGGTTACGGCCACTGTGAATGTAATGATGTTTTTCATGATTTTCCTTGGTTTAGCATGATTCAGGGTTTGCCACGGACGGCAATTCGACATGCGCGTTGCTGATAGAGCGTCCGCGTTTTTCGGTGACTTTTAAACAAAAAATGATGGGCCGCACAGCCAGCAGATTGACCGCCACGGACTTGTCGTTGACTTCGGCCGGCACGCTCTGCCAGGCACGGTCCTTGGCTGCTAGGAATTTGCTTTTGGCGGGAGGCTCCTGAAAGAGCCAGTGGGTCGGACCGGAGGGCGGGGAAACGGGGGTTGGTGAACACCGCGCGCGGCCGTTTGCCGCGGGCGTCCGCGGCGCGGGCGGGCAGGACGGTGCAGGCGGGAGCGGCCGGGATTATCAAGTTCCGTCGCGGGACCGCTTGCAGGTCCGGGTCGCCATGGGCAAACGGGGAATTCCGGGCACCTGGGGCCACGCGGAGGCGGGCGAATCCCGTCCCCGGATTTTTCACGCCAGGATCCGTTTCTGCTCTTCCGGTGTCCGCGGTTTGTCCGGACCCTCCTTCAGCCAACCGTTCAGATCGTCGGGCGCACCAGGAGTGTCCATGCCGGCCTGCGCGGCACGCCAGGCGGTGAGGGAAGAGGAGGGATCGATGAGGCCGCGGACGCCCCGTTTGTCGAAGTCAACGGTGCCGCCATGGACGATGAAGGGTAGCCCGTGATCTTGGTCCCAGCGGTTAAACTCATCGCGCCTTGTCGGCCCTGCCTGCCAGCAGCGCCGAACGCTTCAGGACGCGCGCTCGATCGCCCAGCACGTCTGCCTGCCCGCGGTTTTCCTGGAAGACATCGTCTTCACCCACTGGGTCCCAAAGGAAAATCGCCTCGATGACAAACGCGCCCTGGCGCTCGACCCGTCCTGACGGTTCCGTATTCTCGGCCAACAAGCCAAAACCCCGCTGCCAGAAAAACCTTGGCGCCGCCGAGCCAATCTCTATTGTTCCCCCAACAGAATATCCACCTTCTAAACCCACTTTTCTCCACTCAACCCACCCAAAACCCCGGACATCTCATCCCCAACACCCATTCTCCCACCCTTTTCACCCCCTCCCTCCCCCGCTCACATGACCCACGCACCCGCTCCCAGCTCGCGCATCCAGAAGCCAATTCGCATCAGACAACAGAACAAGTAACAGTGATTCATGGGGTCAGTTCGCGTCGAGTTGATTCAGTTGGAACATTTATTGTACGGTCGATTACGAGTTTCGTCAGCATCCTGATCGTGTGACTGAAGATTTTTGCATTGCCAAAACTTTCCTGATTACAAAGTACTCTCGCCTTGACCAATCAAGTGCGCTTCTTGCTATTCGTGGCTAATGATAAAATCAAGTACTGTCTAGCAATTGCTGACGGAAACAATTCTTCCATCTTGAGCAACTCCATTTCCAATTCTTGTGGGACCATAATATCGTATGAAGATCATTGGCATTGAAACGCTCGTCTGTCATGCTCGGATGCGTAATTGGGTATTCGTAAAGGTACTCACGGACCAGCCAGGGCTGTTCGGCTGGGGCGAAGCGACGCTGGAATGGCATACTCGCAGTATTGTTGGGGCGATTGAAGACTTGTCGCAATTGTTGATTGGCCAAGACCCGACTCGGGTCGAACACCTCTGGCAAATGATGTGGCGACAGCATTTTTGGCACGGGAGTGGTATTGTGCGCTCGACGGCAATCGCGGGGATCGATATCGCACTATGGGACATTGTCGGTAAGATTCATGGCGTGCCGTGTCACAAACTATGGGGCGGCCCGGTGCGAGATTTCATCCGGCTCTATTGCCACCTCGGCGGCGGGTCGATGGAGAGTTTCTACGAGACCCCCGTCGACAACGCAAAACGCTTCGGCGAGTTGGCTCAGCAAGCTGTCGCCGATGGCTTCACGGCGTTTAAGTCGATGGCCGTGCCCCCGACCATGCCGATCGAAGGACAGATGCCAATTAAAGCAGCGGTTGCCTGCGTCGCCTCGATGCGAGAAGCGGTTGGAGATGCCATCGACATCATGGTTGATTGCCACGCGCGGCCTTCCCCAGCAATGGGTATGCAGTTCGCAAAAGCACTCGATCCATTTGGGCTTTACTTTCTGGAGGAGCCGTGTTGGCCCGAGAACCTCGAAGGTCTGGCGGCGATCAATGCTGCCGTGACGACTCCGATTGCCACGGGCGAGCGCGTGACTCACTTAGCTGCGTTTCGAGATCTCTTCGCAGCGCGCGGTTGTGAGATCTGCCAGTTGGATCTCACGCACTGCGGCGGGTTCACGGAAGCGCGTCGAGTAGCCGCTTTGGCAGATGCCCACCGCATCGCTCTAGCACCACATAATCCACAGGGACCTGTGAGTACGGCTGCGTCGATCGAGTTTGGGTTCTCACAACCCAGCTACATTATCTGCGAGTCCGTGCATAACGATGTGCCATGGCGGAACGATGTCGTTGAAGAAGGATTTGCGGTCGATCTAAAGATGCGAACTGTGACACCCAACACCAAGCCAGGCCTAGGCATCGCCATCAATGAAGACGAAGTCCGCAAACATCCGTTCCAGCAGGAGGTGTTGCAGCGTGTGTTCTACCGCGACGGAGGAGTCGGCGATTGGTAATATGTTAGATCTGAGTAATGGAACGGAGTACAGTGAGCGCCCCCAGTTGTTCGCATCCCGACAATCATCCTGAAAAGTAATCTATGATATCAACCACCACAGACCTGCATGGTGTGCTGCCAGTCCTGCATACTCCTTTTACTGAAAGCTTCGCGATCGATGTACCAACACTTGAACGCGAGATTGATTGGGCGTTTAAGACCGGTGCAGAGGGCGTTGTCTGTGCGATGGTGAGTGAGACGCTTCGACTTGGTTATCGCGGGCGCCGGGAACTAGCGACGCGTGTATGCAACGCCGCGAAGGAGCGGGGTTTTGTCGTGATCAGCGTCGGAACGGAGAGTATTGCGGAGGCGTGCGAATTCGCCCAAGATGCGGAATCGTTGGGTGCCAGCGCAGTGATGGCGATTCCACCTGTGGCCACATTGCTTGGCAGTGCGGCGACCACGGAGTACTTCGCAGCGATCGCTCGTAGCATTTCGATTCCGCTGGTTGTTCAAGATGCTTCGAACTACGTCGGAGCGTCGATCGATCTCGGCGTGTATCTCAAGCTGCTTGAGGAATTCGGCGAACGTCGCATTTTTTTCAAACCGGAAGCGAGCCCGCTGGGATCGAACCTGTCGATACTTCGCGATGTGACGAACGGGAAAGCTCGCATCTTCGAAGGTTCCGGCGGTATCAACCTTGTCGACTGCTACCGTCGAGGGATTGTCGGCACCATGCCTGGCACAGACCTGCTGGATGCCATCGTGGCTTTGTGGCGAGCGCTACAGGCTGGCGACGAACAACGAATCTACGAGCTATCTCTACCGATCAGCGCGTTGATCTATATCCAGATTCAAGGCGGGCTCGATGGATTCCTGTCGATCGAGAAGTATTTGATGAAGAAGCGTGGTCTCTTCCCAAACACTCTGCAAGTTCAGCCGTGCGGCTGGCAACCCGATGCAGAGACACTTGCAGAGGTCGATCGATTGTTCGCGATTTTGCAACGAAAACTTATCGTGAATTGATAGCCGTATGTTTGCCCTTGCGAAAGATTCGAATGATGCCCACAACGGTCGCATTTTGGTACTCGCGTTCCTGTGTGCATCGGCGGCGATTGCGTATATCCAGCGAGCGGCGCTGAGTGTACCCGCAGCGGAAATTGCCGGGCAACTTCAGTTTGCAGACTTGGCTCGCGATATGGGTTGGATTCAATCCGCATGGTACTTTTCGTATGGGCTGATGCAGATCCCCAGCGGCTGGCTTGCCGATCGTTTGGGAAGTCGCCTGGCGCTGGCCATCTTCACTGTCATGTGGTCCACGGCGACACTGTTGACCGCCTTCGTCCAGGATTTCAAGTCGCTCATCGTCATGTGGAGCTTGATGGGAGCTGCTCAAGCAGGTGCATTCCCCTGTGCCGCGAAAGCCATCGGCCGAATTTTCCCCGAAACCGAGCGGGCACGCGCAACGGGCTTGTTGGCGAGTGGCATGTCAATCGGCGGGGCCATCGCTCCAATTTTGACCGCTGTTTTTCTGGAATCACTGTCGCCGGCTGCCGAGACTTTTAGCATAGATCGATGGAGGCTGTTGCTTGCGGCCTATGCGATCCCTGGTGTTGTCTGGACAGCTGCATTTGTGGCGATCATCACCACTCGACATCTTCCGTCAACAGATCGAGCCACCTCGCTTCGGGCTCCCGTTGACTGGTCAAAGCTGCTTCGCAGTTGGCCATTAGCACTGCTGTGTGGGCAGCAGTTCTTTCGCGCAGCGGGTATGGTTTTTTTCCTGACCTGGTTTCCAACCTTCCTGCAGAAGACTCGTGATGTTTCGCAATTAAATTCCGGGCTGCTGACGACCATTGCAGGTGTTGGCGGCGTCGTGGGGAGTCTAACAGGGGGCTTCTTTTCAGACTGGCTGTTAAAGCGAACGGGCAATGCAAGGCTTAGTCGTCAGGGCATCGCGGTGCTGGGCATGGGCTGTTGCTCGCTATTGATTGTCAGTTCCTACTTTGTGAACGATGTGAACAGCAGCATCGCTTTGATTTCGCTGGGTGCCTTCTGCGCGACGTTCGGAGGAGTCAGCGGTTACACGGTGGCGATCGGATTCGGCGGTCGTCATGTTGCCACCGTTTTCAGCACGATGAATATGTTCGGCAACATGGGAGCCGCGTTGTTTCCCGTCACCGCCGGCTGGCTGGTCGCCAGTACGGGCAACTGGAATTTAATACTCTTTCTCTTTGCCGCAGTGATGGCGATTGATGCTCTTTGTTGGGCTCTACTCAATCCACGAGGCACCCTTTTCGGAGACAACGATGAAATCGGAAACTAAAAATAATGTCGTGAAGACGGCTCAAACCCGCTGTCGAACGGCAATTGCACGGTGTGACATCACGCCTCCGCTTGGCATCTACCACCGCATGTGGGGCGCTGCTCTGCATGACCGCGCCACCGGAGTCCATCGACCGTTGGAAGCAACGTTGCTGTGGTTGGAACCGAGCGCTGCTTCGAGTGGCGAGCCGCACATCATCGTGGCCATTGACCACTGCATTCTTGATGGTCAGGAATTACGAGACATCCGTCAGTCGATTCAAAACGCGACGAAGGTTGCCTACGACAACATCTTGGTCACGATGTCACACACGCATGGTGCTGGATGGATGTCGCGAACTCGCAGCGAACTTCCCGGGGGCGAGATGCTTGGTCCATATCTGGATCAACTGGCGGTGCAGTTGGGGAGTCTCGCCCGCGAAGCGCAAAGCCGTGTAAAGCCAGCCACGATTGTTTACGGGACTGGACGCTGCAACCTCGCCGCGCATCGTGACTACTTTGACGTCGAGCGAGACCGCTACGTTTGTGGTTATAACCCAGCCGGACACGCGGACGACACGTTGCTACTCGCTCGAATAGCAAACGACTCGGGAGCCACTCTTGCGACCGTCGTTAATTATGCGTGCCACCCCACGACCCTGGCCTGGGATAACACTTTGATCAGCCCCGACTGGGTTGGAGCCATGCGAGAAGTCATCGAAATGACGGAAGGCGGGCTATGTCTGTTTCTGCAGGGGGCTTCTGGGGACCTGGGGCCACGCGAGGGATTTGTCGGTGATACAGGTGTGGCTGACCGAAATGGCCGACAGGTCGGATACGCCGCGCTCTCCACTCTGGCAACCTTGCCGCCACCGGGAACCGAGTATCGGTACTCAGGGCCGGTTATCTCAGGAACGGCCATTGGCACCTGGCATTACGACCCGCTCCCAGAGGTTGCACAGAGTAGACAGTCTGTTTGGTCCTGGGAGAAATTTGTCGTGGAGCTTCCGTATCGACATGACTTGCCAACTGTCGATCAAACGATCGCAGAGCGCGATCACTGGCTCGCTGAAGAAACTCATGCGCGTGCGGCAAGCGATGAATTGCGTGTGCGAGACTGCCGTGCGCAGGTCGAACAGCGTACGCGGCAGCTCAATCGATTGAACAATCTTGCGCCGGGCCGCTCTTATCCATTAACGCTGCAACTGGGAGTGCTTGGTGATGCCGTCTGGGTCTTTGTTCCTGGAGAACTCTACCAAGTCTTTCAAACTACCATTCGCGAAAGATTCATGTCTCGTCCCGTATTCGTGACCACGCTCACCAACGATTGGCAGCCGGGATACATTCCGCCCGCGAGCAGTTATGGATATGGGATCTATCAAGAGGTCATTGCGGCAACATCGCCGGGATGTTTGGAGTTGCTCATCGAGAGTGTCGCGCGCCGGTTGACGAACCTGTTGGGGATCTGATGTGGCATAGGGTTCCAGCCTGTGGATCATGCGACAAAACACCAAAGAAGAACCCGATGTCACCGAATTCCACGCGACGAGCAAGCTCGGGATCGATGCCCATGCGCGGTGGTACGCCTCCTCGATTCGATGGCGGCCGAGGAGAAGGCGATGACCGAGGGGTAGTGGGCATCCGCATTTTCGACAAAGAACCTGATGCGCGAGGTTGCCGCACCATGCTAAGACGGGGAATGCAATCAGCTGCGACATCCTTTGAAAACCACCTGCCCCGCCGCGTCATCACCGGTAGGGGCACCAGCCAGACCCTGGTGAGCCTCTGCGCCACCCATGAATGGAAACGTGTCCTCCTTGTGAGCGATCCCGGAGTTGCGGGTGCCGGACTGACACAGCTGGTGGCGCTCCCCTTGCAGCAGGCGGAGTTGCTGGCCGATACCTTCTCCGAAATCCCGCCCGAACCGCCCATCGATGTGGTGGATGCCCTTGCCGCAAGAATTGAGGCATGCAACGCCGATGTGGTCATCGCACTCGGTGGAGGCAGCGTCATGGATGCGGCCAAGGTGGCGGCGCTTTGTGCGAAACATGGGAAGGTCGCGCGGGAATTTCTTGGCATCGGCAAAGCCGGTGGACGCGGCGTGCCCACGATTTTAATCCCGACCACAGCGGGCACAGGGTCGGAGGCGACGTTCGTGGCCATCCTCACGGACCCGGTTACAGGAAACAAGGCCGGGGTAGTCGATCCCTGCATCCTTGCGGATATTGCCATCGTCGATCCGGAACTCACCGATGGTCTGCCTTCCCATGTGACCGCCGCCGCAGGCATGGACGCGCTGGTGCATGGCATCGAGGCCTTCATCGCCAAGGTCGCCACCCCACTGGCCCGCGGACTAGCCCTGGAGGCGGCGCGAAGAATCGGACAATCCTTGGAAATCGTTTGCCGTGAACCTCAGAACAAGACCGCCCGCGATGACATGGCCATCGGATCGCACCTTGCTGGCATGGCCTTTGCCAATTCCTCCTGCTGCGCGGTTCATGCCCTCGCCCTGCCGCTTGGAGGACGATTTCACATTCCCCATGGGGTCATCACGGGATGTTTCGCTGGAGAAATGATGCGTCACAATGCCCCCGCCTGCGCCGCGGATTTTGCTATTTTCAGTCAGGCGCTTGGATGGGGAAGCATGGATGGCGCACAATTTGCCGATCGTCTCGATGCCCTGGCCACTTCGATCGGTCTCGTGGCGCAACTTTACAAAACGACCGTTCCCGCCTCTTCCATCGCCGCGATGGCGCGTGATGCCGTGGCCATCCGCCGCCTCGTCGATCCGAATCCGCGCGATGTCACAGAGGCCGATGCCGCCCGCATTTACCACAAAGTTCTCTCCTGCGCCTCATGAAAACACTTCCCGATTTCTGGTTCGAACCCCATCCTTGGATCGATGGCCGCTGGCACCCGGGCACGGAAGTCTTTGCCGTCGTGAATCCCGCCACGGGCATGGAGCTATCGAAGGTCTCGCGGGCGGATGCCACCCTTATCCAGCGTGCCATCGAAGGCGCGGCCAAGGCGCAGTTGTCCTGGCGGGAAACCTCCGCCGTCGAGCGTGGCCAGATTTTGAAACGCACCGCCGCCTTGCTGCTGGAGCGAAAGGATGCCTATGCCCGGTTGCTCACCGCTGAGCAGGGCAAGCCCTATGCGCAGTCGGTCGGCGAGATTGAATATGCGGCGAGTTTTTTTCAATGGTTCGGCGAGGAGGCCCGGCGCGTTTATGGTCGCATCGCCGCGCACCCGGACGCCGGGCGGGAGTTTTACATTGAGCATCGCGCTGCAGGGGTGGCAGGCCTGATCACCCCGTGGAATTTTCCCCTGGCGCAGGGCGCGAAAAAGATCGCGGCGGCACTGGCGGCCGGTTGCAGTGCCGTTTGGAAACCAGCCGAACTCACGCCGCTCATTGCCCTGGCGATGGCACCGCTCCTGGTCGAGGCCGGACTGCCTCCTGGTGTCCTGCAAATTGTGCCGGGACGCGGATCGGTTGTTGGCTCGGTGCTCGCAGGGCATCCCGCCGTGCGTGTGCTCAGTCTCACTGGATCGACCGCCACTGGCAGTGCGCTGATGGCGGCGGCGGCGCCGGGCATCAAAAGGCTGTCGCTCGAACTCGGTGGCAATGCCCCGTTCATCGTGCTGCCCGACGCAGATCTTGAAATGGTCGCCGAGCAGCTTGCCCGCTTGAAACTGCTCGTCTCCGGCCAGGTCTGCGTAACGGCCAATCGCATTTTTGTGCCTGAGGATTGTGAAAGCGAACTGATCGAAAGACTGACCGCCAAACTCCAGGCCGTCCGCGTTGGAAACGGCTTGGAAGAGGGCATCGAAGCAGGACCACTGATTCACCGCCAGGCTTGTACCGAAGTTGGTTCCCTCGTCGCTCAGGCAGTGGCCCAGGGTGCCAGAATCGTTTGCCAGAACCAGAATTATGAACAGGAGGACGGGCTGCGTGAGGGCAGCTTTTTTCCGCCCACACTGCTCACCGGCGTGCAGGATGGCATGTCCGTTGCCAGTCAGGAAATTTTCGGCCCCGTCCTCCCCCTGCTCAGTTATACCAGGGTGAGCGATGCCCTGCGGCGCGCCAACGAGACGCCCTTCGGCCTCGCCGCCTATGTTTATGGTCGCGATCTGTCGCAATGCCGGGCGGTGGCCGGCGGGATTGATGCCGGGATTGTCGGCGTCAACGAATGGCGGCCGCTCAAGGCGGAAATTCCCTTTGGTGGCATCAAACAAAGCGGCATTGGAGCCGAGGGCGGCGAGGAGGGTATTCGCGAATTTCTGGACACCAAAGTCGTCTCCATGCCCAAACCCATTCTTGAATCATGAATAAAAGACTGCGTTCCGAATCCTGGTGGAATGATCCCACCAACCCCGGCATGACCGCCATCTACATTGAGCGTTTTCTCAATTATGGGCTCACCATTGGGGAGCTTCAGGGAAGCCGGCCCATCATCGGCATCGCCCAGACCGCCAACGATCTTGCGCCGTGCAATCGGGCCCATTTGCAGACCGTCACGCGCCTGTGCGATGGCGTGCGGGATGCGGGAGGCGTGCCGTTTGTCTTTCCCATGCACCCCTTGCAGGAAAACATTCGCCGGCCCACTGCTGCGCTGGATCGCAACCTCGCGTATCTCGGCCTGGTGGAGATTCTCCACGGTTATCCGCTGGATGGCGTGATCTTTACCACTGGTTGTGACAAGACCACACCTGCGGCACTCATGGCTGCGGCGACCACGGATCTGCCATCGCTCATTTTCAACGGCGGCCCGATGCTCAACAGCTATCTCGATGGCGAGTGTGCCGGCGCGGGCACGATCATTTGGGAGGCACGGCGTCGTCTGGGTGCGGGGGAAATCGACCAGGAGCAATTCATGAAACTGCTCGCGGCTACAGCCACCAGTGCCGGGCATTGCAATGTCATGGGCACCGCACTTTCCATGAACTGCCTCGCTGAAGCCATGGGCATGGCCCTGCCGGGTTCCGCGCAGATTCCCGCACCGTATCGCGAGCGTGGACAGATGGCCCATGCCAGTGGCAAGCGCATTGTGGAAATGGTGCGGGAGGATTTGAAGCCCTCGCTGATCCTGACGCGGAACTCCCTGCTCAATGCCATCCGCGTCAACACCGTGATCGGAGGCAGCACGAATTGCCCGCCGCATTTGCTGGCCATCGCCCGGCATGCCGGTGTGGATTGGCAGATCAAGGATTGGGAGACGGCGGGATATGATTTGCCCTTGCTCGTAAATCTTCAGCCCGCCGGCGCGCACCTTGCGGAGGATTTCCATCATGTCGGCGGCCTGCCGGTGGTGCTGCGGGAGATGTTGAAACATGGATTGCTGGATGGAGATACCATGACGGTCAGCGGCAAAACGTTGTCGGAAAATGTCCAGTCTGCGCCCGAGCCCGATGGAAAGATCATCCGCCCATTCTCGAACCCCCTGCGGGAAAAAGCCGGCTTCCTCGTGCTCAGTGGCAACCTCTTTGACGCTGCGCTCCTCAAGACCAGCGTGATCAACGCGGAATTCCGCCAGCGGTATCTGAACCAGCCCGGTCACGAAGACATCTTCGAATGCAAGGCCGTCGTCTTCGATGGTCCGGAAGACTACCACGCCCGCCTCGAAGACCCGTCGCTGGCCATCGATGACGATACCATGCTCGTCATCCGTGGCTGTGGCACGGTCGGATTTCCCGGCAGTGCCGAAGTGGTCAACATGCTGCCGCCCGACTACCTGCTGCACGCAGGAGTGAAGGAACTTCCCACGCTCGGCGACGGTCGCCAAAGCGGCACCTCCGCCAGCCCTTCCATTTTAAATGCCTCTCCCGAAGCCTACGCCGGAGGCGGTCTCGCGCGTCTCCGCACCGGGGATCGCGTCCGCGTGGACCTGCCCGCTCGCCGCGTCGATGCCCTCGTGCCGGAAATCGAGTGGAACGCCCGCGACACCAGCGCCTTCGATGCCGCGCCGGAAAGCGCCACCCCCTGGCAGGCCATTTACAGAAACAACGTCGGCCAGTTGCACACCGGCGGATGTTTTGATTTTGCATGTTCGTTCCGCAACGTCTGCGCCACGATTCCACGGCATAATCATTGATCGTGTTAACGGCTCTCAAGGTGGGGCGAGGTCGGGGAGTGTGGCATGCTTCAAGGGCTATGTGGTTCTGAAAACGAGGAATGATCGAGGGAGCTAGATGGTGAATGCGGACTTGCGCGGGGGGCTGATCCCGGGATTTTCCCGCTCTTTCTTTTTCAATCCCACACCCATTCCTTTTCTTTTTTCCATGAGCCAAATTTTCAGTCTTGCATCCAAAACGGCGGTGATCACGGGCGGGGCATCGGGCATCGGTCTGGCGATAGCGAAAAGGTTCGCGGCGCAGGGGGCGGCGATTGAGATTCTGGATTTGCAGGCGGGGCCGCTGGCGGCGGCGGTGGCTGAATTGCGGGCGGCCGGGCATGAGGCGAACGGGGAGACGTGCGATGTGGGAGATGCGGTTTCGGTGGAGGCGGCGTTTCAGAAAATCCTCGCACGCCACGATCGCATCCACATCCTTGTGAACAATGCAGGCATTGCCCATGTGGGAAGCGCGCTGACCACAACCGCGGAGGATTTCGCCCGGGTGATGCGGGTGAATGTGCATGGCGTGGCCAATTGCTCGCAGACGGCCCTGCAGCACATGGTGGAAAAGGGGGGCGGCGTCATTCTCAACATGGCCTCCACGGTTTCGGTCATGGCCATCCCGCACCGGTTTGCCTACGCCACCAGCAAGGGTGCCGTGCTCAGCATGACCTATTCCATCGCCAAGGATTTTCTCGACAATGGCATCCGTTGCAATGCCATCATGCCAGGCCGCATTCACACGCCGTTTGTGGATGGTTTCATTGCGAAAAATTATCCCGGCCGCGAGGAGGAAATGTTTGAAATACTTTCCAAAACTCAACCCGTCGGTCGCATGGGAACACCGGACGAGGTTGCAACGGTGGCCTTGTTTCTTTGCAGTGATGAGGCCAGCTTCATCACCGGTTCGGCCTATCCTGTCGATGGCGGAACGCTGACCATCCGCTAACTCCTAACGCTTCAGCTCCCATGAAACTCATCCGCTTCGGTTCCCCCGGCCATGAAAAACCCGGCCTTCTGCTTCACAACGGCCGGCGCATTGATGCCTCCGGTTTCGGTTCCGACTATGACGAGGCCTTTTTTGGTGGCGATGGCCTGGAACGGCTGGGCGCCTGGACGGCGATTCACGCAGCCACTGCCCCGGATGTCTCTCCTTCCACCCGGCTCGGACCTTGTATTTGCCGTCCCAGCAAGATCGTTTGCATAGGCCTGAACTATGCCGACCACGCGAAGGAATCCGGCGCCGAGATCCCCAAGGAGCCGATTCTCTTTTTCAAAAGCACCACGTCGCTCACGGGCCCGAACGATCCGCTGATCATTCCGCGCGGATCCGAAAAAACCGACTGGGAAGTGGAACTCGCCGTCATCATCGGAGAAAAGGCGCTCTACGTCAGCGAGGCGGAGGCGCTGGATCATGTGGCGGGATACACCCTGCACAATGACTACAGCGAACGTGCGTGGCAGTTGGAACGCGGCGGGCAGTGGGTAAAGGGAAAAAGTTGCGACTCCTTCGCTCCGCTCGGGCCGTTTCTCGCCACCAAGGATGAAATTCCGCATCCCAACGACCTCAAGCTCTGGCTCAAGGTCAACGGCACGCAGCGCCAGAACAGCACGACGGCGCAGATGGTCTTTCACATTCCCTTTCTCGTCAGCTACATCAGCCAGTTCATGACGCTGCTGCCCGGCGACGTCATCAGCACTGGCACCCCGCCGGGAGTGGGACTTGGGTTCAAGCCGCCGGTGTTTCTAGTGCCCGGCGATGTGGTGGAGCTTGGCATTGAGGGGCTCGGGGAATCGCGCCAAGTGGCGCAGGCGGCAGGCTGATCGACGCCGGCCTTCCACTATCATTTCACTCATCCTTCCAACCGGGGTGGGCGCAATTGATCTCATGGATTTACGAGCGGTACAAGGGTGCGGCGCGGGGCGTCGAGGGCGGCGCCGTCGCACATGCCGGCGAGGATGGCGACAGGGGCGCCGTTGGCGGGATCGAATCCCGGCAGGGCGAGGACGGTGCCGCAGCCATCCGCGGCGGCGGCGAGCCCATAACCGGTGAGGGCTTTGCCGCGGAGGTCCTTGCCGAATTAGTCGCCGTCCTTTTCCAGCGCTGCGGTGAGGGAAAGACCCCTTCGCCCCCCCTCCCCCTCTCACATGAGCCACGCACCCGCTCGCAAGGCGCCCCCCGGAAGCAAATTCAGCCCCCCTCCCGGACGAGTCCGGGGAGAGACATGGAAAAATAGTGCTTTTCAACACATTCTGTCCGGCGAGTTTTAAATGAGAAAAATGAATACCCCCTTGCCTTCCCGCCCCCGCACTCGATTCCCGAGCCGCCGCTTGTCCTTCGGAGTGGTGGCAGGCGTGAGCGTGAGTCTTGGACTGATCGCGGACGTCCGAGCCCAGGCCACCGTTCCGGAGGCGGAGGCGGCCTTGGAACTCTCCGGGGAAGTCTTCAGCGTGAGCAATCGGTGGCAGGTGACCGTCGACCCGGCCCAGACGCATGACGGGCAGGACGCCTTGCAGGTGACGGCGAGTGGAGAATCGCTCACCCTGAAACGCGGTCCGGCGCGCTGGGTCCGGCTGCGGTATCGGACGACCGGCAAGCCCGTCGAGATCACCTCCAGCGTCTCCGCCCCCGGAGGCCGAAATCTGACCGTCACCTGGCCGGACACCGCCGGTGCCTGGGCCTTGGGAGAAATCCCAATCGAGGCCGGTGCGTCCGCCGTGATTCGATCCATGGGGGCGCTCGCCCTCGACTCAGGAGAAATGCTGGCGCAGCCCACACCTGCGCTGGGCGACGCCATGGGACAACCGACCTGGCCATGGTCCCAGGGCGGATTGACGACATGGGCGCCTACGGTCTGGCACGGGTACGCGGGCGCTGCCGGGACGGTGGCCAGCTTCGTGACGGCCAACCAATTGGCCTGGCTGGAAACCACCGTGCCGGGGCCTGGGCTGCTCACCTTTACGCGATGGCTGCCGAGTTCGGTGACGCTCGCGGTGACCATTGATGGAGTCGCCATCCCGCTTACGGCCAGCGATCCCGGCCTCGCCCTGGCGGGCAGTGGACCACGCACCGTGCGCTGGACCTGCACTCACTCCGCTACCTCTCCCGGACCACAGCCGGCCTATGCGGGACTCGGGGCCGTCAGTTTTCTTCCCGCAGGCCCGGCCGCCACCCCCTCCGTGCTGGACGGATGGACCGGTCTCTCGTGGGCTTTGGACGTCTCGGCCGGGACCTACGAGTTGATTTCAATGCCCGACGGAGCTCAGAACGTCGATACCATCGCGGTTCGGCGGGCGAACCGGCCGGCGCCCGCCCCTCCACCCTCCCTGGCCACGATGTTGCCGGGACCCGGACGGCTCGCGTTTGAGTTTCAGGGCCCGCTCTTCGATGCCACCCTGGGCGACGCCCCCGCCACCGCCTACACCGAACCGGCCACCGGCGAATGGTCCAAGGCCGACATCATCTGGGCTCAGCCGGGGGCCACTTCGTTCAGCCTGTCGGTGCGAACGTTTACGCCAGTCAACCAGCGTCTGCTCATCCGCCGCCTGACGTGGCAGCCGGCCAGCCTGGCCTCACTGGCGGTGGCGGCCGATCCGCAGGGACTGACCTTGCCCGCCACGACTCCTCCCTACGGGGGACTCGGCGGCCTGGCTTGGTCGCCCGACGGTCAGGATGCCGTGTTTCATACCAACACCTCTGCCACTTTCCAAGTCCCGGTGCCCGGCATCCTCCGCGCCATTACTCGCCGACTCCCCAACCTGACACTGGCCGCCGATGCTTCCGATGGCCTGCCGTTTCCGTGGCACCACACCGCCACCTTGATCGAAACCCCGGACCCCGCCAGCGACCAGAGTACGCTCCGCATCGACGCTGGCAGCGCGGGCAAGGACGGATTTCACTACCTGCCGATCAGCGCGACAATCCCGCTGGCCGAGGCGGCGGACACGCCGGGAGTGGACGGCACCGCATTCGGCGTCAGTGGGCCCACCGGCGCCGCCTTGAGCCGTGACGGCAGCGACCTCGCCATCCTGGCAAAACAGGCCTCCGGAATCCCGCAGCGTCTGACCATCGAGCAGCCCGACGACTCCTACGTGGAATGGTGGGCACGCCGCGAGGGCGGCAGCGAATTCGAAATCCGCGTCGGCACCCTCGACCCGGCAACGAACACGACTTCAGCAACTGTCGGCTTTCCGATCACCCGGACCTGGCGCCGCTTCGCGACATGGCATGAGCACCGTTCCGGCACCGCGCTTGTCCTCCTGGCTGGTGCCGCGGGGAGCAACCCCTTCGCAGACGGCCTGGCCCTGATCGACCAAGTGCGATCGTTCGATCCCGAACCGGTCCCGCTGGCCGACGCGCTTGACCTCCCTCCCGGCCTCACGGTCGACACCTTTCCCGCCACCCCGTGGCAGGGACGCGCCACGGGCGGGTGGAGCCGCGATGGAGACGACGTGGCTGTGCTTCCCAGCCTTGGGCCGGGACAGTCATCCTGGCTGCAAATCAATCTGCCCGGTCCCGGGCGCCTGCTGCTGGCGACGCAGGCGGCCAGCACCCAAGTCCATCCCGGTCTGCAAATCACCCGGCAGGCAGTGCTGCCCGATGGAAGCACGCGCCCCTTGGAGACGGCCCCGAACACCGTGGCCGCATCCGAACAGTCAAACTCACCCATCTTCAAGGATCAGGCGTACCTGTTTCGCGCCTCGGGCTCGTTAGCCTTCCGACTCGCGGTCGCAATCGAAGCCTCCGGAGAGCCAATCCGCCATCGGCACTGGATCGACGCCGTGCGCTTCGAACCCGCCATCCCGCTCGCCGAGGCCGCGGACCTGCCAGGGATCATCTGGCGCACGGACGCGGCCAACCCGTGGCTCGGCCTGTCCAGCCCCGGCCTCTCGCCCGACGGCGTGGATGCCCTCCTGAGCCCGACGACGCTTGATCCGACCTACGCCTCCGGCTGGATCGAAGCCGAAGTCACGGGTCCTCTCACCTTGGAATACTGGAGCCGCGACGTGTCCGCGCCGCTTTGTGACGGCGAGCCATGGCATCGCAGTGAAAGCTTGCGGCCCTCCGGCCGTTCGCGGCTCCACGTGCCGTCAGGCCAACACGTGCTGCGATGGCGCCACCGGGCCGCCCACGCAATCATGGACCAGTTCCGCATCATCGCCGATGACGGACCAATGGCCGCCGTCGCCGACACCTGCTTCTGGATGGCCAGCGAACGCGTCACCCCAGCCGCCCAGGCCGATGCCGCGGGCAGTCCGACCGCGTGGTCGCTCGCACTGCCAAGTGATCCGGCCTCGCTCGACGAACACATCCGGCTCCTCGCGCCCCGTCACGGTTTGCTCCGATTTCGTGCCCGCACCTCCACCCCCATCCTCGCCATGGGAAATGCCGCCACGACCGATGGCGTGGGGCAACGGTACCTTACCGACGCATGGAGACCGTTCTCCCTGACGATCGACGCGAATTCATCCCGAACCGTCTTTCTGCCCCCCACTGGAACCGGCTCCGCCAACCGCTCCCTGCAGGTCGATGGCATGGAATTCATCCCCGCCGCCGCCCCCAGCTTGGATGAAGCCCTGGACTCCCCGGCTGGCCTGACCTGGACGGCGAGTCAGGCGAGCTGGCTGCCCGTGGCCTCGCCCGCCTCCAGCCATGACGGCGTGGATGCGGTGTCGTTCCAGTGGGCGCGTGACACTGGCCAGGAATCATGGATCCAAACCTCCGTCCCCGGGCCCGGGCGGCTCTCCTTCTGGATGCGATCCGAGGAAGGCGAATTCTTCGCCGACGTCGACGGCCGCCGCCTCCGCGAATCGGTGGAGCCCCAGCTGAGCGAAAGCACACCGTCGGCACCTTGGAGGCTGCTTCATTTCGACCTGCCCGAAGGCGCACAGCTCGTTCGTCTCGGATTCCGCTGGTCCCGACGGGCCGAACTGGACGAAGTCCGCTTCGAGCCGCGGCCCACCCCGGTGCCCGCCGCCGCTTTCGGCGCCAACCCGGCCACCCCAACCGCCTGGGTGGGCACTCCCACCGTCCTGCCCGCCGCAGGCCCGGACGGCGGCCCCGCCGTTCAATTGGGAGCGGAACCATGGTCCAGCCACGCGAGTTTCCAACAGGCCGTGCCCACCCCGTCCCTCGCCCGATTCTGGTGGCGCCGGTATGACACGGTGCCACCGACCACGGCCCATCTCGTGACCATCGATATCGGCTCCCGTCTCAGTACCGGCCTCAACTCCCTCCACTCACCTCTCAAACCCGGTTGGCACCCGGTCGAAGTGCCAATCCTTCAGCCAACCCACGACAGCCTGCGCCTCACCACCCAATCCTCCACTGGCAACGGACTGCTCATCGCCGATCTGGAAATCGAACCGGTAACCCTCGTCTCTCTCGAGGAGGCGCTCGACCATTCGGGGTTTTCTTTCTCGGCCGTCAACGGCCTGGCCGGGATACGCGCCGCCGCCACCGCCCACGACGGGGTCGATGCTGTGGTGGTGCCCTGGAGTTCCAACTCCGCCTTCGACTCCACCCGCCCGCGGCTGACCACCCCCATCACTCCCGTCGAGGGCGGCGTGCTCAGCTTCTGGGTGCGCGGCGGGGATGACGGGTGCCGCGTGCTGTCATTCATCTTGAAAAACCCGCCGCTCAGCCCCGCAGACTGGCAGTATGTGGAGGTGCCCGTGGCCGGATCGAGCAGCGAAATCCGCTGGGACCTGAAGAACACCATGGCCCCCGACGGCGCCCTCGTCCCCACCGCCCTCGACCAGGTCGACTATCGCGTCGATCCGCCCTACTCCCGGTTCCTGGCCTGGCTGTTTGCCTACAGTCTCCAACCGTCCGAAAACGCCGCTTTGAGTGACAGCGACGGCGATGGCTGGCCCGCCCTGATCGAATACGCCAGCGGCCTCAGCCCCACGTGGCCCAACCCCATCAATCCGACCGTGCCTTTTGAGATCCCCTCGCCGCCGCGACTGGAAGTGCAGGAACTGGGGGACGGAACCCGCCAGCTCCGCGCCGACTTCGTCCGATCCCCCCTGGTCGAAGCCGATGTCACCATGGACGTTTATCTCACGCTCGACGAAGGCCGCACCTGGCAGCCGCTCATCGGAGGCACCACCACACAGGAAACGATCCCCGCGCACCCCGATCACATTCGCGTGACCCGAATCGTGCCCATCACCCCAGCGCCGGGCGTCCAACTCTTCCGCATGCAGGCGTCACTCCACTAAAGCACGCGCCATCACCCCCCCCTTCACCGGCACGAATCGCCCATTTTCGGGGCGCGAGCGGAATGTCGGCAGGAAGGCCATCGTCTCGTTTGCAGGCCGGTGGCTACGGCTCGTTGGCCGGCTTGTCTTCCTTGTCCCGGAAGCTGACTATAAACAGCACCAGTACCACGCCTGCGATCAGGCAGGGCAGAATCCAGAACTGCTGCCATGGGGTCTGGAATGACGAGAGCAGGCCGGCAGTCAGGGCATCGACGCCGGCTCCGAAAACCGACACCGCTTTGTTCAGCGCAGCCTGGATATGGGCAATCACACCGACCGGGTCTCCGGGTGGCGCGGCGTTGGGATTCGGGAAAAGCTTGCTGTATTTTTCTCCGGCCAGCCCAAATCCAAAAAACATCCCGATCCCCAACGTGAAAAACACCACCAGCGACTGCGCCTGGTTGCGGATCTGGGCGGAAGCCACGCGGTCGGTGTACATATAGCCGGTCACGAAAAAAAAGTCGTAACACACGCCGTGCAGTGTCGCTGCGGTCAAGGCCATCCATTTGACATGGTCGGGCGCGCTCATGGCGAACAGCGCGTAGCGCGCGACCCAGCAGACGATGCCCACGGCGAGCATCCATTTAACGCCGAGCCGGCGGAAGAAGAACGGAATCAGGATCATGAAGAAATCTCCGAGATCTGCCCGAAGGTCATGAGGAAGCTGACACGGTCCTTGTCGAAGCCCACCTCGGGAAGATAAACCGACGCGAACGCGCAACAATAGGCCAGCGGGATGCACACGAGGGTGGAGCAGATGATGAAGATCAGGAACGAGGGCCTTCCCAGCAGGTTGAACGCGTCCACCATGAAGATCGCCGCCAGATTGACGGGCTTGCCCCTGGCGGGCGGCGGCGTGTGGGGCAGGAGGAACGAAAAAGACCCCATGACCACTCCGGCTGCGCCGGCGAGGTAGAAAATGGTCGTCTTCGTCGAGGCTCCCATCGAGGCGAGCATCCACCCGGCGACAATCCACCCGATCGTGCCCAGCACGCGGATTCTTGGAAATTTGCTCTGATCCGGGATATGCGTGAACGCAATGGAATTGGTCAGCCCCATCGTCGGCATGTAGCAAAGCATGTGAAGGTTGAACAAATTCACGATGCCCTGGGCGGCCGCACCTTGCTCCCCGGCGGGCAGCCCGGCGAACTCGCTGATTCTCCCAGGTATCATCAGCATGATCGCCCCACCCATCAGATGAAGGAGCCCCAGCACCTGCTCCGAGGCGAAAAAGCGGTTGGCGATCAGCCCCAAGAGCAGCGGCGCGAGGATGGCGGCGATCGGCTGCGAGCCGTAGGCTGCCCCAATGATGGACCCGAGCTGATGGTTCGCCAGGCATCCGCCCATCGTCGCGAACCACGCACCCCAGACGAAGAATTGGAGGAACATCATGACGGAGAGTCGCGTGACGACGCTTCGGGCCGTAGAATCGGATTGGGGGTCAGGCACCTGGGTCAGGACCATCGCGACGGATGGTTCAAGCGAGTCCGAAACCGCCACGCAACGAACCCTGGACACCAGTGACACAAATTCCACACTGGCGGAGATGAAACCTGAGCCGGGCGATGCCGCCTCCACCTCACCAGGACTGCCCGCGTCCGCGGAGGAACTGCTACCGCTGGTCTACGATGAATTGCGGCGGCTGGCGGCTTCGCGGATGGCACGGCAATTTCCAGGCCAGACGCTGCAGGCGACGGCGCTGGTCCACGAAGCGTGGATGCGTCTGGGCGACGGCAGATTCGAAAACAGAGCCCATTTTTTTTCCGCCGCCGCCCAGGCGATGCGGCACCTGCTCATCGATCGTGCCCGGCGCAAGCTGAGCGCGCGCCATGGCGGCGGCCTGGAACGCGTGGACGCAGGAGTGGTGGAAATCGCCGCACCGGCCGAGGACGAACGCCTGCTGCAAATTCATGAAGCCCTCGACGAATTGGCCGCCCTGGCTCCGGAAAAAGCGGAGGTGGTGAAACTACGCTTCTTCGCTGGACTCGAGGAAACCGAAATCGCCGAACTGCTCGGCCTCTCGGTCCGAACCGTCGAGCGCTACTGGGCATGGGCCAAAGCCTGGCTCTTCACGCGGATCCAAGCGCAGTCGTGAGCTGAGCGGAAATATCGTGCCGCCCTGGCGGGTGAGGTGCCAAAAGCACGTAATCCCGGGAAACGACATCACGCTCCGCATCCCATGAACACCGAAAATCCAGACGAAGACGCCCTGTATGACGCTGCCCGCCGTCTGACCGACCCCGCGGCCCGGACGGCATTTTTGGAGGCAGCCTGTGCGGGCGCTCCCGAGTTGCGAGGGCGTCTTGAATCACTCCTTCAGGCGGGCCCGGCGGCCGACGATTTTTTCAGCCGCCATGCGGTGGATATCAATCGACTCCCGCCGCTTTCCGTTGAAGCGCCCACCGTCATCACGCCGAACGCGGAACAGCCTGGCGAGCGTATGGGTCGGTATAAATTATTGCAGGAGATTGGCCAAGGTGGGTTTGGCACGGTCTGGATGGCGGAGCAGATGGAGCCGGTCACGCGGCGGGTTGCGCTCAAAATCATCAAGTTGGGCATGGACACGCGTGAGGTGATCGCACGTTTCGAAGCCGAACGGCAGGCTCTGGCCATGATGGACCATCCGAATATTGCCAAGGTGTTCGATGCCGGCGCCACCGACCAGGGCCGGCCGTTTTTTGTCATGGAGCTGGTCAAGGGTGTGCCGATCACCCAATACTGCGACGACAAAGGCCTGGGCACACGCGAACGGCTTGCCCTTTTCGACGACGTCTGCGCGGCCATCAACCACGCGCACCAGAAGGGCGTCATCCACCGCGACATCAAGCCGTCCAACGTGATGGTCACCTTGCACGGCGACAAGGCGGTGGTGAAGATCATCGATTTCGGTATCGCCAAGGCCACCGAGGGGAAGCTCACCGACAAGACACTCTTCACCCGCTTTGAGCAGTTCATCGGCACCCCGGTCTACATGAGTCCGGAACAGGCATCCGCCAACGCTTTGGACGTGGATACCCGCAGCGACATCTATTCTCTTGGAGTTCTGCTCTATGAACTGCTCACCGGAAGGGCGCCGTTCGATGCCTGGTCACTGGCCTCCGCCGGCTGCGAGGAAATGCGGCGCATCATCCGCGAAGTCGATCCGCCCAAACCATCATCCCGCCTCAGCACCATCGCCGGCGAGGAGCGCTTCTCGCTCGCCCGAGTGCGGCACATCGAGCCTGACAAACTCAACAGTCTTGTCGAACCGGACCTCGACTGGATTGTCATGAAGGCGATCGAGAAAGACCGCGCCCGACGCTACGAAACAGCCAGTGGTCTGGCGCTGGATATCCGGCGTTTCCTGGCCGATGAGCCGGTCAGTGCGCGCGAGCCGGGCGCGGTGTACCTGTTCACGCGATTCGTCCGCCGACACCGCCTTGCCGTAGCCGCCGCGGCAGCTGTGGTGGCGGCCTTGGTGCTCGGCTTGATCGGCACTGGCTTCGGATACAGGCAGGCCGACACCGAAAGACACCGGGCGGAAAAAAACGAGCGAGAAGCAAAATCGGCCGCCCTCGCCGAACGGCGGGCGCGGGAGCACGCCGTGGAACTGCTCTCGGCCGCGCAGGCCTCTCATGGGGTGGAATGGCTTATGGCTCACAATCCGAAAGGGCTGCTGCACCTCGTCGAAGCACGCCGCACCGTCGAGTCTCTACCGGCGCTGCATCGCTCACGGTCCCTGCTTTGGCAGGCGTGGAGTGAAGCGGTGCCGTCCCATCCGGTCCAGACACTGGCCTACCCGTGGCACGTGATGTCGATGGATTTTTCGCCGGATGGAAATCAGCTCACGGTGCGTGCCAGCCTGGGTGTGCCCGGTGACGGCGCGGTGACTGTCTTCGATCTCAACGGAATGGCAGCACCGAAAACTTTGTCACATTTGGAGGTTGAGGCGCTTCGGCTGAAGGCGGATCGGGGACGCCTTCTGGAAAGAGGGCTCGACCCTGAGGTGCAGGTCACGACCGAGGGAGTGATTGTCATTGATGGAGCCATGACGCTGGAGGACAAACTGTCCCCGGACGCCCCGCCCCGGAGGTTCAGCCTTTCCAGCGGAGCCGCGACGGCCGCCTACGCCCTCAGTCCCGCCGGCAGTCTGCTGGCACTCGGAGGCCGGGATGGCTCGCTGGAAAGGTGGAACTGGCGCACCGGCGAACGTGAGGGCCCTCCGCTCAACGAGCCGTCCGCCATCACGGCCCTCGCGTTCAGCCCCGACAGCACAGCGCTCGCCGCGGCCAGCGGCGGTGGCAGGGTGAGCGTCTATTCTTTGCCTCCAGGGCCAGCCGCAGACACCGGTCTCCGCGAGGTGCCGGACTGCCTCGCCCTTGCCGCAGCGCCCGACGGCCGCCTCCTGCTGTCGTCATGGAAGCGGGCGGAATTGAGCTGGTTCAATCCTGCCAGCGGTGAAACCCGTCTGATTTTTTCAGACCCTGGTGCGAAAGGGGTCTTCGCAGCGGCGCTGCTCGACGTCCGCGGTGATCTTCTGGCCACGCTCTCTGCCGACGCGCGTTCCACCCTGCAATGGTGGCGCGACGGGAAACCTGGTTCCCCATTGGATGCAGGAAGCGCAAGCCATCTTGCGCTCAGTCCGGATGGCAAATCGGCCGCGGCGCTGTCGAGCTTCGACGGCAGTATCATGCTTTGGGATATCCACGCTGGTGGCTGGAGGGCACACCTCAAACTCACCCAGTCCGCGGAAGTCACATGGGTGTCGGTGCAGTTCAGTCCGGATGGCCGCTGGCTGGCTTCCCGGTCGGCCATGTTGGTCTTTCAGATCTGGGATGCAGCAGCGGGGAAACCAGTGGATCTGCCCGCCACGGCATGTGTCCTCGGCATCAGCGATGATTGGAGGCACGCCCTCACCATGGAAGGCATCGCCAATTTTTCGAATCCGGCCCAACCCATGCTGCGGCACAAATGCCCTTTCGGTGCGGCCGCCTTCACCCATGACGGAAAGCGCGTTGCCGTGAGCACGGAGGACGGCCAGCTCCTCATCTTCGATGTGGCCACCGGAACGCTCACCGCCAAACCCTGGAAACAAGGCCGGATGAGTTTCGGTCTGGCCTTCACACCCGACGATGCACTGCTCGCTGTCGCCGGCACCAGCGATCCGGACGCCACCAACGCGCCCCAGGCGGAATTGACCTTGCTTGACCCAGTCACCGGTCTGCCCTGCGGATTCCCCCGAAAGGCGCCCGACACGCCATTCGACATCCTCATCACGGCGGGCAGCGCGTTTGCCGTGAGCCGAGGCGCATCTGTCAGTTGCTGGAAACTGCCCGCCGCTGACATCCCCGTCGAAACGATGGAACAGGCAAGCGTGCGTCTCGCCCGCGCGCGCCTCACCACGGAGGGCATGGTCGAACCTCTGACCGCAGAGGAAATCACAGCGCTCCGGTCAACGCCAGGCCGGTAGTAAAAGTGCACGCGCCTCAGCATCCGTGTTTCTCTTATGAAAACGCAGCGTTCGCCCCGGACTTTATCGGGACGCGCGCCCTCCATCAATCCGATTTCTCGCCACGTGGCAGGCTGGACCGGAACTCATTCCTCCTCGCTGCCTCCGAGGGTGACGTTGATTTTGTATTCGTTCTGCAAGTGCGCGTGAGCCCGGCCGGCCTGGCCGGACTTCGGGTAGCGCTTGCAGGTGAGTTGGAAGGTGCGAATGGCGTTCTCCTTGTCCTTGGCCTCCTCGTAGGTGAAGCCGATCTGGAGCGACGCCTCGGGCGCGGAGTTGTCGATGACCTTGATCTGGTTGTAGAGCCGGATGGCCTCCTTCTGCTCGCCGAGCTTGCGGTGGCAGGCCGCCATCTGGAAGTGGTTGTCGGGGAAACGGTCGATCTGCCGGTAAGTGCCGATCGCCATTTTCCAGTCCGCCAGCTTCTCGTAGCACTCCGCGATTGACCACAGGTAGCCGTCGGCGTTATCGCCGTCGATGTCGATGAGTTTGCGGAACACCTCCATCGCTTCCACGATCTTCCCTTCCTCGAGGAACATCGCGGCGATGTTCTTGCGGCCGACCACCACGTCCTTGAACTCACCATAGATCCGTCGGGCTTCGTCGCGCTTGTCGCGCTCTTTGCACCACGCCGCCATCCGGCCGAGCAAGTCGTCGTCGCGGCCGAAGCGTTTTCCGATCTCCTCGTAAAGATTCCAGGTGTCGGAAGGCCGGCCAAGCGTGCCGTTGAGGTCGGCGGCCCGATAGAGGAGTTCCTTCTCGAGCTCGGGACGATCGAGCGCTTCCGCTCGCAAGGTGGCCAGCAACTGGTCGGCCAGCTTGAGGGCGGCGGGCTCAGTGGCGGGATCCTTCAGCAGGTGAGCCACAGTCTTCGCCGAGAGGCTGTAGACCTTGTCGAATAGCTCGGGGCCGGTGTATGTCGTGGCAAGCGCCTTCTTCCCTTCGTCGAGCCGCTGGGCGAAGAAATGAAGTTCGGCGAGTTCGTGGCAGGCTTCGACGCAGGTGGCTTTCGCGGACTCTGTCCGCTTGACCTGAAACGTGAGATCGTTGAGGATCGCGAGCCGCTCGACCTCGTCCTTGTGGAGCCGGGCGTAGTGGAGCAGGTCGACGCGGGAGCGGATGGCGATCTCATGAGCCGGGTATTCCTTGATCAGGAAGCGGAAGGCGGCCTGGGCTTCCTTAACCTCGCCCATGGTGCGGTAGGCGTCGGCGATGCAGTAGGCCGCCACGGTGGCCTCATGGGATTGAGGCCAATAGTCGATGACCGATTGGAAGCCGTCGCGCAGGGCGGTCTTCGGCTTCTTGAGATGCATCATCGAGTGGCTCCACATCAGTTGGGCATAGGGTGCGCCGGGGCTCTTTTCGTAGAGCGTGAGGAACTTCTCATATTCGGCGAGGGCGGTCTTGAACTCGCCGTTGGTGTAGTGCTTCTCGGCGATCCGGATCTGATAGCGTTCAACCTCGCGCATCTTCTCGAAGGTGGCGATCTGGATCTGTTCGAGCGGGGAAAGCGCCGCGCGTGAAGCGGGAGCCAGCGCGAGCAGGAAAGCGCAGGCGAGCGGGAAGAAGATCGGGTGGGCTTTCATTTCGCGGTGGCGGTGAGCCATTTGCTGTATTCGGTGTGGGCGTAGTAGATGATGTTGACCCCGAGCTGGTAGCAGGATTCCCAGATCTCCTGCGGGACGCCCGAGTGACCGTCGGCCCAGGCGTCGCCGATGTCGCCGGGATGGTAGTAAACAGCTAGCCGGCCGTCCACCACCCAGCCGAGGGCATTGGAGCGACCGTGGGGGGCGACGATCGGAAGGCGGGGCAGCGTGTAGGGCACGCGGTGGATCGGGTGGTCGAGATAGACCGAGATCGGCTCCACCGTAGGCAGCACCCGCGCCATCATGCCGACGAACTGGCCTTCCCAACCGGAGCTGCCACCATTGTCGCCGAACAGCATGCCGTGGTGGTCGAGCAGATAGGTCCGCAGGATCTTGATCTCGGCATCGCTGACGCTGATGTTCTGCTGACCGGTCATGTAAACCATCGGAGGACTCTTGCGGGCGGGAAAGTTTTTCAAGCGGGCGATTTCCATAGGCTCAGGGCGGTCGTGGACCGGATGGCCAAGGCGGACGCCGTATTCGGTGAGCAGGTTGAGGTCGGAACCGCGGTCCATGTCCTGCGACCAGTCGCCGCCCTCGTACTTGAGGCGGATGAAGCGGACCTTGCCACGGGTGGTGCCGCCGGCGAAGCCCGCACCCTCGCCCTTGCCCTGGCCGATCTTGTAGAGATGCTCGGTGACTTCGAGCACGTCGAGCTTCACGTCGTCGATCGGCGGCGGATTGAAGAGCACGCTGCTGTAGGGATTGATGACATATTTCTTGTTGATGACCTTTTGAATCCGGACGACCTGCCGGAGTTGCTGTTCCTCGCCGCCGCCGAGCGGTGCCTCGTAGACGCTGCATCCGGTGAGGCGGTTCAGGATGGCGAAGATCCCGCCGAAGACACCCGAGTAAACGAACAGGGTGAGCATCGATTGGCGGAGCTTGCGGCTGGTGCGACCGAAGTACCAGGCCACCAGTTGGCGAGGATCCCAGACGCGGCGGCCGGGAGCCGGCGGCGCGGCGCGTTTGGTTTCGCGGTCGATCCACCAGACGGCCCAGCCAAGCCCGAGGAAGAAGGCCCCGACCGTCCCGGCGGAGGAGACCGCCGACGATAGGCCATAACCCGAATAGAGAAGCGGCAGATGCGCGGCGAGTTGCCAGACGGGAAGATAGCAGACGCTGAGGACAGCGCGTCGGAGGTGGGGCGAGCCGATCCGCCAGCGCCGGATCCAATAGTGGCAAACCGGCAGTGCGCTGAGGAATCCAAGCGCCTGGACCGCGACGGGGAGGCGGAAAAAAACCCGGGCATCGAGCCAGAGGAGGCACCACAAAACGGCATAGATGCCGGTGCGCACGACCGGCCGGCGGAGGTGATGCCTCAGCGAATCCCTGACCCGGGGCCAATCCATCACTCAAGGTCCTTCAGGAAGTCGTCGCCCTTGTTCTCAAGAGGGTTCTGGTCGGGCGGTGCGGTCAATTCCTCCCCCACGCCAAGAGTCGAAAGCGGATCGGCTTTCGTCTCGACCGGCGGTTTCGCCGCAACGGGTGGCGGCGGCGCGACCGGCGCGGGCGCGGACTTCACTGCGGCGGCGGGCGGTTCCTTGCCATCGCTCCCG
The DNA here is from genome assembly GCA_046155625.1 of Verrucomicrobiales bacterium. Lineage (GTDB taxonomy): Bacteria > Verrucomicrobiota > Verrucomicrobiia > Verrucomicrobiales > V1-33 > CAJBME01. The sequence goes on along the minus strand of JBJXFS010000251.1, from coordinate 81,344 downwards.
AAGAAGAATGGTATCGCGGTGAAGAGCAGGATCGCTCCGCCGACCAGCGCGGATGAAAAGACCAGCGAACGCGCGAGCTGGCTGGCGGACACCACGCCGAGCATCTCCTGCGGACTCTTGCCTTTGAGTTCTCGCAGGAAGGCCTGCAACTCCTCTACCGTGGCACGTGAATTGCCCTTCAGTTCGCGCAGGTCGGCGGCGGTGCTGGCCAGCGCGCTTCGTCGGGTGCCGGGCGTTTTGGGCTGAATTTTCATCGGTTCGGGGCTTCTTGTTCGGGCTCGAGAATATGGACTAGATCGCCGCCTGCTTCACTGATCGCGGCGATCACCGGTTCAAAGTGGCTCGCCTTGGCTTCGCGGTGGACTTTCAAAAAGACATGCCGTTGGCCGGCCGGGGCATCGCCGAGAATGGCCGAGAGCGCGCCGGCCAGTTCGCCGGGCGTGGTCTCGTGGCCATCGAGATAGGTATTGAAACCGGTGTCGATCGTGACGCTGGCGCGCGCTGCGGCGGCCGGCTTGACATCCTTGAGCTTGGCGGGCTGCCACTGGACATGGCTGTCGTCCTGGGCGCGGGCGAGGATCACGAAGAAGATCAGCAGCAGGAAGGCGATGTCGCCCATCGCGAAGGTCGGGACCGACGCGGTCAGTTGTTTGCGCGGCAGTTTCATTTGACCTGGATGGTTCGTTCGGACTCGAGTTCGAGGGTCAGGATGCCGCCGGCGTCGCCAATCGCCTGCGAGACGCGGAGCCAAGTCGGATAAGGAGTCTCCGCAGCGCTCTTGACGAGGACGATCCGGTCGGCTTCGCGGGTCTTCTGCTTGAGCGCGGCGGCGATGCGCTGGCTGAATTCCGGAAGCTGGAGCGGACTGCCGTTGAGGACGATGCTCGACGGGGTGATCGACACTTCGAGGTTCTGGCTCTGGTCGCGCTTCTCCGTCTTTGCCTCGGTTCTCGGCAGCACCTGCGGCATCCCGGTCTCCGGCTGCACGGCCGCGCAGACGAGAAAGAAGATGATCAGCGTGAAGGCAATGTCCGCGGTGGCGCAGTCCGGCGGATCGACCAACATCTTGCCGCGCTTGAGTTTCACTGGTCTCCTTGGTTGAGGGTCATGCGCAAGGTGACGACTTCGATCAAGTCGGCGGCGGAGGTTTCCACCTGGAGCACGAACTCGTTGATGATGCCGGTGAAGTAGTTGAAGGCCATGTAGGCCGGAATCCCGACAATCAGGCCGAAAGCGGTGGTCAGCATCGCGACCCGGATCCCGGAGGCGGCGGCCACGACGATGTTCTGCTGGCCGATGTTCGCCTCGATGTTACCGAACGCGGTGATCATTCCCTGGACCGTGCCGAGAAAGCCGAGCATCGGCGCGACCGAGGCGATGGTGGCGAGGATCGGGAGGTGTTTCTCCAGGGCAGCGACGATGTGGACGCCGCAGTTCTCCATGCTCTTGATCACCTGCTGTTCGAGCTGCGCCGGATCGTAGTTGAGGCGGCGCAGGACCAGATACTTGCGCAGGCCGTTGGAAAGGATGGCGGGCACGGGTCCGCGGGCGGAGTCGCAGAGTTTGAGAGATTCCTCGATCCGGTCCTCGGACAAAAGCGCGATGACTTCAGCGCGCAGCGCGTTGGCGTCGGTTTCCAGCAGCTTGAGGCTGCGGTAGCGTTCGATGATCACGGCGATCGCGAGGACCAACAGCACGAGAATCGGCCACATGAAGATGCCGCCCTCGATCAGGTAGTTGAGGGCTCCACTTTCGAAGAAGGCGGCGGCAATGGTGCCGGAGGGATGGGAAGACATGGTCATTCGTTTAGATTGGCTTCGTTCTCGAACTGGTTGAGGAATTCAGGCAGGGCGAGCCGGCCACGGGAATACTTCGCGGCGTCGCTTTCGGGGAAATCCCAGCGGCAGCGGTTGTAGCGGCGGAAAGCGTTTGGGACATCCCTCGCCATGCGGTAGCTCTCGCCCGCCCAGAACAATGCCTGGGCGGTGAGTTCCTGTTCGGGGAAACGCTTCACGAATGCGTCGAAGGCGAGGCCGGATTTTTGAAACTCCTCGAGCTTGTAATGGCACTGACCGATGCGGAACGCCATCTTCGGAGCCCACTCGTGGTTCGGGAAGCGCTCGATGAACTTATCGCCGACCGTGGCCGCGACGGCGAACTCTTCCTTCAAGTAGAAATGCTCGTTGATCCTCAGCATGACGTTGGCGATCAGCGGGCTCTTCGGGTAGGTGGCGGCGAGGGTGACATAGGCTTCCAGCGCTTCGTCCAGATTGCCGGCCTCCTCGTGGCACTGGCCAAGCTTGTACTGGGCGTCGGGGGCGAGGTTGTGATCGGGATGGTTCCGGACGATCGAGCCGTAAGCGGTGATGGCCTCGTTCCAAGCCTGCATTTCCTGAGCAAACTGGCCAAGGAGATACGAGATGCGCGGCGCGTACTTCGGATTCGGATAGTCATCGTGGAGTTCGCGTAAAACCCGGCGTCCGGCTTCCAGGGCGATCGCGGCTTGATCGGCTTGCTTCAATTTGCGGTGGCCCTTGAACAGCTCAAAGTGGCTCTCCGCGATGTGGAACTGGGTCTGGATCGCGAGGTCGTCGTCCTTGAAGACCTTGCTGAACGCGGCCATCTCCCCGTTGGTCCCGACAGCCACCGGCATCTCAAGTTGAACGATCGTCAGCCCGTCGGCGGTTTGCGGGACATTGTCGAGATATCCGCAGATGAGGACGTCGCCGAAGAAACACTCGATCTCACCGGCGAAGTTGCCTGCGACTGGCTTCGGCACGGCCTTGAGCGGGAGGGACCCGCTGAAGATGCCGCTGTGGCTGAGGGTTTCCTCCAGTTCGACCGTCTCGTCTTCGCCCGATGAGCAGACGATGCGCACCATGGCCCGGTCCCGCTGTTCGGAAACGTCGCGGTCGGGGTCTTCGAGCAACAGGAAGATTTTCTGTCCGACGTGGGCGATCTCCGCGTCCTCGAGATACTCGGAGTCGGTGATCCGCAAAGTGGCGGCGGAAAAGAGCGCGGCTTTCGCTTCCAAGGGCACCGTGGTAACGTCCGGCCGGGTGCGATCGTCGTAGCGCGCGGTGAAGGTATCGCTACCGACGACATTCAACACACGGATTCCCGATGCCGCCGGTTTCGCCCCTTTGGCCGGGGGCTCGTCCTCAATCGCATCATCCGGCAGAAGTACCTTCCCAATTCCCCCGCTGACGAGCGTGCCCTCGGCGGGAACCGGGCCCGTGCTCCCGGGTGCGCCGAGCCGCAGCGGGATCTGCCCGACGAAACGTCCTTCGAGCAAAGCCGGATTGCGCGACTCATCCATAACATCGCTGGCCGCGGCGAAGGCACGGGACAGCACGCATTCGACCCGAACCTTCGCGCCCTGGCTGGTGGCGACCTCGACCGTGACGCTGCTGCGCGAGTCCTTCGCCTGATCCGGATCGATCACCTCCACGGTAAGCGGCAGCCGGTATTCGATCTTCCCGACATGATTCGGCGGCCGCGATTCCTCCACCGGAATGAGACGCGGCGGGCCGCCCACGGGCGTCTCGCTTTCCACTATCTGGATCAGCCCGGCAGTCGGCTCGTTGAGATAGACCATCGTCTCGCGCATGAATGCGTGACCCGGGAAAATGTTCTGTTTGTCGAGATAGCGCAGGTAAACCTTGTCGCCCCGCTTGACCACGATCTTGCCTTCTGCGGGCTCCGCGGCGGTGTCCATCTCGATGGTAAAGGTGCCGGTCGAGGGCCCGGTCTCGGTCGCGGTCATCTTGATGGGTGCCGCCTCGTTCACCTGGACCTCAATTTCCACGCTGTCCCGGTCCAGGCCGGTATCGAGGTCGAAGTCGACCGCTTCCGCGACGATCCGCTCGCCGGGCTCGATCCGCATCAATTCCTTGCGGGCTCCCTGCACCGAGCCGCCGCCGGACCGCTCAAAATCGTAGCTGACCGGGGTGATCCCCCCGTCGTGATACGTGGCGGTGAGGTCCCGGGTCAGCAGCCGGTTGCGTTGTTGGCCGCCGGCGGTGATCTCATCGAGATAGGACACCTTCACGGTATCTCCGGGCGCGAGTTCGAGGATGGAGTTGCGGGAAAGTTCGAGCACGTCAGCGGCCGGCGGGAGGTGCTGCGCACCGCGGCCACTGACGGTGACCTGGCTGACTGCGACCGCCTCCCCGCGGTATTCGAGGAACTGGAAATCGATGAAGCGTAGCTCCCGGGCCGGGAGGTCGAGCGACCAGCGATTGCCGTCCTGTTTGATTTCAGCCGCCGGCAGCGGGTCGAGCTTGGGCAGGCCTGCCGCCGCCGCGAGATCGAAATCAGCGGAAACGAAGGGTCGCATCGAGACGGCGGAGGACTGCCGGTTTTCGCGGGCACGCAGGGCTTCCACCGCTGCCGTCCCCGGCGGCGCAATCGAGATGATGGTCAGTTGATGCAGGCCACGCCGGGCGAAAAGATCGACGGTCCGGTCGCCTTCGCCCACCGGCAGTTCCAGCCGTCCACCGACCATGATCGCCGTCGTCTTGCCGGAGACCCCGAGGCGCAGGGCTCCTTCCCGCTCCTGGACAAAGGTGCCGGACCAGACGAGAAAAAAGGCGTCCGGACTGTTCTCGGGAGCCTGCCATGAAAGTCGGTCGACCTTGAGGTTCTCGTCGGGCTCGACCTTCTTGATAAGCTCGGCGATCTCGTCCCAGGTGTAGGTCTGCCTTAAGTTCGCGGCCGGGATCTTGTAGACCCGCAACCTCATCTCCGGCTCCGGGAAGCCGACCGCAGTGGCCGGCTTCGCGGCGGGGAATTCGCCGAGATGGAACCAGAAGCGGCCGTCGTGGCTGCCACGCAGTGCCATGCGGACGGGTGCTTCAGAACCGGCGTCGGGAGATGACAGAATGATCGACTCTACCGGACGGAGTTCCTTCATGTCGACCGAGAGCGATTTCGGCGCAGCCCCGTCTGGCTGGCTGCGCCAGAAGGTCTCCGGATCATGATCGATCGCCATCAGCGGGCTGTGATCGATGGCGGAATCCGATGCCTGCGCGCCTGCCGGCAGTTCACCGGTGCGGACCGTGCCTTGGAAAACCCCGCCGTGCTGGCTTGTCTCATCGATCCCGAGCTGCACCTCGTCGCCACTGGAGGCGCTCAACTTGATGCCAACCTTGTCGGGGTCGGTGGTCACGTCGCGGTCGCCGTCCTTGACCTGCACATACACCAGATTGCCCGGCTTGACCTGGTTCTTCGGCCGGCTCGCGGCACGCGGTTCGGCGGTCTCCGGCTCGGCGACCTCCTTCTTCAAGTTGTCGGTAAAGGTCGATTCCTCCTCGTTGACGATTTCGCTGCTGGCGACCTCGAGCTGGCCGTCGGATGCGATCTTCAGCCGGGTGTTGCTGAGGAACTCGAACTGGAACTGCTTTTTGAAATCCTCCGGATAGTCCACCGTGATGGTGTCGCCGCCGGTGACCTGCAGCGTGCCGTCGCCGGCCTTCGCGACGCCGAGGATGGTGGGGACCTCGGCGAGGAAGATCCCCTTCCCCGCCCCGCCGCTCGTGAGGAACGACTCCTCGCGGTCGTTGCCCGGCTCGGTCCGGACGACCACCGGGATGCGGGTGTCGCCGTGGCTGATGCCGAGATCGGAATCCTGGACCACCACCGAAATCGCGGTGCCCGGGGTGTGCCAGAGTTTGAGTTCCTGGCCGAGTCGGCCGACGGTCCGCAACGTTTGAAGCTGGGTGAGGAAGCGTTGTTCGATCCCGTAGACTTCGGCGAGGTTGAAGAGGGTTTCGTTGGCGAGATCGGCATCCGGTGCGTTCTCGAGCACCGCGAGGAAGATCCGGCGTGCCTCGTCGTGCTGGTCCTGGCGGAGCGCGACGACACCGAGAAGGAACCTCGCACGGATCGAAATCTCCTGGACCGGGCTTTCCGCAAGATCGTTGAAGATTTCCGCGGCCTGGTCATAGACCTTCTGGGCCATAAAGGTTTCGCCAATGCCGAAGCGCGCGTTCACCGCCTCCGCCTGATCCTTGTGGACGTTGAGGACCGTGGTGAACTCGGCACGCGCGATGTCATACTGCCCGGCGCGCTGGTAATTCCTTGCGAGTAGTAGCTGGACGCGCGCCTTCTCCCGGGTGTCGACGTTCTCCGCCTCACCGAACTTGATCAACCAGCCGCGCAGGATGTCCTCGGCACGCTCGTGGTCCTGAGCCGTTGCCTGGGAGATGTGGTATTCAGCGGCGAACAGGATCAACTCGACGGGCAACTCCGCGCGGTGGGCGTCGAACAGCTCGCGGTTCTTCTCGTATGCCAGCTCCGCCAGATCGTCCTCTCCGAGCCGCAGATGAAGGACGACTTGCAGCAGCGGGGCGAGCGGACTGTCGCTCGGGATGTCGGCGCTCAGGCTGCCCATCTTCGAGTAGGCCGTGCGCAGCAGGCCGCGCGCCGCGGTCATCTCCGCCTCGCCGACCGAGCGGATCGAGTTGAGCAGGCCGTTAAGGATGGCCGCGGCAAGCGTGTGGTCCTCGCGGGCCAGGGCGGACTGGGCAAAGGGAAAGAGGCGGTTCCACGATTCATGATGGGGATCCGCCATCAGAATCAGGCGCTGCGTCTTGAGCAGGCGGTCGAGATTGCGGGGCTCGGCCGGGAGCAACTCCATGCCGGCCTCGGCGCTCAGGCGGCCGAGTTCGAGATCGCGCACGATGCGGAAGACACGGGCCTTTTGGTCGGCCGGCCAGTCCTTGTTGTTGCGCGCCGCTTCCAGCCAGCCGCGGGCCGGCCATTCGCCTATGCGGGAGGGACGGAAGGGCGACTGCGCGGCGCGGGCTGCGGACTTGGCGAGAACCGCCTCCATGGTGGGAAAATCTCCGGTGCTGAAGGCGATGTTGGCGATCTCCGCGGCATAGGAGCCGTGAAATTCGGTGTCCGCCTCAAAGCGGGGCTGCAGGAACGCGATCGCCTGCGCCGGCTCAAGGGTGCCAGCCACGCGGAGCGCGCAAGCCATCGCGTCGGAGTCGTCGGGATTCAAATCCATCCGCGAGCGCCACCAGGCGACCGCCTCGGTTTTCATCCCCAGCTCGTTCATGATATCTCCAATCCGCGAGGAATGGCTGAGCGGATAACGGCCCTCCTTCGACGAGGCGGTGATCCACGGAATGGCCTTCCGGATGATGACCTGATCCTTGGTTTCACAGAGCCGCACCCAGGTGTCCGGCGAACAGTCGGCGGGCGGGAGGGTGAGCAGATGACGAGCGGCGTCGAGCTGCATGTCGCGGTCGGCCAGGCCTGCGGCTTCGAGCCAGCGGACGGCGGCATCAAGGTCCGCAGGCACCTCGCGGCAGAGCGCCTCGTAGTGCTTTCCGGAGACTTCCTTCGACTTGCCGCCGAGGTGGTGTCGATAGACGTAGGCGAGACGGTCAAGCAGATGCCGCCGGTTCTCGCGCGAGGGATTCTTCTGAAGCAGTTCCTGGCAAGCCTGGCCGGACTTGCCGCCGTCCTCGCGGGTTTGCCGCCAGAGCCGGGCGATCGCATCGTTCTGATGGTTCTTCTTCGCGGCCTCCCAGTCGCGGTTGCGGTTCTTGTCGGTCGGCGCGGCATTCCAAACCCGGTCCTGATAGCCGGCGAGTTGAGGGAAAGCTCGTGCGCTCGCGGCAACGCGTTCGAGGTCCTTGCGGAAGGCATCGTCGCTCGGCGCGGAGTCGTAGAGATACTTGATGATCTCATCGGTCCAACCGTCTTCGGCGGGCGATTTCGCGAGAAACTCGCGGGCCATCGCGGCCGCCTTGGCGGAGTCCTTCATGCGGTCGCGATAGACATCGATCGCCAGCACCGCGCGCAGCATCGCGGCACCCTCGGGATTCTTGCCGATCGCCTTTAGCAAGCCCTGCTCGGCACGGCCGTGGTTGTCGCCGCACCAGGTGACGTAGGACCGCGGCAGATCATGGCTGGTCACGTCGTGGAGCATCACTTCGTCGGCGAGCGCGAGCGCGAGCACGGTGTTCTTGGCCTCCGCCGCAGCATGGGCGGCGCGCGCCAAGGGTTCGAAGCGGTCGTTCCGGCGTGGAAAGGCGGCGAGGTAGTGGCGGGCTTCCGCTTCGATCGCCGCCGGGGATTCCTTCGCGGAAGCCATCGCGGAGATCAAGGCTCGGTGGGTCTCGTCATCACCCGGAGCCAGAGCCTTGCGGAACGACTGCACGGCGTTCCCGTGCTGCCCGAGCTGGCTCTCGAATCCGCCAGTGCGGAACTCGAGTTCGCGCTGACGGCTTGCATCCAGCGGAGCCTTGCGCTGCTCCAGAGTTTTCGCGATCTGCAGCCCTTCGGCCCATTGCTCGGCGCGCGCTGCGGCGTCCATCCCCTGGAATCCGGTGTCGGTCAGGGCGGGATCGGCGGGGATCTTCCCGACCAAGTCGGCTGCCAGCACGGTGGCCTGCTTGAAGGAATCCGCGTTGCCCGCGGCAATCATCAGGCGCAGCGCGTGGATCCCGTGACGGGCGTCTCCCCCACCCGACCAGATATCACGCCGCAGGTTCGCCGCCAGCGCCCCGCGCCCGGTGCGTTCGTAGGCGGTGGCCAGGCGGTCGCGCGTTTCGTTGGCCAGTGGACCGCTGGGGAAGAGTTCGAGGAACTGGCGGCCGGTGACAATCACGTCGTCATGCCGGGCGGTGGCCGCATAGCCATCGATCAACTTCAGCATGACTTCCGCGCGGCGCGGATGATCCGTCTGGGCGCGCGAGAATTTCCCCGCGGTCCGGATCAAGCCGAAGACCTGCCCGTCCTGCCAGTAGTGGTCGATCAACTCGAGCATCAGCGCGGCACCGGCCGGCGACGCCTCGGCGGTTTCCCTGAGACGGGCTTCGAGGTCGGTGGACTTGTCCACAGGAGCCCCGGGCGCCTGGACGGCGAGCACCAGCAGGAAGGCGAGTTGGCGAAAGAATGTTTTCAAAATCCTGCTTTCTTGAGCGCTTCGACGATCTTGTTTGCTTCGCTGGCGATCTCGCTTTCGGGAAAATCCCCGATGAGCTGCTCGAAGCGGCGGCGGGCTTCCGGCTTGCGGTCCAGCTTGTAAAGGCAGCGGCCGTAGTTGAAGAGGATGACGTCGAGGAAGTTCGCGTCCGGATGGTCCGAGAGGACGTTCTCGAACACGTCGATCGCCCGCTCGTAGTCCTCCTTCTGATAGTAAAAGGCGGCCATCTTCGCCACCGCGTCGCCGACGCGCCCGGAATCGGGAAACTGCTCGTAGACTTTCTGATAGGCTAGGAACGCGTTCTCAAAGAGCTGTGCCGCCTGCCCCTTCGCCGCCTTGAGGGCCATCGCTTCGTAGCATTCGCCGATGAAGAACTGGCCTTCGCCGCGCAGCGGACTGTCGGGAAGCTTGGTGATGCTGGTGTAGTGGCTGATCGCGGACAGGTAGTTCTCGCGTTTGCGCTCGACGTGGGCCTGCTGGAGCATCGCCTCGTCGATGAAGGCGCTGGCGGGAAACTCGGCGAGCAGCCGCCGGCTCATTCCGAGCGCCAGCTCGAGTTCGTCCATCGCGAAGTAAATGCGCCACAACTGCACATAGGTTTCCTCCAGCAGCTTGCCGCCCGCCCCGCGGGCCTCCTCGAGGATCTGCTCGCAGGCGCCGAGCGCCTCGGTGTATTTCAGGTCCGCCTTGGCATCGAGACCGAACTCCTTGTAGTGGTTGCCCACTTCGGTCAGCGCGGTCGCGGTGCGGACCTGCGTTTTCAGACGGAGCTCTTCGTCGGAGATGTCGGTGCGGGTGACTCGCACCTCGCCGAGGTTGCCTTCGACGATCCTTGCTTCAGCCGTTCGGACGAGAGGACCCTCCCCGAGATGGCGTTCGTCGAGATAGACCAGGCGGACGAGTTGACCAGGCTCGCCCGTTAAGGTCCCCTCGGCAGTGCCGAGCCGGAGCGGCATCGACGCGAGAAAAACCCCGGCTTGCGCGGACTCCCGCAAGGTGACCGGAACTTTCCGCACCAGAAGCAGCGGGTCGATTTGCTCCTTCAGGTCGGCGCCATCGGCAGCTTCCGCCAGTTCGCCGCTGGCCACCCGCCGCGCGAGCTCCTCGTCGATCTCATCGGGAGTCTTGCGCCGGAACACCTGCACCTCGGCGGAAAGTTGGTCGCTGCCGCCGGTGACATCGTGGTCGGCGTCCGACACCTGGAGATGGATGGACTTGCCGAGCACCACCGCCTGGATCTCCTGCTGGTAAGAGCCGTCGGTGATGCGGGCGAGGCCGTTGCCGACCACGACGACTTCCCTCACCCGTCTCTCGTCGGTGGTCTTCTCCGCGGTGTGGGCGTCGACATAGGTCGCACTCACGGTGTCGCCACCGCGGACTTCGAGGACTCCGTTGCCGGGCACCGGCGGAGCGAGCATGGTGGGGATGCCACCGAGGGCGATCCGGGCGTTGCGGCCAGCCAGTTCGCAGGACACGGTCTCCTCGTCGCCGCTCTTTGTCGTGCAGCGGACCTTGACCTGCTCGCCGACAGGAAGGATCGCGAGATCCTGATCGTCGATCTTCACGTAGAGCCGCTTGCCTGCCTCCACCTTTTGGGTCCCCGCATCCTCAGCGGAGAGGGTGGTGCCTACCTTCTCGAGCGCCTCGATCGCGCGGCTGTAATGGCCCAGCTTGAAGTGGCCGAGGCCGATGTAGTGATAGGCGTCGTTGACCTGGCTGGAGGCCGGAAAGCGAGCAATCACATCGCGCATGATCGTGAAACACTTGCCGTAGTTGGCGGCTTCATAAAAGCAGGTGCCGGTCTGGAGATAGGCGTAGGCTCGGCCCTCGTCATCCTCGTTGGCCTCCTCCGCCGCCGCTTCGTAATGAAGGCGCGCTTTGTCGGGCTCGCGAGTCTCCTTAAGCAGGTGGTCGGCGAGGCGCAGGTGGGCGTCGAAACGGACCTGGCTCCGCGGGTAGCGCTCGATGACCGATTCCCAGATCTCGAGCGCCTTCTCGTTCTCACCAAGCTCAAGCCGGGCATCGCCGGCCTGCAGCAGCTTGCGGGCGGCGCGGTCCTCGATGATCGATCCGCGCTCGGCGGCGGGCGGCTCTTGGGCGGAAAGGGAAACGACCTGCGCGAGGATGAGGCATGGTAGCAGGCGAATCAGAGATCTGGGCATGTGGGCTTCAGGAAACATCGCGGATGAATCACCGACTAACGGGGAGCAAGCTTCGGATTCCGGGTTGAGGGTTGATCTTTCGCAGGGCTGTGTTCGTGCAGCGGAGATCTTCAAGATGGCCATTCTCGTCCTCCACGATCATCGGGTGATACGATGTCTCGGTCGTTCGGAAGAAGTTGTTGTCCATCTCCGGATCGACGGTGGCGAGAGCGACAAGGCTGTCGTCGCAAGAGCCGTGTGCCGGTGATTTCGATTCGCTTACAGGTGCCTCTTTGGCGAGCGGCGGGACTTCACCAAGGGAGATTCCGAAAAAGAGGGATGCGCCGAGAATCGTGGTGGTTATCCGGACGCTCTGTCTGCTTGCGTTCATCAGGCGAACAGTTCGTGGATCGGCCTGGCCTCCTCCCGAACCAGGCGCATCGGCCGGCCCTGGGCGGTGATCACTTCCTTGCCGAGGTCGATTCCCAGCGCGTGGCAGACGGTGGCGTGGAGGTCGGCCACCTTGACCGGGCGTTCCGCGGGCTCCATCCCGTCCGCGTCGGAGGCACCGACGATCGAGCCACCCTTGATGCCGCCGCCGGCCATCAGGCAGGCAAAGCAGCTCGCCCAGTGGTCGCGGCCGCCGGCGTCGTTGATGCGCGGGGTGCGGCCGAACTCGCTGAGGACGACCACCAGCGTCTTTTCAAGCAGGCCGTTGACCTTGAGGTCGGAGAGCAGCGAGGCGATGCCGGGATCCATCGCCGCGCCGTGGTCGCGCATCGCTTGGAAAATGTTGCCGTGGTTGTCGAAGCCACCGCGGTTCACCTGGACGAAGCGGACGCCCTTTTCGACGAGCCGGCGTGCCAGCAGCGCCCCGCGGCCGAACTCGGTGTTGCCGTAGCGCTCGATCGTCTGCGGCGATTCCTCCTCCAGTTCAAAGGCCTTGAGCGCGGGGCTCTCCATCAGCGCGATGGCGTCCTTGAGCGCGATCTCGGAGGCCTTCATGGCGTCCGCTCCCACGTTGCCGGAGGTCCGTGCGTTCATCCGTTCGAGGATCTGCAGCCGCTGCATGCCGCGGGCGTGGCTGATGCCTTCCGGAAACGCAAGATAGGGATCCTTCTCCCCGGGACGGCCGACGAAGTAGGCCTCGCATTGCTGGCCGAGATATCCGGCGCGGGCCGCCTGGCCGCTGATGCTGACGAAGGCAGGCAGGTCGCCGAGCGGTTCGCGCTCGTGGACCACGATCGATCCGAGCCCCGGGTGGAGGATGTTCGGCGACAGTCCGAAGCCGGTCTGGAGTTCATACTGCGCGCGGCCGTGCTCGCCATTGGTGCCGGCGATCGAGCGGATCAGCGCGGCATGATGCATCTGCTTGGCGAGTTGCGGGAAAATCTCCGAGATCTCCATGCCGCTGACCGAGGTCTTGATCGGTGCGAACTCGCCCTGGACCTTGCGGCCGGGCTTCGGGTCCCAGGTGTCGAGATGGCTCATGCCGCCGCTGTTCCAAAAGAGGACGACATGCTCGGCGCGGGCCTTGCCCGGGACCGTGCGGGCCAACAGTTCACTGACCGGCATGCCGAGGATCGACGCGCTGAACATTTTCAGCAGGCGGCGGCGGGTGGTCTGGTAATCGTTGCAGGCGTTCATGGGTTCGAAAGGCGGGATCAGGGAAGATAACGGAATTCGTGGCTGTTGAGCAGGGCCCAGCGCAGGTCGGCCATCCCTTCGAATGGGTCGACCTCAAGAAGGACCCGAGCTTCGGCCTTTTCCTCGGACCGGGGAAGACGGGTCAGGATTTCCTGATAGGCGTAGTCGATCGCAAGGCCTCGGTCCTTTTGAAGGATGCGGTGGATGGGTTCCAGCGGACCGACCCGCGATGCCTCGTGGGTCATCCGTCCGTTCAGCATCATCAGCTGCTGGCGGAGCGATGGCGAGCTTTCGCGGAACTCGCCCAGCGCGGCGCGCTCCGGTTGCCCGAAGACCCGCAGGAAATGAGCCGGCGGTGCGGGAGTCGCCATGTGCATCGCGCTGTCGAAGCGAGGATTGTCGTCGACGGTTTCCGTCACCGTCTTGGTCGTGAACTTCATGGCATTGCCCTGCGAATCCCTGATCATCGCGGCCATTCTCTCGGCCTCGACCTGTTCGTCCGACATCGCCCGCATCGCCTCGAGTTCACCGCGTTCCTGCTTCGTGAGGATGTCTTTGAAATCGAGCTTGAGGGTCGATTCGAGGTCGTAGCCGTCGCCGCGCATCGCAGGGGCGGCGGACTTCTCCATCGCCGCGGCCTTGTCCGGCGGCGGGCTGCCGGCCGCGACGTCGCCGGTGGGAACCTGGATCTCCCGGCTGACCTGCTTTTCGTTGGCACCCGCCGGCCATTTGAAATCCGAGAGATGGCCGGCGACCACCACACTGTCGAAAAGGACCTCGCCCAGCATCCGACGGGCCGGCGCAGCGGCGAAGCTCTTCTCGCTGTCCTCGCGTTGCGCGACCGGCGTCTCGGCGGGCAATGGGCTGCGGCGGTAGGCGTCGGAAAGCGTGATGATCCGGATCAGGTGGCGGAAATCGTAACCGCTCGCGACGAACTCCCGGGACAGGAAATCGAGAGTCGAGGGATTGAGCGGCGGATTGTAGTCTGAGAAATTGTCGAGCGGCTCGACGAAACCGCGGCCGATGAGCTCGGCCCACACCCTGTTGACGAAGGCCTGGGCGAAGTAGTCGTTGCGGGGATCTGTGATCAGCTTGGACAGCTGGTCGCGCAGCTCGCTGGTCCGGTAAATGTCGCCGTGCACATCGAGCGCCCGGCTTTCCCGTTTCGCCTCCTCGAGCACCGGGTCGCGCGGGGCTCCCACCGCAGGGTCGGCGGCATCAAGCAGCGCGTCGAGGGCGGCGGCGTCCTTTTCCGACGAAGCGACCTGCTGCGCCCCGTTGCGGACCTTTTCGAAGCGCTGAAGATGGGCCGGCGGGGTCTCCGTCTTGGCGAACTTGAAGGGAAAGCGCGGGTCGAGTGCCTTTCGCGGACCGCCCGCGGCCTTGTCCTCGGGCGGCCAGAGGATGGCCATGTCGTCGCCCTCAGTGGTATAGACCATCCCCTGCTGGCGTCCCTGCACCTTCCGGGTCTTCCCGAAGTAGGCGGCGAAATGGTAAAAGTCCCGCTGCCGCCAGTCGTCGAAGGGATGGTCGTGGCACATCGCGCAGCCGATCCTGACGCCCATGAAAACCTGGGCCGAGGAGGCGGCGAGCTCCATCGGATTGACATCGTCGCCCAGCAGGTAGCCCACCGCCGGGTTGGAATTCGGGCGGCCTGAGGCGGCGACCAGTTCGCGGACCAGCACGTCGTAGGGTTTCCCCTGCGCGATGGAGCCGTGGATGTAGGCCAGCAACTGGTTTCCCCCCGTGATCTCCGAGCGGATCCTGAGCATGTCCGCCATGAAAACGGTCCAGCGGTCGGCGAAGCGCGGGTGGGCCAGCAGGCGGTCGACAAGTTCCTCCCGCCGCCCGTCACCCCGGTCTTCATACTCGCGAAGTTCGGCCATGGTCGGAATGCGGCCGATCAGGTCGATGGTGGCGCGGCGGAGAAAGGCGGCATCGCCGATCGGAGCGGTCGTGACGACCGGGCGGCCGGCGTTTTCCCGGGTCAGCACATCATCCAGCATTGCGGCGGCTTCCGCCGGTGAGGCCGGTGCCTTGGCCGGCAAGGCAACGCGCTTCTGAAAAGCGGGCTTGCGCTCGGTCAAGGTGACGCCCGACGGCCACGAGGCCCCGGCCCGCACCCAGGCATCGAGCAGCGCCACTTCTTCCTTGGTCAATGCCTGGCCCTCGTCGGGCATCACGCCCTCGTCGATCGGCCGGAGGTGCACGCGCACCAGCAATTCGCTCTTTGCAGGGTCGCCCGGAACGATCGCCGCCGTGGTGTCGCCGCCTTCGAGAGCCCCCTCGCGGGTGTCCAGGCGGAGCCCGCCCTTGGTCTTCTCCTCGTTGTGACAGCGGACACAATTGAGCTCCAGAATCGGCTGGATCTGCCCGGCGAAATCCGGGCCCGCCGCGCGGCTCGCAACCGGGATCGCGAGGAATCCCAAAATGGATAGGACCAGGGATTTGTGCGGAACGATTCGCATCAGTAAGTTTTACAAGTCAGCACCCAATAGTTGATCAGGAATCTTCGCGAAAGGGCAAAGTTTCTAACGCGGACCAGAGCTCCGACATGAGGGAAAACTCCAAATTATTTCCGGAACAGAGGGGCAATTTGGACCAAGAGGGAAAGGATGGAACTGGTGTCCTGCGCTCGAAGTTCGCTGAAGATCAGTCGCCCGAAAACCGAAGGGAAAGAGGACTCCGAAAACAGCGAAATTGACGAAACTTGAAGGGACGGTGCGCCATCGTCGGCCCCGCCGGTTCCCGGTATTGCTCGATTCCCCGGGGTTCCCATTGTGTAGTTGCAGGCATCCGAGTTCCCAATTGCGGCGGATAATCCGCGGAGAAGCCATCATTCCGTGGCGTCCAATCGATGGTACGATCGACGATTTTTGTTTTGTCCAGGCACGGGGGACCGCGGCGCGGATTCCGCGGGCACTTCGCGTCCTGCTCCTTGCGAGCGCGGCTGCTCGGCGCGATGCGTTTATTGGGCGACCTGTTGTTCGAAACAGCGGCTTTCCCGCCCCAGATTCCATCCGCCCTCTGACGGAAAGCCCATGAACGGACCACGCTTCAATATTGACGATGCTGCCCGACCGGCCGGGGCCGGGCCGTCGCCCTCCGGAGCGGTTGAACGATCGGAGGCTCTGGTGGATGCTGTGCGACGCATGGCCCGCCGCGACGCCACCGGGCTTGACGATGTGTTCCACCTGTGCGGCGACGCCTTGTTTTCCTTCGCTCTTCGAGCGCTCCACTCACGTGGCGATGCGGAGGAGGTCGTACAGGACACGCTGGTGCGGCTCTGGCACAAGGCACCAACCTACGATCCGGCCCGCTCCCATCCCTTTACGTGGGCCATGTTGATCACGCGCGGGCTGGTGGCGGACCGGTTGCGGGCGAGGCATCGTCGGGTGACCCTGGTTGGCTGGGAGGGAATGGACGAGGGCAGTCGGGAAGAAGGCCCGTGGCCGGCGGCAGGGGCGGCACCGTGGACCTGCGGCCGGCGCGAGGACTGGGAAGCGGCCTGGGCCGGCCTTTCTGAAATCGAGCAGCGCACATTGCAGCGTGCGGTCTTCACGCCGGCGACCGCGGAAGACATCGCGCGCGAACTGGGTGAACCGCTGGGCACGGTCAAGGCCCGGGTGCGCCGGGCACTGGCCAAGCTGCGTCGCGTTTTATTTTGGGAGGATCCATCGCCATGAATGCCCCGCACCCTGATGACTCCCTGCTGGCCCTTGGCTGGATGAAGGAACCGGAACGTCTCGCCTGCGAACGCGCCCTGGCCAGCGATCCTGCCCGAGCGGCCTCCTTGCGTCGAAATGAGGACATGTTGGCCCAACTCGCGGCGCTCGGTCCTCTCCACCCCGCTCCAGCCTCAGTGCGCACAGGCGCACTCGTCGCGCTGGCAGCGGATCCGTCCAGCGGACTTGTTCCCGGCGCCTCGCCCGGCACGGCGGCAACGGCTGCGGCTGCCCCGGTCATTTCGTCGCGTGAGCCACACCCCTTGATCGCCCCACGGCGCGCGCGACTGCTGCGCCACCCGCTTGCCGGCTGGACCGTCGCGGCCGCGGTCGTCGTCATCGCGCTCCTCGGGATTTTTCGGAAAGAGGCCGAAACGCCGCACGACCAGGGCGGGGTCCACGCGAATCCCGATCACCCGCCCCGGGGATCGATTCGCCGCACCGTAGTGTTGCCAAGCGGCGATGCGCCTGCGGCTAGCGGGAGCGATACCCAGGAACCGGGTGAGAGTTCGTTGGCAACCGGACCCGCCTCCCGCACGGAAAATCCGAATCCGCGTCATCCTGCCGCCCTACCCCACCGCACCAGGGAACTTGCGGCCCCTGTCCCCTCTTCCCCGTCGCCTCAGCTCGGCACCGACGGTTCCACACCCGCGCCACCGGTCTCCCTCAACCGTATGGTCGTCATAACCCTCCGTCCGCCGGGCGCACCGCTTCCCCTCGATCAGCTCACCACCACCGAAATCACCGATCGCCTCGCCGCCGCCGTCTCGAACGATCCCGGCGGGTTCTTCCCAGGGGCCAGCCAGAATGTTGAGAATGCCATCACTCCCAACGATTCGGCACCGCCGCTGGAGGATGCACCACCCTCCCCCGGTTTCTCGCTGACCGACCCCCTGCCCGACTCGCTGACCGATCCCCCGTCGGCCGCCCACGACCCATCCGTCGCTGCCACGCCTTCCGCCTGGGCCATCTTCAACGAGACCTCCGGTGAGGGCTCCATCGTCGTTGATTCGCTGCCCCCCCTGGGCCCGGAGGAGGTGTACCAGATCTGGCTGGTCGATGCGGCGCGCGAGGATCCTCTCAGTGTGGGCATGCTCCCGCCACTTCCGAATGGATCGGGGCACATCAACTTCACCGTCTCCCAGCCCGGCCTGGTGCCGCAGGATTTTTTGCTCACCAAGGAACAGGCTTCTGGCGCGGCGAGACCGAGCCCATCGGTTGTTCTGCGTCGCCCCTAAAAACGCCACTTTGGCAGTGGTCGGCCGCATCCCGCCTCCGCTCTTGCGCGGATCATGCGGACATGATGATTGTCCAAACCGCAGGCGCGGTCACTCGCGCTTTGGTCCGCCTCCTCGGTCTGCTCGCCGTGACTCCGCTGTCGGCGGGGGTGGTGGTTTCCGAAATCCAAGTACGCAACCACGCCACTCTGCACGACGAGGACCATGACACGCCGGACTGGATCGAGCTCTGCAACGATGACGACCAGACACCCGCTCCCCTGGATGGTTGGACCCTGGTGAAAAATGGTGACGCCTCGTGGACTCTTCCAGCGGTCACTCTGGCTCCCCGCCAACGACTGGTCGTTTTCGCCTCGGGCAAAGATCGCGCCACCCCAGGAGCCCCCCTGCATACCAGCTACCAACTCTCGGCAGGTGACGCGCTTGCACTGATCGATGGTCAGGGCCGGACGGTCTGGTCCCTGCCATCCGTGCCGCCCCTGCCGCCGGATGTCTCCTGGGGCATCCGCGAACCATCGATCGAAACACCCCTCTTCGGACCTGGGGACTCTCTGCGCTGGCGCGCGCTCGCACCCTCCGATCTGCCTCCGGCCACCACTCCCGATTGGACGCGGCCGGATTTCGATGAGGGCTCGTGGAGCGAGTCGCTCGCTCCTCTCAGCTCGGTGGCTACCCTGCACGGCCTCAGCATTCAGGCAATTGACGCGGCCATGCCCGTCACTTCGTCCCAAGAACTGGATTTCGCCCGGTCGCGTCCCGGCTTGGTGCGCGCGGCGGGCGGGTTTGGAGTGCTGCCAGTCCTCGATTTAAAGGATGGGGAGACGGATCCCGAGAGTGGCCGCTTTCCCGGTGGCCACGTCAACCCGGCCGGCTCCCAGAACGACGACTCCACCCAGCGGTTGTTTCGCGTGAGCGGCGTGCTTTCAGTTCCCCGTGCCGGTTGGTGGACGATCGGTGTGGGCAGTGACGGCGGGGTGTTCTTCCACGGATCGGTAGGGGGGGCCGCCTTTTCCAAGAACGCCTTTGGCGGAGGCCCGATTCCCATCGACATCGACCTGCCGATTCCTCAAGGGTTTGCGGAAGGGCGCTACGCTCTCGATTTGCCGGCCGGCCCGCTGCCGTTTGAATTCTGGTTCACCCAGGGCTCCACGGCCACGCCTCTCGAGGTCAGTCTGGCCGAGGGGGACAAATCAGAGGTGCCAGTGGAGGGACTCGACGACGACTTTCACCTTTTGGGAGCACCGGGGACGCCGGAGGTGACCACCGCTCCCGGAGAAGAGGTCGCCCTCCAAAGCCTCACCGCCATCCCTCCTCCAACGGCTCTCACCACTCCACTGGGCTTCGTCGCCCGCATCCGCTTCGATGTCCCCCAAGGTCCGCCGGCCCGCCTGTGGTGGCGCGCCGCGCACGGCGACGGCATGAGGATTTGGCTCGATGGTGTCCCGGTCGTCGCCACCTGGAACCCACCGGACGATCCACTCTGGCGCAGCCCGGATCAGCTTCTCCAGTCCGCCACCTACGCCCTGCCGCACACGTCCGCCAGATCGCATCTGCTCGCCATCGAAATCCGCGCCGCGCTTGGGAATCGCGCGTCCGCCTGGCTGCACCCTAGCCTCGTGGCGAGACGTGCCCAGGGTACCGAGGGTCACGCCTATTTTGCCACGCCGACACCCGGCTCGCCAAACGATGCGCCGGCCTTCTCCGGCATGACCGATCCCCCGCGAGTGACCGTCGGCCGGGGACTCTTTGACTCCCCGACACGCGTCACGGTCCTGCCTCCCGCCTCGGCTCCGGAGGCCGCCGTCTATTTCACGCTGGACGGATCGGAACCCACCGAAATGACGGGCCAACTCTTTTCCGATCCCCTCGTGCTCGAACAAACCACCGTTCTGCGTGCGCGGGCCATCGCTCCGGGGGCCCTGCCGTCGAAGGTCATCGCCCATACCTACTTGTTTCCCCATTCCCAAGGCACCCAATCCCGCGGCGACCTTCCCGAACTCTGGGGCCCGGTGGCGGGAGACTATGAGTTCGGTCCCCACGGTCGTGCTGCCAGCTCAGCACCCGACGTCGAGGGTTCGTTGCGCGCTCTTCCGAGCCTCTCGATCACGCTGCCGCCGGAGGAAGCCTTCGGCTCCTTCGGGCTCATGTCGCTGCCGGAAATCCGCGGCGCCGTCGGTGAACGCCAGGCCTCCGTCGAATGGCTCTGGCCGGAAGGCCGCTCCTACCAGGAAGAGGCCACCCTCCGCATCAAAGGGGAAGCCAGCCGCTCGGCCAGCTTCCTCAAACACGGACTGAGGCTCGATTTTCCCAAACGCCTCGACGGACCGCTCAAGCGCCCCGTCTTTGCGGAGAGCGCTCGCGATCAGTTCAACACCGTCCTCCTGCACGGCAGCTTCGTCGACAACACACTGACTTTGCGCGAAAAAGCGCAGTTCATCAGGGACCTGTGGGCACGGGACACACTGCGCGCGATGGGATGGCCCGCGCCTCATGGAGATTACCTCCACCTCTACCTCAACGGCCTCTACTGGGGGTTGTACCACGCCGGTGAACGTGCCGACGCGGAGTGGTGCGCCGCCTCTCTCGGCGGTTCAGCGGCGGACTGGGATGTCATTTCCGACGATCTGCTGGTGGACGGCGAGTGGACCGCCTGGACTGACTTCCGCGCCTGGCTGGAAAGCGCTCCCGTCACGGCCGAAGGGTACGCCGAGCTCACCTCCCGCCTCGATGTTCCCGCCTTCATCGATTACATGCTCGTCAACCTGTACGCGGTGAATATTGACTGGCCGGGGCACAATTGGTATTGCGTGCGTCAGCGGCTGCCGGAAGCCAAGTGGCGATTCATCACCTGGGACGCCGAATACTCGTTCGACCGCGTGACCCAAAACCAGCTTCCCGAGATCGATCAGGACCTCGGCGGGAGTCCGGGTGACGTCTTCCGCTACCTGAGAAAATTCGGAGCCTTCCGCCGTCTCTTCGCCGACCACGTGCGGCGCCATTTTCTCGACCAGGGCGCGCTCACCCCAGCCGCCGCGGAAGCCCGCTGGATGCGCCGCGCGGCTCAGATCGCCGATGCCGTCCCGGCGGAAATGGCTCGATGGGGGGACGTCAGTCCCGGATACGGCGGACCCATCGAACGACCCGGCTGGGTGGACCGTCTGGTGGAGGCAAGTCCGGACGTGATCGTCACGGCGCACTGGCGCGCCGAGTTGGACCGGTTGCGGCGCGACTGGTTTCCCCAGCGCACCCGGGTCCTTCTCCGGCAGCTCAGGGCGGTCGATCTGTACCCCGATGTGACACCGCCCGTGATTTCACCTCCCCCACCCCATGTGCCAGCCGGCCGGTCGATCACCTTGAGCAATCGCGGGTATGACGGTCCGATCTATTTTACGCTCGACGGCAGCGACCCGGCGGGTCCCGACGGTCAGCCCGCGGCCACCGCGCAGCGCTACTCGGGTCCCTTGACGGCTCCGAACTTTCCAGCCTCGGTGCAGGTCAAGGCCAGGACATGGTTCGATGACGAGGCGAGCGCAGTGACCGAGGGGACATTCTTCACCGGCGCCAACCCGCACGCTCTCCATCTGTCGGAAATCCGCTTTGCCCCTCCGGCCGCGGGGAATTCCGCGAGAAGCGAGTTCGTTGAATTATGGAACGCCGGGGACGAAGTGTTGCCGCTCGACGGCGTGTCCCTGCAGGGCGCCGTCCGGTACACGTTCCCACCCGGTTCCTCCATCCCCGCTGGCGGCCGCATGATCCTCGCCCGCGACGCCGTGGCCTTCGCCGAATTCTACCCCCGCACCACCCTGGCCGGCGTGTATCCCGGCGCGCTGGCGGACGAAGGCGAATCGTTGATCCTCCGTCACCCCGTCGCCGGGGTGCTCGAACAGGTCCACTTTCGACCGCACCAGCCGTGGCCGCCTGGGACCGATCGCCTGTCACTGCAACGCGTCAGCCTGTCGCAAGATCCCTCGCTACCCGAAGCCTGGGTCGCAGCAACTCCCACCCCGATGGCTCCCCTGCCGTCTGCGCTCGACGACACCGATGCCGATGGCATCCCCGATCATTGGGAGTCGCTTCGCCGGACTCGCGTGACCGCCCCTGACTCGCTGGAAGATCCGGATGGCGATGGCTACGACAATCGCCGAGAATTTGCCGCCGACACGGCGCCGCTCGATCCCAACGATTTCCCGCGCATCGCCTCGGCAATCCTCGACCCGGAGGACGGCCACCTGCTCCTTGGCTTTGTGGCTCAGCCCGGCCGGCGGTACACTGTCAAAGTCTCCCCTTCCCTGCACGGCCCGTGGAACCGAGTCGGCGAAGTGCCCGTAGTGCCTGCCGGCGAACCTCCCACCAACACGACCGTGGATGTCGGCCTCCCCGGTGATCAGGGTTACTACCGGCTGGAGGTTGGTCTCTCCCGATGAGTAGCCATCCCACACGACCATCTCATCGGTCCAGTCCACCCTGGCCGGTCGCCTCATGCCGGCGAGAGCCAGAACTCCTCCTGGAGCCGATGAAAGACACCCGTCTCGATGTCGAACGAGCAAGCGCGGAAAATGACCGGCCCGTCGGCACCCCACTCAGCCTTCTCCAACACCCCGCGCAGCGCGTCGAGTTCGAGCCGATGCTCGACGACTGCTGGCGGCAGAGTTTCTACGTTCGCCCGACCACCAAGGGCTGACGCCAAACCATACCGCCGCGCCGCTTTCGGAGCGCGGCGGCTGTGATTTGCAGCCACGCTCGCGAGAGTGTGGGCCATCGAATGATGGCCGTTGCTGAGAAGCGCCCGCGCTTTGACAAGCGCGGAGACCGTGGAGGAACCCGCCTTATGGGGAGGAGCGTTTTGCCAGGGGACCGACGACCTCAATTCGCACCGGGATTCCCCGGATTTCCTGCGGCAGAACGACCTTGCTGGCCGGCTGGGTCTGCAAGTTCACCTTCAGCCCGTATCCCCCCCCTATCCGCGTAATTCCGATGCCCACGACCTCGGCCAGCCGTTGAAACGTGCGAAGGGCTTCCGATTTTGCGGCCCTTGCCTGATCCAGCGTGCAGCCCGCGGTCGGGTCATTTTTGCTCATCGTCATTCTTCGGCGCAGGCTACGCCGGAAATCCCGGCGGAACAACTTGGGAAAATGCACCTCATCCCGGGGCGAGGTCCACCTTCAGCGCATCAAGCACCGTGCGCAACGGGTTGGCGTAGGTGAGGCCCTGGCCGTTCGCGCCGCCCTGGTCGCCGCCGGCGAAGAGCAGCGCCACGCCGCGTTTGTCCCGGCCCACGATCAGCGAGCCGCTGTCGCCTCCGTCGCTGAAAGGACCGTCGTCAGCACCCTCGATCTCGATCTGATCGTCAAAGCGCAGATCGCCGATATCAAAGCCGACTACCACGTTGTCGAGTTCGAAGGCCGTCACGCGTCCGTGCGTCAGGCCGGTCGTCCGCCCGATCTTCGTCACCTCCGTTCCTTCGTCGAGGAAGGCGTCGCCGAGGCCGCGCAGCTTGCCGTTGCCGCGAAGCTTCGTCATGTCGGTGGAAATGCCGGCCGCGAGTTCGCCGAGCGCGCAATCCACGAAGTTCGCGCCGCGCTTCTTTAGCCGCACGAAGTCGCCGAGCTTCGCCACCACGTCGCCCGGCGCCGAGCCGCCATCGAGATCGCCCTGCTGAATGATGGCGTCACCCGGTTTCCCGCCGTTCTCATTCGCGAGCACGTGATTGTTGGAAAGGACGAAAAGCCCTTTGCCAATGCGCGGCTTTACGAAGCACCCGAGCGTCCCCGCCGTCACCTTCACGTGGCCGATCGAGCAGCCGATGAGCAGCGGGCGCTGGCGCTGCTGATACCACGGCGTCGCGCGCTTGCTCACCCGGCCCACGTAGCGCACGTCCACTTCGCCCTTCGCCTGTTTCGTGATCAGCTCGATCTCGCGGCTGTCCTGAAAGGCGCGCTTCTGCACCCGCACGGCCAGCCGGTAGCCGCGCTTGCCATGCAGCGCCACGCCGAGGGCGAAGGAGGGCGGCGGTTCGGCGGCGCGCGCGATTGGTGCCGCGGCACGGCCAAAGGCGGCGCGGGTGGTGATGGTGCTTTCGATCTGCGGCAGCACACGGGCGATGAGGGCGAGTTTCAGTTCGCGCACGGAGTCGAGGTTCATGGGTGGTCGGTTGGATTGGGTTGAGGTTCAAAGTCCCGCAAACGCCCGGCTCACGAGTTCCGCGCCGCGGTCGCGCTGGTAGGCTTCGGCGGCTTCGCGGAGGAGGTTGTCAAATCCAGCTTGGTCGAGCCGCAGGTCCGAAGCCATTCCGATCAGGTTGTTGAATGCCTGTTCTTTTTGGGTGGCTCCAATTTTCTCGAGTAAAAGGTAGGCTATCGCGGTGCATCGCGCAGCGATCGGCAAGTTCTTCGCAGACACTGCAACCATCCCGATTTGCGCCAGCGTCGCCGCCTCGCCCGCGCGGTCGCCGATGGCTTGGAGCGCCTTCTGTTCCTCGCCCCCGAGCTTGCGCGCCTCCGGCCAATCGCCTGTATCCGAAGCGCAGCGCGCGGCGATTTTCAGCAAATCCGGGTGCCGGCTCTCCGACAGCAGCGGCTCGACGAGGGTGAGCGCTTCCGCATAATCCGCGTGACGGATCATTGGCCACGCCAGCTTGCTGGTCGCCCAGATGCGCCCGTCGAGGTCGCCCGCGGCGGTGGCGTGGTGCAGGCAGGCGAGCAGCCCCGTGATGAAACTCATGCGGAGTTCCTTCTCCCGATTCTTCTCAAAGCACTCGCGGAAGAATGCGGACGCCGCGAGATGCGCCTCGCGACGGGGCTCCTCGGCCAGCCGCTCCGGGGCGGTGAAAAATTCGCGCTGGAGCGGATAGATGGCGAAAAGCTCGGTTTCATCGCGTTCACCGAAGCACTGGAGCAGGCTCAGCCCCACACAGCGGCGCGCGAAGTCCTCCGCCCCGGACGGATCGATCCCGGCGACGCGGGCCACGCCATCGAGCGGCAGCGCCTCGACCGCCAGCGCGAGCCGGCTGAGCGCGAGCCGCCACGGCGGCGGCAGCGTCTCGTGGAGCTGCGGCAGGAAGAGATCACGGAAGTAGGCCTGCTGGAGCCGCCAGAGGTCGTCGCCCGCGGTGCCCGGCTCCGGCGCGGCCAGCGTCTCGAGCTGCTCCGCCAGCGCATCGGCCTCGAGCGTGCCCAGGATGGCGCAGGCCTGCTCGACGAAGCGCGGCGTGGCGCCGAGCTTTCGATGGAAGGCGGCGATCAGGTCCGCGCCCAGTTCGCCCCGCTCCATCCGCTGCGCGACCTTTTCGTGCCGGCGCAGGTATTTTGAAAAATCCCCCGCGGTGAAATCCGGCATCGGCTCGTGCGCGAGGTTCGGCTGCTTTTTCGCGTCGAAGCCCGCGGGCACATACCGGCAGGTGAGGATGGCGCGCCCCTCGCCGGTGAGCCGGCTCACGAGTTCCGCGAAGAAGGCGGCAAACTCCCGCTCGCGCCACAGGCCGGGCGCTTCCGGGCGCATGAGCGATTCGAGATTGTCGAGCACGAGGAGGATGCGCTCGCGGTTGAGTAGCTCCACGGCGATGCGGAGCCGCTCCCCGGCGTCGCGCCGGCCATCGCGCAGCACTGGCTCGAAGGGCTTCAGCGAATCGGAGAAAAGGCAGGCGGTAGCTGACGCCGGGGCGCTTCGGCGGCCGTGAAGGCAGGGTGTGATCGACCACGGCATCCGACTCATCGGCGGCGTGAAGCTGCGGGAGGGCGAAGCTGGCATCAAGCAGTTCGACGCCCCCGTCCCGCAGCCGGCAGCGCGCAAGCAGATCGCGCCTGGCCGTGGCCACGGCGAGATCGACCGGGCGCCCTGCGGCCAGCTCGTGGAAGAAGACGCGGGCGAAATCCGTGGCGCGATCGTCCGCGATGCTCGCACCCCAGCCGAGCGCCAGCGGCACGTGGCCCGTGGCGGTGAGCGTCTGGCACACGCCGGCGACGGCAGCCTGCGCCGTCTGGCAGCCATTCACGAAGACGAGCCGCACGCCGCGCCCGGCGAAAAGCTCCTGCGCCATCACGAACGCATCGCGCGGATCGCACAGGCCGCGCTCATTTTCAAAAGCGAACGACCCGATGCCGTCCTGCACGCTGCCGTGCCCGGAGAGGTGGACGACGTGCGGCTGGTATTCGGAGATGAGATCGCGCAGCTCGTCGAAGGTGCCGGCCTCGGCGAATTCCAGATGCACGAGCGCACCGAGATGATGGGCGATTCGCAGGATGGCTTCCTCTTCCTTTTCGTAGTCGAGCCCCGGCTGATCGGTCGGCGCGCACGCGGCAAAGAGCACGCGCAACGGCGGCGCGACGAGCGGCAGCGATCCCGGTGATAACGCCGCGCTCGAGGTGCGACGAATGGTGCAGCGCGCATCGGCTACGAGGAACTGGCCGTCCGCGCCCGGCAGGAGTTCCCACGGGAGATTGAGGCAGTCCGGGTCGGTCGATGTGATGAGCAGGCGAGCCGGGCTTCCGGAAAGCTCCGCGGCGAAGGGTGCAAGGAAGGTGTCGCGCAGCGCAGAGCCGACTTCCGCCAGCCGAACGGCATCACTGAGCGGACGGCGGTGACTTTCAAAGGTCTCCATCAACCTCGCCACACGAGCGCGAGTGGCGCGGACCGCCTCGGCCGAAGCAGAATGATTCCACCGTTGAGAATCAAACCGAGCCTCCACTGCGACGGAGCCGTCAGCGTCTGGTGTGAGATGGAGGAGGAACTCTGGCATGCCACTCAAATCCCGCCCGCTCCACTACAGTACTCAAGGCGGCGTAACAAGCAGGTTCTCGCTTTGTGACGCCAAAGCAAACCGCCGCGCCCCTTGTGGGACGCGGTGGCTGTGATTTGCAGCCACGCTCGTGAGAGCGTGGGCCATCTGGTGGATGGGCGTGCGGAGCGGTTGCTCGATCGCTCAACCCACGATCTCTGAGCCGATCTTCTCGTCACCTTCGACCTTGAGGCTGTCGAGGGCCTTCTGTGTCAGAAAACGGGGTCAGTCAAAACAAATGAACATCACTGCGATGCGCTTCTCCCTCCGCATGCCGCCACGGCTGCCAGCCAAATCAGCTTTCGCATACGAAAATGCACCGCCGGGGATGTTTTCATAAGAGAGTCTCTGCGGAAATCCAGGACACCCACTCGACCGTGGGATGGAAGGCTGGCTCAATAGGTGGGTGTCGTTCAGTCGCTCCGATAGATGGGTGTCCTCGATTCTCTCCATGGGTACCTCATGGACTTGGGTGGGGGGCGTGAAGCCATTCTCGGCGAACTGGGAATGATCTTCCTCAGTTCCAAGCGCCGCTAGCGCATGAGCGGGGTGCGGTGGGCCGGTCTCGGATCGATTGACAGCGCGGACAGTGGGCTCTTTGGTGAAAGAGCGCTGTTTTTTCAGCGTCCGTTTACCCCACCTCTTTCATGGCCGCCCGCCGTTTCTCTGTTTTTTGCCACTGGTTGGTGATGTCCACCGCCCTCCTTGGAGCACCCGATTCGCCCGCCCCGCAGCGCGAGGTCAGCGAGAACACGCGAAAGATGTGGGAGATTCTTAACCAGCGGATGGACACCGTTGACTGCGAGGAGCTAAAATTTCTCAAAAACGACCTCATTGCCGAACGCCTGCGCGGCCGGTTGAACGAGAACCCGTCCTCGCTGCAGCCCACCCTGCGCTTGCGATTTGCTTCGGAGTTGCTTCTAGGGGGCAAAACCGAGGAGGCCATTGAGCAATTCGACATGCTGCTCGAGGCCGACGGGGTCAACGGTGCTCCGAACCCGCAGGCGCTCCGGCTGAAGCAAATGCTGGCCATTGGGTGGCTGCGACTGGGTGAGGAACGCAATTGCCTGCTCAAGCATACCAGCGATTCCTGCATTGTGCCGATCCAGGAAGGAGGCGTCTACACCGACCGCGAGGCCACCCTCAAGGCGCGCGATCTGCTCGTCGAAGTCCTCAGGAGTTCACCCGACGAATACATTCTTCGGTGGTTGCTCAACGTGGCGGCGATGACGCTGGGCGACTACCCCGGGGCTGTGCCCGATGAGTTCCGCATCTCGCTGCCTCAGCCGAAGAGCCCCACCGAATTTCCCGCCTTCACCGACATCGCAGCCGGCCTCGGCCTGGCGCTTTTTGAGTACGCGGGCGGCAGCAGTCTGGAAGATTTTGACAACGATGGCGACATCGATCTCTTCGTTGACAGCGAAGGATTCTCCCACCCGTGCCGGTACTTCACCAATAACGGCGATGGTTCATTCACCGACCGCACCAACGAATCCGGACTTTGGGGCGAAATCGGCGGGCGAGTCACGGCTACCGCCGACTACAACAACGACGGATTCGTCGACATATTCGTCTGCCGTGGCGCCTGGATGACCACAGAGAAACACCATCTCCCCAACACCCTCCTGAGAAACAATGGCAATGGGACCTTCGACAATGTCACTCTCGAGGCCGGCGTGCTCGCCTTTCATCCGACCAGTCATGCCGCCTGGGGCGATTTTGACAATGACGGTTGGGTGGATCTCTTTGTCTGCAACGAATCCAAAAAGCCGGACCAGCATCCGCACCCGTGCGAACTCTACCACAACAACCGCGACGGGACTTTCACTAACGTGGCCCAGAGCCTGGGCGTGGATGCTGTTGGGATGATGAAGGCAGCGAGCTGGGGAGATTACGACAAAGATGGGTTTCTGGACCTGTTCGTTTCCAACCTCGAGGGTCCGAACCGGCTCTTCAAGAACGTGCCTGCCGGAAACACCGGCGGTCGGCGGTTCCAGGACGTGGCCCGCCAATCCGGAACCAGCGAGCCAGCCGAGTGTTTTCCTGCATTCTTTTTTGACTTCGACAACG
This sequence comes from Verrucomicrobiales bacterium, assembly GCA_046155625.1. Classification (GTDB taxonomy): domain Bacteria; phylum Verrucomicrobiota; class Verrucomicrobiia; order Verrucomicrobiales; family V1-33; genus CAJBME01. The sequence goes on along the minus strand of JBJXFS010000251.1, from coordinate 52,806 downwards.
ACGGATGGCTCGACATTTACGTCTCTGCCTTCCCCGCGCCGCACAAAGGGGTCAGCGAAGTGATCAAGGGGTATCTCGGGCTTCCGGTCAGCCCCGAAGCCACTTCCCGGCTCTACCGGAATAACAAAGACGGCACCTTCACCGATATCGCGGCCACCGCCGGCCTTGACTTTGCCGTCTACGCCATGAGCGCCAGCCATGGGGACTTGGACAACGACGGATATCAGGACATTTACAGCGGCACCGGGCACCTCGAACCCCAGTATATCATCCCCAATGTGATGCTCCGCAACGTCGCCGGCCGTCGATTTGATGATGTCACCGTGCCCTCGCGCTTGGGGAACATCCAGAAAGGACACGGAATCTCGTTTGCGGACATCGACAATGACGGGGATCTTGACATTTTCTCGGTGATGGGTGGAGGATTCACCACGGACCGCTTCTTCCGGTCACTCTATCTCAACCCGGGAACAAAAAACGCCTGGGTGAACCTGAAACTCGTCGGGACCAAGAGCAATCGGGCGGCGCTGCATTCGCGAGTGGAAATCAAGGTGCAAACGTCCGGTGGACCGATGACGGTTCCCATCACCATCGCCAATCAGGGGACGTTCGCCTCCTCTCCGATGGAAAAGCTCATCGGGCTTGGAGCGGCCACGGCCATCGAGTCGGTGGAAGTTTTCTGGCAGGGGGCGAATGTCAGCCAGTCGATCAAGGGAATCGAGCTCGGCCACGCCTATACGCTGACCGAAGGCGAAACCGAGCCGAAGCAGCGGACCTATCGGCCCATCGACTTGTCAAAGGCCGCCACCCACGGCCACGAACATCACAAGCATCATTAAGAGACCGCCGAAGGCAATTGCCGCTCTTTCGGGCGAAAGCCCCTTCGCAGAGAGGGCGTTCCGCCCCGAAGAGCGGGGATGCCCCCAGCCAAAAGCCTTCGGCTCCCTCTGCGTTACGCAATCTTGATTGGTCGTTTATAATCAAGCCACTGCTTCAACAGATGAAAACGCCCTGCGCTGGGCGCTGGGGGTGCTTTTCACGGTTGTCTGGTGTGCAGCTCTTGATTATGCTGATTCTTTATGCCCCCAATCCTGTGGTTTTCCCGTTTGTGTTGGCGAGTTTTGGCGCTCCCGATGTGGACCGGTGCGCTTCTGTCTGGTGCGCTTCTCTCTGAGGCGCGCGCATCGGAAGGGCCGCTTTTCAACGAAATGCCGGTGGAACAGAGCGGCTTGAACTTCGTCCACCGGCTCGACGAAAACCATTTGTTGGCGTATCTTTATAATTCCGGTTATGCGTGCGGGGGCGTGTCCCTGGCGGATGTCAACGGGGACGGGCGATGCGATATTTTTCTCGTCAGCGGTCCGGACGACAACTCGCTCTTCCTCAACCAGGGCGGACTGCGCTTTGAAAAATCGCCGGCCAGCTCGACACTTGCCGACACGGGCTCCTGGGGAGTGGGCGCGGCATTCGCCGATGTGGATGGAGACGGGGATGTCGATCTGTTCGTGACGAACTACGATGCGCCAAACCGCCTGTGGCTCAACGATGGAACGGGGGCGTTCACAGAGGTGGGAGGGGCAGCGGGGCTCGATTTTTCGGGAGCCAGTCATTCGCCGTATCTCGCGGATTTTGACGGGGATGGCGACCTCGACCTTTTCCTGGTGACCAATCGATTTTTTTCCCCCTTTGGTCGTCCCCGCGAAGCCGCCACCGAGCTGGGGCCTGATGGCAAACCGCGTGTGAAGGAGAAGTATGCTGACTACTTCAGAATTGTCAGCCTTCCCGAATCCGCCCCGCCGGTGACCCGGGAGAGCGGCGCTCCGAATTTGGCGCTTGGCCGCCAGTTTGTGCTCGAGTACGGGCAGGCCGATCGATTGTACCTCAACATGGGAGTCGATGCCTCCGGGCGTCCGCAATTCAAAGACGTCACTCGGGCGAGTGGACTTGCGGAATCCCTGGGGCACGGTCTCTCGGCGGCGGTGTGGGATGTCAATGGAGATGGCCGACTGGATATTTACGTGGCCAACGATTTCACTGATCCCGACTGCCTGTGGATCAACCAAGGACCGGATGACAACGGCATTCCGAGATTCCGTGAGGCCATCGACCAATTCGTCCCCTATACGACATGGTCGTCCATGGGTAGCGACCTCGCCGACATCAATGGGGATGGCCTGCTCGACCTAATGGTGGCGGACATGGCGGCCACCACCCATTTCAAAGCCAAATCCACCATGGGTGACATGGAAGGCTATCGGCTCTGGGTGCTTCAGAACGCCTGGCCACGCCAGATCATGAGGAACACGCTTTTTCTCGCCACTGAATCCGGCCGGTTCCGCGAATGCGCTTTTCAGGCCAACGTCGCTCGGTCGGACTGGACGTGGACGGTGAAATTCGGAGATTACAATCTGGATGGCCGCCCCGATATGTTCATTACCAACGGCGCTTCGCGGTCGTTTTCCGATTCGGACATACCCGTAAGCCCGGCGGCGGTCACGGGTCAAACGGAGTGGGAATTTTACAAGAACACCCCCGAAATGCGCGAAGAGAATCTTGCCTTCCGCAATGACGGCGGGCTGCGGTTTGACCCCGTGCAAGCCGAATGGGGGCTGGCAAAAACGGGAATGAGCTACGGGGCGGCGCAAGCCGATCTCGACATGGACGGCGATCTTGACCTTGTGGTTTGCCATTTGACCGAGAATGTCTCGCTCTATCGCAACACCGCCGCCGACGACAGACAAAAAGACCGGCACTGGCTTCGAGTGCGGCTCCATGGCGAAGGGGCCAACACCGCAGGATTGGGCGCTCTGGTCACGGCACGGCTTGCGGATGGAACGCGGCTCGTCCACCCCATGGTGACCCAAACAGGATTCCTGGGCGGCAGCGAACCGGTGGTCCACTTCGGGCTCGGAAGTTCAGCCTCCATTCAGACGGTCGAGGTGCGGTGGCCGAACGGGGACGTCCAATCGATTCCGAAGCCCAAGGCAGACCAGCAGTTGGTCATCACTCAAGCGAAACGCGCGGTCCCGCCCGGGGCTACGGCCCCTAGATCGGCGCCACGATTCGCGGAAGCAGCGGAAAAAATCGGACTGCGTTTCACCCACCGTGAAAAGCCGTACGACGACTACCGCATCGAGTTTCTGCTGCCGGGCAAACTTTCTCAGTTTGGACCCGGGGTGGCGGCCGCCGATGCGAATGGCGACGGACTCGACGATGTTTTCGTCGGCGGGGCGGCGGGACAGGCGGGCGTATTGTTCCTCCAGCAGCCTGACGGGACTTTCAATCCACTGGCTGGTGCGGCATGGGAGGCGGATGCCGCGGCCGAGGACATGGGTGCGCTATTTTTCGACGCGGACCGCGACGGCGATCTCGATCTCTATGTGGTCTCCGGCAGCAACGAGTGGCCAGCCGGAGATCCTTCGTATGCCGACCGCCTTTACCTGAGCGACTCCCAGCCAGGTCAGGGTCTGCATTTCAGGAAATCAACTGACGCCCTGCCCGCCGAACATGAATCAGGCTCCTGCGTGGTCGGTGCGGATTTTGATCGGGACGGCGACATCGACCTTTTCGTGGGATCGCGCTCGGTTCCCGGCCAGTACCCGGTTGCGCCGGAGTCCCGCCTGCTCATCAATGAATCTTCCCAGGGAGCGCCGCCTCGTTTCTCCCTCGCTCCGGAGTCAACCGCTCCTCGCCTCCGCCGAGCCGGCCTGGTGACCAGCGCGCTGTGGAGCGATGTCGACGGGGATGGTTGGATCGACCTTCTCGTTGGCTGCGAGTGGGGACCGATCCATTTGTTTCACAATCGCGAGGGCACACTGATTGACCGCACCGAGGCGGCCGGATTGAATACGAGGCTCGGTTGGTGGAACAGTTTGGCGGCCGCCGATTGTGACCGGGACGGCGACATGGATTACGTGGCGCTCAATGTCGGTCTGAATACGAAGTACGGACATCCCTCGGCGGCCAAGCCGGCGGTCCTGTATCGAGGGGACATGGATGGAAACGGGGTATTCGACCTCGTCGAGGCCAAGGTCTCCAAGGAGGGCGAGTTGCCGGTTCGCGGTCGCTCGTGCAGCGGGAACGCGATGCCATTCATCAAAAAGAAGTTTGGGACATTCAAGGCGTTTGCCGCCTCCGATTTGCTCGGGATCTACTCCGACACCACGCTGAGTCAGGCACTCAAAGTGCAGGCGACGGAATTCGAGAGCGGTCGACTCATCAACGAATCCACACCAGGTCATCCGCGTTTCTCCTGGCAGCCACTGCCTGCGGACGCCCAACTCTCACCGGGATTCGGGGCGGTGATGGCGACGTTTGTCGCGGACGAACCACCGGTCCTGATGGCTGCCCAAAACCTTTTCTCCCGCGAACCGGAGACGGGCCTCTGGCGCGGAGGCGTCGGGCTCTTTCTTCCGCTGCAGGCGACAGTGGGCGAGGATCCGGCGACCAGTGGATTCCTGGTCCCCGACGATGGCAAGGGACTTTGCCTGGCAGATCTGAACAGCGATGGTCTTCCCGATCTCGTGGCCACGCAGAATGACGGACCACTGCTTGCCTTTCTCCACCGAGATGACACCTCGCCGCGTCTCAGGCTGCGACTGGCCGGGCACCCCGGCAATCCCCAGGGCGTCGGAACCCGCCTGACCATTCGCTTTGCCGACGGGGATCAGCAGGTCCACGAGGTCTTCGCCGGCTCAGGATACCTCTCGCAGTCCTCCCCGGTCGTAACCATCCCGATCGCAACAAAAGCATTTCCTCTGACCATTACTGCTCGCTGGCCGGATGGCTCCACTACCGAAACTCGTGTGAAATCAGCGCCCTCCTCCGCACTCACGCTGCACCCCGCTCCTTAAGCCGCGGCAATCACAACTCCTTCAGCGCGACTCCGCCAGAAACTCCAGCAAACCGGCCGCTTCGTCCGCGGTGAGGCCGGCGAGTAAGGCTTCAGGCATCAGGCTCAGGGGACTTTCGGAAATGCGGGCGATGGTGCTCGACTCGAAGACCCGCCGGTTTCCATCGACCAACCGCACCGAGACCTGCCGGTCATCCCGAGTCAGGACAAATCCGCTTTGCACGGTGGCATCGGTCAATTCAATGACACTCAGTTTCCATGCCGGATCGACCAAGGCCGACGGCTCGATGATGTGGGTCAACAGGTCGCCCTTGGCGTATTTTGCGCCGATAGGCGTGAGGTCCGGTCCCAACTCGCCGCCTTCGCCGCCATGCCGATGGCAGGTGGCGCATAACGAGCGAAACACAGTGCGGCCCGTCGAAGCGTCGCCCCTTCGCGTCAGCACGGCCTGTCGGTCAAAGGTGAGCCCGAGTGTGGGGCGGCGCGCGGATTCTGGAAGGTGACGTTCAAACAGATCGCGGCGCAGCGGGTCGGTCAAACCCGCCCCCTTGGCCAAGGCAATTCCGCGCGCCTCGTCCGGCAGTGAACCGTCCGCCAAGGCGAGAGCGACATCCAGCACTCCGCTGGCGGTGGCGAGCAAGCCGTCGAGCGGCTCGATGTCGCCGCGGCGCAGTCCCTTGAGCATTTCTTGCTCGGAGGCCCGCGCGAGCGCCGTTTCCGCTTGTGGACTGTCCTTTGGCATCGCGGCGATCCAGTCGCGAATCAGGATGAGGCCTGGTGGGTCGACCTGCCGAGCTCCGAGCATCGGCATGTGGCCCCGACCTTCGGTGGCCATGCGTTGCACCAGAACGCTCCGGGCCGGATCTCCGGGCACCACGACTCGCGCCTCCGGCAAGCCGAAAGTGCCCAACATGGGCGGATCGAGCAAACGCGTTTCGGCCAACGGCCGGTCGGCCTCCAGTAGCAGCCGCACGCTGCCGCCGCCATTCGATCGATGACATGTCGCGCAGTTGGCGTGCAGGTAGTCACGCGCTTGGCGTTCCTGGTCGGTGGCGCCATCGGTGGCGGGGCGTGCGGCATCCTTCGGAACCAGTCCGGCAGTGGCCAGCGACTCAAGTTGCGAGCCGAGCGTCAGCGCCGAATACCCTGGAGTGTAGTTGTTCCAGAGGGTGTGGCAGCGCAGACACTCGGCCCGGCTGTGAAACCGCCACCGCTGGCCATCGATGATCGTGTCCTCGCCGCGCGGTCCGACGAGGTCGGCGTCCGCCTGCGCCTCGTTCCAGCGGTAGGTGTAGGCGCCCCACTGGTGGCCGCTCCAATGCAGGAGTTGTGTTTCGATCCGCCGTCCGCCGCGGCTGAGGGTTTTCGCGAACACGGTGTCCGTCGGAAATAGCCAGCGCCCCGCCGCCGCCACGCCTAGGCTCTCATGGGCCGCCGACACTACCGATGTCCGGGGCACGGCGATCCAACGCGCCGCCACCGCGCCATCCACGAATCGTTCGGCCGCCACCACATAGGGAACCACGCCCGATGCGGGCGCCAGCGCCGCCACGTCGGCAAACAGGCCCGTTTCGCTCAAACGTCGCGGGAACGAGCCCGGTTGTCCCGTCACCGGATTTCGCGCTAACCGCCACAAGCCACCGCCCGTTTGGTCAAGGGCCATCACGTCGCCGTCCGGCGTCAGGGCAAACCCCACCGGCATCAGCGACGAGCGGCACAGCTCAGTCACGTTCCAAGCCAAATCGCCGGCTCGCCGCAGCGCCCAAAAAGTGCCCAATTGCCAATCGCCATAGATATACGCGCCCCGCAGTTCCGGGAGCCGCTCGCCGCGGCTGAACTCCCCGCCCGTCAGGCTGGCCGCTTCGTCGTGTGAGTGGACGTGAACCGGCGGAAGCACCGGAGTCGGTCCGCGTCGACGATCGGGACGCACATCTTGACGCCCTCCCTCGGTCAGGCTCCACCCGTAGTTTCCGCCGCGCTCAACCCGGATCACACTTTCCCACAACTCCCATCCGACGTCACCCACCCAGAGTTCGCCGTCGGGCGAGAACGACAGCCTCCATGGATTGCGAAACCCGTAGGCCCACACTTCCCCGCGCGCCCCAGCTTGGCCGACAAATGGATTGTCATCCGGAATGCCGTAGCGCCGCCCGGGCGAGGGTCGGTCCACATCGATCCGTACCACGCTGGCGAGCAAGTCGGAAATGTCCTGGCCGGTCACTCGCGGGTCGGGCGGCTCCGGCACGTCGGCATCGCCGAGCCCGAGGTACAGGTACCCGTCGGGCCCAAACCGCAGGTTGCCGCCGTTGTGGCCCCCGGAGACGGTGGTCAGGATTTCCTCGGCTCCGGCCATGTCGAGCCGTGGCGGATCCTCGGCCGTGACCCGCACCCGCACGACCCGTGCGCCATCGTCGCGATTCGGCTTATCTCGCCCGTCCAGGATGATGAACACGAAGGCGTGGCGGTTTTCGGCAAATCGCGGATGAAACGCTATGGAATAACATTCGCGCGCCTCAGGGTTCCAGTCACGGATGTCACCAAAATCATCAGCATTCGCGGTCTCATCATGCCACCTCACGGTCACCAACCGTCCCTTCAATTCCGCCACCGCCAGGCGGTCCGTGCCCGGAATGACCATGGCGTCGACCGGTTCGCGCAGTGTCACCCGTGGCAAGACGCGCTCCATCACATAGGAAGCGGGGGGGTCCGGCGTGCCGCGCACCCGCCCGCTCGTCCACGGCACTCGGTCGGCCAAAACCGCCGTGGTGACGGCCCATCCGATAACAATTGCCAATCCCCGCCTCATGACCGCACCTGACAATCGCCCCGCCGCCGCCGCAACCGCTCAATCCGCCGGCACAAAAATCGGCCGCGTGGACCGGCCAGGCAGCCATCGAATCCCGTTGCTTTCCGGCTCTCCAACCGCATCGTTTTTGATGGAAAAGTCACCCCTCTCTGGCGCATTCGTCGTGCTCACCCCGCTTGCGGGACAGGCGGTCACCTCGCGCCAAGGATTGGAAATGGACGTTCGCCTCGACAACAACGAAGGCCGGATTTCCGTGGATCAGGAAGTCAATCCCCGCGAAAGCTTCGCCCCGGGCGACCGCTTGCTCATGGTCACGGGTGGCGGCCGGACGCGGGTGACCCGATAAGACAACGGATCGCCCAAGCCGCCTGGCGTCAAATCAAGCCATGATCCAGCCGGATGCGTTGAAAGCGGATGAACCGTTGAAGTGGTCCACGGGACGAGGCGCGGATGTGTGGATGCTTTTCTGCGCCTGCATCGTCGGCGATCTCGAAACAGTGAAACGTCTGCTGGCTAAGGACCCTGCGCTGGTGCGATGTCAGCATGCGTACCGCAAGCCGCTTTACTTCGCGGTCCGGGAAAACCGGCTCGACGTGGCGGCCTACCTGCTCGAGCGCGATCCCGATCCCATGGGTGTGGCTCTCAATGACAGCCTGCAACAGATCGCATGCGACCGCGGATACGCCGAAATGGAGCGCCTGCTGGAAAGCAAACTCGCGGAGCGGCACGGCATTTCTCCGCGCGGTGAACCAGTTGCCTCCGCGATCCGAGACCACGATCTGGAAAGAATGAACGACTTGCTGGATGCTTCGCCGGACCTGCTCCACGCCGGCGACCTGCGATCCAACCAACCAATCCACTGGGCGGTGATGACGCGCCAGCCCGAGATCATAGACGAACTGCTCCGTCGCGGCGCGGACATCAACGCGCGGCGGTGCGACGGCGCACTGCCGATCCACCTGACCAATGGCGATTACCATTTTCGCGGCTGGCGCGACATACCGAAAGACTGGCCGATCTCCCCCGATTCCGTCTACCGCCATCTCATGAACCACAGCCCCACGGTCGATCTAGGCATGGCTTGCGCTACCGGCGAGCTGGCGCGCGTGCGTGAACTCCTCGACCGAGATCCCTCCAGCGTAAATCGAGTCTCCGACTACGACGGCTATTACGTTGGCTGCGGGGCGCCGATCAAGAATGCAGCTGCGCGCGGACATCTCGAGATCGTTCAGCTGTTGTTGGATCGCGGAGCCGACCCGAATCTGCCCGAGGAAGGCATCGCGCCAGATGGGCACGCGCTCTATTCGGCAGCGGCCAACGGACATCACGAGATCGTCAAGCTTCTCCTGGCGCATGGAGGGAACCCGAATGTCGAAGTCGAAAGCTCGGCCGACACGCTGAGCCGGGTCATCTCGAATGGTGACCAAGAGCTGACCGACTTGCTCTGCGCTCATGGCGCTGCTCGTTCGGTACCTCTGCTCGCGTACTACAACGATCTTCGGACGGCTGCGGCCATGTTCTCTGGCAACCCTTCGCTGGCTGATAATCCTGAGGCGCTGGCCAACGCCGCCAGCGAGGGCCATGCGGACTTCGTCCGACTGCTCCTGCGTTACCAGCCCGATTTGCCTCGCCGTGTTTCATTCCCCGGCTGGGCGGTAGGCGCGAAAACGCGCGAGTTGAACGAACTTCTTTTCGAGCACGGCATGAACCCCAGCGCGCCCGACTGGCTCGGCATTACGCCGCTCCACGGATTTGCCCGCAAAGGCGATACCGAAAAGGCCGCGCTCTTTCTCGATCATGGTGCCGATCCGAACGCCCGCGACGAGGACCTTGGCTCCACACCGCTCGGGTGGGCCGCGAAATTTGGGCAAAAGCCGATTGTCGAGCTTCTGCTGGAACGTGGCGCGCCACCCAATCGGCCCGACGACCCAGCGTGGGCCACGCCGCTGGCCTGGGCGACCCGACGCGGACATCTCGACATCGCGGAATTGCTGAAGAAGCACGGTGCGACGTGATGTCGAATTGACGGATGGGCGCCTCTGCCCTTCTCTTGTCACCAGGCGACGGACTTCGTTTCACTCTTCATATTCATTCACAGCATGCGACTCAAGAATCACGTAGCCCTGATTACCGGGGCGGCAGGCGGCATCGGCCGGGAATCGGCGACACTCTTTGCGGCGGAGGGCGCGGCCGTTGTGGTGGCCGACGTGACGGACGAAGTGGGCGAGCGGGTGGCGGCGGAGATTCGCGAGGCGGGCGGGCGCGCGGTATACCAGCGGATGGACGTTTCGAAGGCGGCCGATTGCGAGGCGGCGGTGGCGCGGGCGGAGACGGAATTCGGCAAATTGACCATCCTTTTCAACAATGCCGGAATCATGCATGGCGACGACGACAATGCGATGACGACGAGCGAGCACGTCTGGGACCTGACGATGGCGGTGAATGTCAAAGGGGTGTTTTTTGGTTGCAAGTTTGGCATTCCGGCGCTGTTGCGGGCCGGTGGCGGATCGGTGATCAACACGGCGTCGTTTGTAGCCCTGCGCGGGGCGGCCACACCGCAGCTCGCCTACACGGCCAGCAAGGGTGCCGTGCTTGCCCTCACGCGGGAACTGGCCGTGATCCACGCGCGGCAAAACATCCGGGTGAACGCTCTGTGTCCGGGGCCGCTGCGCACCGAACTTCTCATGAAATTTCTCGACACCGAGGCGAAAAAACAACGGCGCCTTGTGCACATCCCGATGGGCCGATTTGGTGAAGCATCCGAAATGGCCAAGGCAGCCCTCTTTTTGGCCTCGGATGAATCATCTTTTGTCACCGGGTCCGACTTCTTGGTCGATGGTGGTCTGACCGCCGCCTACGTCACCCCGGAATGAGCCGCGCTGATTCGATGCCCACCGCCAATCTGATTCGCGTCGTCAGCCCGGGCGACGGGTCGCTGGTTGCGGAACGCCCACGACCGGAAGCGTCGGAGATCGAGCGGGCTCTCGGCGCGGCCCAGCGGGCGCAACGCGACTGGCGCCGCTTGCCGCTGGACGAGCGCCGGACGATCTGCGAGCGGATGGTCGTCCGACTGGTTGATGACGCGGACTCGATTGGTGCCGAATTGGCGCGCCAAATGGGTCGTCCCATTCGGTATGCCCCGATGGAAATTCGTCGAGGCTTCGCCGAACGAGCGGCTTTTTTCATCGAGGCAGCGCCCGACGCCCTGGCCTTGATCCCCGGAGCGAATCGACCGGGATTCGATCTCTCGATCCGGCGCGAACCGGTGGGAATCGTACTCGTTATCGCCCCGTGGAACTACCCGTATCTGACGGCGGTGAACTCGGTGCTGCCGGCCCTGCTGGCAGGCAATGCCGTGGTTTTGAAGCACTCGGACCAAACGCTCCTCTGCGCCGAACGACTGACGGCCGCATTTGCCGACGCCGGCGGCCCGGCCGGCGTGTTTCAGCATCTTCATTTGAACCACGCCCAGGTGGCCGCCGTGGTGGCGGATCCACGCATCGGTTTCGTCGCATTCACGGGGTCGGTGGCCGGAGGACACGCCATCCAGGAAGCCGCCGCCTCACAATTTATCGCCACAGGTCTCGAACTGGGCGGCAAGGACCCGGCCTATGTCCGCGCGGACGCCGACCTCGTCCATGCCGCCGAGAACATCGTCGATGGTGCCTTTTATAATTCCGGGCAGTCGTGCTGCGGGATCGAGCGCGTTTATGTCCACTCGGAGGTGTTCGAGGATTTTGTCGAACGGGCGGTTGCGCTGGTGCGTGACTACCGACTCGGGTCGCCGCTCGACGAGGCAACGACGCTGGGGCCGATGGTTCGGGCGAGTGCGGCTGATTTCGTGCGGGGGCAAGTGGCGGAGGCGATGACTCAGGGCGCCCGGGCATGGATCGATGTTCGCGAGTTCCCGCTCGATGCGGCCGGCACCCCGTACCTCGCACCCCAAATACTGACGGGCGTGGATCATCGGATGCGACTGATGACGGAAGAGACATTCGGTCCGGCGGTCGGCATCATGCCGGTGACCGACGATGCCGAAGCGCTTCAGCTCATGAACGACAGCGCGTACGGACTGACCGCGTCGATTTGGACGCGGAATGTCGAGGCCGCCGTACGGCTGGGGGACGAACTCGACACCGGCACCGTTTTCCTCAACCGCTGCGATTACCTCGATCCAAGCCTGGCTTGGACCGGCGTCAAAGACTCGGGGCGCGGCTGTACGCTCTCCCCGCTCGGATTCGATGCCTTCACCCGCCCCAAGTCATTTCATTTGCGGCTCCCTTAGTGGGCGCATAGCACGCGTTCTCATGAATCAGGACAACCGCGTAATCTATAGGCCAACATTTCGAACCGCACGCGGAGCGAGACGCTCGATGGACGAGGCGGGACGCGCCGCCCCGGGACCTACGTTCAAGTTTCAGGAGGGGTGTGCGATCGGGTGGCCCGCTTCTGGTGAGAGCCCTTGTCACAGAGTCATTCCGCGGCGAATGGAATAGGCCAAATGCACTAACTCCAGTCTTGAGATAAGTGACGCCGCCGGCTTACTCTTGTCGTGGCTTTATCCCTTGTCCCCAGACCACGTCCTTGTCCGGATCGCCGCCCTGATCGGTTTGATCGATCCCCAGCCCCCACAGCCGGTAACTGCCGTCGTCCAGCCTCGTGTAATGATAGGGTTCGCCAGTCGCCAAGTCCCGAGGCAGCCCGTCCGGGAAATGCCACGTCACCGACTCAATCGATTCCGGAAAACTTCCCGTCGACCGCCGATGAGATTCCAATGCCACGGCCAACCGCGCCTGGTCCATCGATGATTGACCGTCAACCACGGTGGCTTCAAGGCGCTTGGCGATCCCGGAATTACCGAGTGGAGGCATCGAATACATGAAATAAAACCTGTCGAACCAGGAGTCTCCGACTCCGAACGCCGCCGACTCAACCACCTCTGTTGATCCCGGGGGAATTAGATTGCCGCTGATCGGATCAAATCGCGACAACGCGGCATCGGTCGATGCCTGAGCGACGGCCAAGTTGTCGGCAATTTGCTGCGGCGTGACCAAACTCATCGCCAATTTGTTGAGGAAGTTGAGGCTCGGTTTGTTGAATGGATTGACCCATCGAAAAGTCAACGGATCGTCCGAGGTGCCGATGCGGGCGAAGAGCGACTCTTGGATTCGTTTCTCGCCATCCAGTCCGCGGCGCATGGAATCGAGAGCGGAAAAGTCGGCCAAGTGTGCAATCAATTGGGCAAGTTGAGCATCGGTAAATCCACCGACGCTCAGACCAGTCTCCAGAGTGTGCACGGCTTTTGATCGCTGGCTGGACTCCACCAGGGCTCCCAGCATCGAGGTGGCGTCACCTGTGCGTTCGGCATTCACCATCATGAACTTCCAGTGCCTGAATGCCGAGTCGGCGTCGCCCGTTTGCCACGACGCTTCCGCCATGGCGCCCCAGAGCGACTGCATCTGCGTTCCGAAACGCCCGAGCATAACCTGGATCGACTCACCGATCTCGGGAGAGCACGGCTTAAGCAAGTCCACTCCCGTGAAATCCCACGTCCCGGTTTCGAGGGCCTTCTTCCAATCGTCGGCCAGCAGGCTGGCCGAGCGTGCCCATCGCAAGAACTCCGCCGCCGCGTCCTTATCGCTCAGTCCCTCGACCCCCTGGATGCCCAAATGACCCAGGAGTTGCTTGAAGTCGATCTTGCCGTCGACTCGACACTTGCCGATCCACTTCAAGAATTCGCTCAGATTATCGCGTTCGCGCTTTAGTTTTTCGATGGTTGCCGCATCGCCGTCGAGGAGTGGTCCAACCACCGGCAACTCGCGGACCGGAGTCCCTCGTTCGATTTCAGGACCGGATTCCCCGAGAGGGCGGAAATGGACGGGATAAACCCCGTTGTCGCCTGTGTTTCCTGAGATTGGCCGAGGGACAGTGGCCACGATAGCCTGCGCCCGTGCCTGGGCACGTTTCGTGAACCGCCACCAGAGGGGGGACACACACGCCGCCAACAGCCACAGCAAAAAAATGAACCAAGCAATCGTCCGCAACCAGGCGGGGAATCGGCGTACAGTGGGGATGCTCATCATCGATGGAACGGACTGGATGCGAACGCTATGGCAGATCGACATGGTGTCCAATCCCTCCCCGCCCTCGGAGTGGCCCCCTTGATTCCGGCGTCGTTGGGCTGGAGTACCGCCGGAAGAGGCGGAATCGTCGGCCCTTGCGAAGCGATGGGCGGAGATTTATTTCGCATCCGGCTTCGCGGCGTGGCCATCGATTCCGGTCTGCGCGGCCGGGTCTCCAACGTCAGAGCTTCGCGCGAGTTGGCACTATTTATTCAATCCGGCGAGTGACTCATTGCGCAGGGCAGTGTCAGTGATGCGGTCGGCCCAGGCGCGGGCGCTATCGGGATCTTTGGCGGCAATGGCACGGGCGAAGGCGGCGATGGCGGGGTCGAGTTGGGGACCTGGTTCCAGCTCACCGAGCCATCGGGCGCAGTCGTTTGGTTCGCGCGCGGCCCAGGATTCGGCAGTTGCAGCGAGCAGAGCCGAGTGGTCCCCATCGGGCAAGCGGGTCATGGCCCATTCGGTAGCGGCGCGGGGGTCGTGTTGTTTCCACTTTTCGAAGACATCGCGGCTCGACGCGTGGCGATCGACGTCGGAAAGCCCGAGGGAATCGATCCACTGGGCGGCGGCGGCGGCATCAACCGGGGCGAGGGCCGTGGCGGCGGCATTCTGCCAGGCGGACTTCTCCGCACCCGCGGGCAGGCTGCGGATGGACTCGAGGAACGCCTGCCGGCGCGTATCGTGAACTTGTTTCGCCACGGCGGAGCGGGCGAAATCGCTCGCCCATTCTGGCAGTGCGTCGACGTGCTGGAAAGCGGCCGCTGGGTTTGCCTGCGTCAATTTCTCGGCCGTGAGCCAGACGGTGTTGCCGATGGCGCCTTGGACGATGTCGTCCTGTTCGTCGCGCAACGTGGCGGCCAGGGCGTTGGCGGCCGCCGCGGCATCGCGGTCGGCCCATGGCATGAAGATCGCGTTGAGCCACATCGGGGCAAACGTGCCGGCTTCATCCCGGTGAGTTCGGAAATATTCCAAAGCGCTAGCCGGATCTTCCTGACCCCAGCGCTTCATGAGGGCCATGGAAAATGCCATTCGATGCAGCCCCGGAGGCATTTCGCTGATGATTCCGATGGCCAGGCGCACTTCCTCCAAACTCAACGATTCGAGCGCCTTCGACATTTCCCGCTCATTGAGGCTCATGGAAACCTGGCCTGCGGACGCTTTCGATTCGAATAGTTTTGATTTAAGGCTTTTAACGAATTCTTCCAATTCCTCTCGCGACCGCGGCCCGGGTGGCGCGGCGTCGGCAGTTCGCGGCCCGAGTCCGCCCGGTAATGGAGGTGCTTTCGAACCCTGCGGCAGACCGCTTTGCCGCGCCACGGCGGCCAGTTCCCCAGCCACTCGTTCTTCCCCGCGCTTTTGGCCGATCCAGTGGCCAATGAACAAGCTGGAGAGCAACGCCAGGGCGGCCATCGAGATGATGAGGAAATGACGTTTCATGGAAAGAATCTTTAAATGACCATTGCTAGCGGCTCTCCAGCGCAGTGCGCAGCTGCGTTGGCAAATCGTCATCGACTTCGCCGGCGTAGGATTGGAGGAATCTTTCCACGGCGCGGCGCGCATTGGCGTCATCCGTCTGTTCGCGCAACCAAGCGACGGCTTCAGCCGGCGATTGCTGCTGCATCATGACACCCATGAGGGCGACACTGCCGAGCGCATCGCCCCGCAGGACGGGATTGGACAATGGCAGCGAAGTGAGGAACTGCAAGCTGGCCTCGGCGTCCGCGACGTTCATCATGACCGCCGTCCGGACGGCGACGGCGGCCCGCGTCGCTTCGGACGGAATGGCCGCAATGGCCGACAGCACGGCATCGCGCGTCCGTGGATTGACGGCGGCAGTGGCCAGGCCCAAGACTCGTGCATCCGCGGGCGATTCGTGGAATGCGTCGACCAGTTTCGAATCTGAAATCTCCGGCAGCGTCGCGGCCAACCCCGCTGGGTCATTCGACGCCCAACCGGTGAAAATGATCGATTCGAACCTCTCGAAGGCGTCCTCGGGAATCGGGAACTCCAACGATTCCATCACGCCCTGCCACCATGCGAGAGCCGCCTGTGGCTCTCGGAGCGACCATTCCGTCAGAATCGCCTGCATCGGTTCGCCGCGATGCTCGCGTGGCAACTCGCGACTGATCCATGCCAGAGCCGGCTGCGGCGTCTGTTGACCCCAGAGCACAGCCAAATGCTTGCCTAGGGCCAAGCTCAGGCCGTAATCGCCTTTCACCGTCCCCCAGACCTCCAAAGCGATCGGCACATCGTCCGCCTCCAAGCGATCGATAATTTCCAGCGCGCGCATCCGTTCGGTGTATTCCGTGCGACTGCGCCACTCAGCGATCGCCTGTTCGAGCTTTTCGCGAATTCCAAGGGCCGCGGAGGGGGCCGAGGCTGCCAGGCCACCGGTTGCCTCGGCTGGGCGATCCAGTCCGGCGGATTGCCGCGATCGGTCGGCCTGGGCCGCTGCTATTAGCGCTTCGCCGCGCGCCGCGGCCCGCGACTGACCAACCCAGAACGAGCTGACGCCTCCCAAAAGACAGGCGGCAATCGCGGCCGCCACAGTGATACGGGATTTCGTTTGCATAAACGTGTCTACGGAATGGAGAACCAGGGGAACCCAATGGAGGGAGCCGGCGGCGGCGGGAGCAGTGGACGCCAGTGAGGCGGCCAGGCCCAGCGGCGCGGCTTCGGTCAACGACCCACCCAGGCCTGAGGCCAACGCGGCGGCCGGCACCGCGACACCGCGCTGTCCGAGCCGGGCGGAAAGTTTTTCCAAGGCGCGGTGCTGTTGCTGCATGAGAGCGGCCTCACTGCGACCCGTGGCGGCGGCGATTTCACGATAGCTCCGGTCTTCGAAAAACCGCGCCAAGAGCAGCTCGCGATCGCGCCCCGGCAAGGCATCGAGCGCCGCGTCCAATTCCGGCAACACCGCTTGCCAGGGGGCGCCAGCTTCGGATGCCAGCACGTCGGCTTGATGGAAATAATCGTCCATGATGCGCTGGCGGATGGATTCTTTGCGCCGGGCGCGAGCCGCCTCCAAGACCGTTGCCCGATGCAGCCAGGCCGCGAGCTTCAGGTCCGGCCGGGCGAGCGCGGTCGCCTTGCGAGCCAGCACGGCAAAGACATTTTGCGCCACCTCTTCGGCCAGACCCCGTTGCCCGGTTCGACGGTAGGCCGCCGCATACACCAGGCCGGAATACCTCTCGGTCAACTCCCGAAACGCCGCTTGGGATCCCCGCGAGGCGAAGGCACGCAGCAATTCATGATCGGGCTGAGTTTGGTTGGTCATGCGGTATTTGGGCGGGCTTCGGGGCAGCTCGTCACCAGTCTCACTGCACCTCGGCATCAGTATCTGACATTTTTTTCAATTCGCCGAGGAACGACTCGGTGAAATGGGCTTACCAGGTTTCACCGGACGATTAAGGCTGGAGGTGGGACGAGACCTCCCGGGCTCGTAGGCGGTGGGAGCGTGGTGAAGGGGAAGCCCTTTTTCTCCTTTTCAAGCGGTGCGCAAAGCCAGAAAAAGCGAGGAGGAAGATTGCGGTAATGGGATAAACCCTTCGCGCGTAACTCACGCGACCCTCACTCGAGAAGTGGAGACCATTCCCAGATGGTACGCCTTCACCGCCTACGCGCCCGGGAGGTCGCGTCCCACCT
The DNA here is from genome assembly GCA_046155625.1 of Verrucomicrobiales bacterium. Classification (GTDB taxonomy): domain Bacteria; phylum Verrucomicrobiota; class Verrucomicrobiia; order Verrucomicrobiales; family V1-33; genus CAJBME01. Next base: position 35,381 of record JBJXFS010000251.1, on the reverse strand, counting down.
CAATGCCACCTTCTCTCATACGCCGGCTGCGGCGGGCGGGACGCGCCGCCCTACCCGAGAACCATCGCTTCGCGCATTTGCGTCCGGGCAGGGCGAGGGAGCGGGTCGATCGAATATCGATGGACAGAAGGACCCGCTGCCGCCCACCATACCGCGTGTTTTCTTCCATTTACGAGACCTTGGTGCGGCGAGCCTGGCTTGTCGTTATTCTCCTTTGCCTGGCGGGGGGGGGGTGGGCGGTCGCTCAATTCGGAAAGCTGGGCATCGAGTTCCAGACCACCACCTTGCTCGACCAAAAGGACCCGGAATTGCGTGTCTATGAGAAACTCCACGAGACTCGCTCGTGGAGCCAGAACGAATTCGTGGTCGTCTGTGCCTCGGGCCTGGACTGGGTGTCGCCCGAAGGGGCGGCCACCCTGCAGGAGTTGGTGGCCGACTTGGAAGCCGGACCGGAAGTCGGTCACACCATGTCACTTCTCACCATACCGCTGCTGCGTCAGACGCCCGAGCGGAAGCCGAATCTGCTGGCCTTCGCGGCCACCGGGCTCAAACGCCTCGGGGTGGAAGGCGTCGACTATGAAGCCGCACGCGCCGAATTGCTCGAGCACGAACTGGCCACTCCCTCGCTCATCTCGGGCGATGGCCGACACACGAACATCCTCGTTTATCTGAGACCGCCCGAGGCGATGGAAGGCGCCGCCGGCGAGTCAGCTTCCGACACGCAGGAGCGGTGGAAGACTCTCGTCAATGGCGTGCGGAAGGTGAGGGAACAATGGGCCGAGCGATTGCCTACGCCGCCCCGGCTGGCTGGCGTCCCTCTGGTATACACCTACATCATGGAACGGGTGGCCCACGACTTGCGGTTGTTTGGCGTGGCGGCGGCGGCATTGTTCAGCCTCGGATTGTTCCTTGTGTACCGGCGGATCCGTTTCGTGCTGCTGCCCCTCCTTACCAGTGTGCTGCCGGTGCTTGCGGTGCTGGGTATCATGGCTGTGAAAAACCTCCCGTTCACGGTCATCACTTCGAACCTGCCACTGCTGCTCTTCGTTATTTCACTGCCGTACACAATTTATCTCGTCGAACGGTACCTCGAACGGCGTCACGCTCAGCCCAACGAGGAAAACATATCGGCCATCGTCGGGGCCGCACGCTCGGTCTGGATGCCGTGTGTTTTTTCATCACTCACGACCATCGCGGGATTTGCGGCCTTCACTACCAGTGGCATCTCTCCGGTGCGGACATTCGGCACTCTTATGGCTGTCGGCACATTGATCGCCCTCATTTTGGTGTTCGTTTTCCTGCCTTCCGCCCTCAAACCATGGCGCCCGGAGAACGCCACTGGGAAAAGTGCCGGCGGTCACGGCTCGGCGCTGTCCCGAATTTTCGCGCAACTCGCGCTGGCCCGTCCGCGCACGATCTTGGTGTTCAGTGCGGTCCTATTTCTGCTGAGCATCGTCGGCGCCTTCCGGCTCACAGCGGAGAACAAATTCACCAGTTACTTTTGGCCGAGCAGCGACGTCTACCAGGGGCTGGAGTTCATCGACCAAAACCTCGGCGGGACCAGCACGCTCGAGGTGTATCTGACCAGCCCGAAAGAAGGGCATTTCAAGACGCCGGAGGGACTGGCCGCGGTGGCGGCGGTCGAGAGATTTTTTCACGGCACCAACGAAGTCGGCAGTCTCCGCTCGCTGCCAGCGCTGCTCCGCGAGGCGCGCAAGACGCTCAAGACCGAGTGGTTCCCTACCCTGAATGACACCACAGTCATGAACATGGTCCAGGGCATGGCCCCGGAGTTGTTTCAAGACATTATGACACCTGATGGCCGCACCGCCAGCCTTCAAGTGCGCTTCAAGGAGACCTCCCCCACCCTCAACCGCCGGCGCATCATCGATGGGCTCGATAACCACCTGAATGACCTGCGCGGCGGACCGCTCGCCGGACTGGAGGTTGAGACGACCGGTATTTTCGTCCTCTACGCCAACATGCTGGGCAGCCTGATCGACAGCCAGCGCGACACGCTGGGGTTTGTGGTCGTGGCGATTTACTTGATGTTGCTGGCGTTGTTTCGCCACTTTCGACTGGCACTCGTCGTGCTGCTCCCGCAAGCGCTGCCGGCGGTGACGATGCTGGGTGTGATGGGCTGGGCGGGCATCCCGCTCGATCTGGTGACGGTCATGATTGCCGCCATTGCCATCGGCGTGGGGGTTGATTCGGCGATCCAATACACCATGCGCTACAGTGAGGAAATCGCTCAGGACGGAGACCCGCGAGCCGCCCTGGAGCGGACCCACGCGACCGTGGGAAGGGCCATCTGGATTGCGACCAGCATTATCGTGCTCGGATTCGCCGTACTGGTGACAAGCGACTTTTTTCCTTCCGTCTGGTTTGGGTTGCTGACGGGCCTGGCCATGCTGATGAGCCAGTTCAGTGCCCTGCTCACTCTGCCGTCGCTTTTTCTTTGGCTCGGGCGGAAGTGGCGGCTTTTCGGGTCTCTCGGATGAGCCGGATAAATCCGCGTTCGGCTCCCGAATCGGGAGTCGCGCCTTCGTAACGAACGCGATAATGATAGATCGCCACGGGCTCCAGAGGTTCGGCGGACGGCAGGGCCGGTGTCGTACCGGCTTGCAGCCGCCTGAGCAGGTCGCGCCACGTATCTCCGGGGCGCGGAGCATGCCCGAGCTGCTCGCAGAGGCGGCGGAATTCGCGGATGTACGCCGGGGCCGCTGGATCGTCGTGCCAGGGTGTCGGCGGTGCGTTGGGTGGAGCGACCGCGTTGGCGCCGAAAAGTCGCCGGACCCACCACGCCAGACACGCGGCCAGGGCCAGCAGCGCCAGCAGGAGCAACGCGACCAGCCAAGGTGGGCGCTCACGTCCGAATTCGCGCAGGCGTTCGAGGAGACGTTCCAAGTTTCCCAATTCCGCCGCGGGCTGATTACCAACTCCCTCGGCAGCGCCTTCCACCGCGCCCGACGCGCTTGGATCGATCTTTGGCAGCGTGCCGTCCGGTGATGGCGGAGCCGGCGTGGGGCCGGGCGAATCTTCGCCTTTCGCGAGCCGCTCGGCCAGCTGCGGCCGGGCCATGACCACGCTGAGCGGCGGCAGCGCGGCCAGGAAGACGAAGGCGGCCAACCCCGCGATCCCCGCCCACCATATCCACACCGGTTGGGGGCGCGACGATCCGTCCTCAGCCGGGCCACCCCCTGGGTGTCGCGACCGCCAGCTGCGCAGCAGCAGAGCCACCGCCCCCAGGCAGATAGTGAAGGCGAGCACGCGATCGATGATTCGCGGCCAATCCATCAAATCGCCCCGCAGCACGAGGATGGCCATCGCGATCAGCAAATAAAAGAGGACCAGGGCGAAAGCGGGCTTCATGAGACGGCGGTGGCGCGCGCGGTGGCACGAAACACGTGGCGACGACGCAATTCGCCCACACTGAGACAAGTGAGCGTGATTCCGGCAGGACTCGAGAGCAACGGCTGCCAATGGCGCAACGGCGTGTCGCTGACGATGAACACGTGACTCTCGATCGGCACGGATTTGAGTTGTTCCGCCAGTCGGTCGAAATCGTGCGAGGGCGACCACTTGGCCGCGGCCAGGAGTGCGAGCGTCTCTCCCAATGACCGCGTTCCTTCGAGACGAATCGTTCGCCATCCAAGGAAATCCGCCGACAGCGTGACCGGCACCGCCTCGTCGGTGCAGCGCAGGAGCAAACCGGTGAGCAATTCCAGCGCAGCTTCAAAGGCATCGGCCATCCGTCGATGGCCCGGCGGCTGCCACGAGTGGAAAAAGAGAGCATGGCTCGCCGGCAATCGTTGGTCGTATTCCCGAACGACCAAGCGCTGAGCGCGAGCGCTCGCCGGCCAATGGATGTGCTTGAGTGGGTCTCCGGGCTGGAAATCACGGATTCCGAGGAAGTCGCCACCCCAGTCCGGCTTCGGTTGCCACAACGCCCCTTCCTCGTCATCGAGCACGGTTTTCGGGTCATCGAGTTCGACGGGGGTGACCGGACGGGGAAACACAGTGATCGGCATTGAATGCCAGCCGTGGACCCGAGTCTGCCACAGGCCCGCAGGGAAGGTCGATGCCAGTTCCCACCGGAACAACGGGTGCAGCCCTCGTTTGCGCAGACGCGTCTGTCCCGTCAGTTCACACACCTCTCCGGGCCGCAGCCGACGCGCCGCCATCCCCTCGCCCACAAATCCCAACAATTCATCGGACAACTCCACCGCCGAGGCCCCGAGTAGCCGTTTCGGCCCGCGCAGACGCACCGACACCGGAATCCACTCGCCCACGAAGGTGCTGGCGGGCGCCGATCGGTCGATTTCAATGCCGTCTAGATTCCGGCGCGCCAGCCACCAACCCACACCCAACAGCAGCAACAGAAACAGCGCCATGTGCACCAATGCGACTTCGTGCCACCACAGGCCCGCCCCCAGCGTGCCCAGCATCAACACCAACAATCCCCAGCCGCGACGCGTCAACTTCGGACCGCGACGCACCGGGAGAGGCAATGAGGCAGACACTGCGGCAGCCATGTGCGCCGAAACTACCGCATCGCCCGCGCTTGCCAATCGGCTATTGGGCAATGGTTTTTTGAGGCAAAATTTCGGCTCTCGCTTGGCGATCGAGATGGGACGCGACATCCCGGGCGCGTAGGCGACAAACGCGTACCATTAGGGAATGGTTTCCACTCCTCGATTAATTCTCTTGTGCGTCAGCCTGGTGAATTTTACTCATTGCCGCTGCTTTTAGCATCGCTTTTCCTCGCTTCGACCACTGCTTGAACAGGCGAAATGGGGCTTCCTTCTCCTCGCTCCCACCGCCTACGAGCCCGGGAGGTCTCGTCCCACCTCCAGCCTCAAACGCTCCTTTCGATCCCACGGATGCGCAGAGCCGTGATTCCTCCTGACTATCGTACCACGCCAGTCTCCAGCTGTTTCTCGGATACTTCTGGCAACTTCCGAATACTGAATACCGATTACTTCTGAATACCGACCACTGAATACCGACCACACCCTTCCGCTCCCCCCGTTCCGCCCATTGACCGCCGACCGCCTACTTCCGCCCCAATGCTCCGCCACTTCATCCTAGGAACCGCTGGCCACATCGATCATGGAAAGAGCACGCTGGTCAAGGCGTTGACCGGCACCGATCCCGATCGATTACCGGAAGAGAGGCAGCGCGGCATGACGATCGAGCTTGGCTTCGCGCATTTCGAGGTGGCTGATCCGATGGATGACGCGACGCAGTACAGCCTGGGAGTGGTGGATGTTCCTGGGCATGCCGATTTTGTCCGCAACATGGTGGCCGGGGTGTCGGCGCTTGATGCCGCGTTATTCATTGTTGCTGCGGACGACGGCTGGATGCCGCAATCCGAGGAGCACCTGCAAGTGTTGACGTATTTGGGGGTCGAGCGGGCGGTGGTCGCACTCACGAAAGCGGATTTGGCGGAAGACATCGATTTTTCAGTGGCCATGCTGCGCGAGGAAGTTCGCGGCAGTTTTCTGGAATCGGCCGCGATCGTACCAGTGGTCGCCCCGCTGGGACGCGGGCTCGATGACCTGAAAGCCGCCTTGGCGGGTGTGCTGCGGGAGGCTCCCGCTCCGCGCGACATCGGAAAGCCCCGCCTCCCGGTGGACCGGGCGTTTTCCCCGACCGGCGTCGGCACGGTCGTCACGGGCACCCTGATCGGCGGAGCCATGGCGGCGGGAACGGCTGCGGTGGTGCAACCCCTGGGACTGACGACGCAACTGCGCTCAGTCCAGTCGCACGGTCATATTAAAGACCACGCCCGCCCGGGCATGCGCACGGCGCTCAATCTGGCCGACGTGCCGCTGGCCACCCGCGACAAAAAGCGGGGCATTGCGCGCGGTGATGTCGTCACGGTGGCCCGCCTCGGCCCGCCCGCGCAGGTATTTGATGTGCGGGTGGAGAAGTCGGCCCGGCCGGTCCATGGGCAACCGGGATTTTCCCGGCCGCTGCGCACCGGCCAGCGACTGCATTTTCATCACGGCACGGCCACGCACGAAGCGCGATTGTTTTTCTTGGGCGTCCGCTCGGTCGCCCCCGGGGACTCGGCCCTGGCGCAGGTGCGCTGCGAATCCCCGCTGCACGCCATGGCCGGCGACCGTTTTGTCCTGCGGGACTGGTCGAAGCAATTCACCATCGGCGGCGGGCAAATTCTTGACACCGGCACCTCGCCTACACGATTTCGCAAACCGGCGCAGCGCGCATTTCTCGAGGCGCGGGCAACCGCCCCGGATGATCCAACGGTGACGCTGGTCGCCCTGCTCGCCCGTGATCACGCGGTCCCGCGCGACGGGTTGCTGGCCCAATCGAACTTCAGCGATCCCGATGTTCGCAAGGCGGCTGAAGGGTTGATCAAGGATGGCCGCGCCTTGGGCGAAGCCGGCTGGCTGCTCGAGGCTTCATGGTGGACATCACTGTGCGTCGACGCCGCCGCCGCCGTGGAAGCGCATCATGCGGCCCATCCGGAGACGTCCGGCTTGCCGCTCAGCGGGTTGCGCGCCGCCCTGCGCCGCCGCCTCCGCCAGCCGAAGCTTCTCGATGTGCTGGTGACGCACCTGTGTCGTCATGGGTTTTCCAAAGAGGGCGAGGCCATCAAGAAAGCCGCCCACGAGGCCCGCCTTCCCCCTGCCCTGGCCGAAGCCGGTCACCGTCTGCTGGCCGCGCTCGCCGTTAACCCACTCGATCCGCCCAACCCCAAGGAACTCGCTCCCTCCCCTGCTGATCAGAAGGCGCTCAAATTTCTTGTTCAATCGGGCGAAGTCGTCTTTCTCGACGAAAAAGCCGTCCTGCTCCGTTCCGCCTATGAGGGACTGCGGGCCGCCGCGATTGCCAGCCTCAAGACGCGCGGCCAGGCGACTGCGAGTGAAATTCGGGAAGATATTCAAACCACCCGGCGTTTCCTCATTCCGCTGCTCGAGAAGATGGATCGCGATGGCATCACGCGCCGCCAGGGCGACTATCGCCGCTTGAGGGAAGCCTGAGTCACGCGGATGAAATACAAGATGCCGTCGGCTCGGACTTGTGGTTCCATCCGGGCTCGCCCTGACCGTCCGCCCGGTCCGCGGTGATCCCCGCATGCCTGTCGCCACTCTTGAATTCGAAACGCCCCAATTTCTTCACGCCCTGATTGGCGAGGACACCTCGCGCTTGAAACTGCTGGAACAGCGCGCCGGAGTGAAACTCACCACCCGCGAGGGATGGCTGAAAATCAACGGCGATGACCCGGCGGCGGTCGAGAAGGCCGTTTCCGTCATCCGCCAACTCGAGGCTGCCTGCCGGTCTGGCACCCGCATCGATTCCCATTTCTTCCGAGTCGCCTTGGAATCCGTCTTCGGCCAGAACCGTCAGGACGAGGGAGTGCTCAAGGAATTGACCTCCGTCCGCCTGCTTGGATCGCCGCGCAAACCGGGCGTCATGCCCAAAAGTCTCGGTCAACTCGAATATCTGAAGGCCATCGAGCGCCATGACGTCACGTTCGGCATCGGTCCGGCCGGCACCGGCAAGACATTCCTCGCGGTCGCCGCCGCCGTCGCCGCTTTCAAGGCCAAACAAATCAACCGCATCATCCTCTCACGTCCCGCCGTGGAAGCCGGTGAGGCCCTCGGCTTCCTGCCGGGCGACATGAACGAAAAGATTTTTCCCTATCTACGCCCGCTTTACGACGCCCTTTACGACATGCTCGAGCCGGACGAACTCGAGAAAATGATCGATCGCGGGCAGATTGAAATCGCCCCGCTCGCCTACATGCGCGGCCGCACGCTGAGCCACGCCTTTATCATCCTCGACGAGGCCCAGAATACCACGAAGTCCCAGATGCTTATGTTCCTGACGCGCCTGGGCGAGGAGAGCAAATGTGTCGTCACCGGTGACCCGACCCAGGTCGACCTTCGCGATTCCCATCCCTCGGGTCTCGCCGAGGCCGTCCGCATCTTGCCCGGCACCGAAGGCGTGGCCTTCGTGCACTTTGCCGAAGCCGATGTCGTGCGCCATCCGGTCGTCGCCCGCATCGTCAATGCTTACGAAAAGGCCCGCGCGAGGGAAAACGCCTCGCCTGCCGGGCCCGCCCGTCGGCGATCCTGAGCGAGGCGAGACCAACGTTCTCGTGGCCATGGCGACCTCAGCCCGCCACACCCAGCACTCCCAGTGCTACTTCACGGCGGTGAGCAGCAGCTTTTTGAAGTCTTCCTTGGCCGCGGTCACGCCGGCCTCGGGGCCGACCAATCGCACGTAGACGTCGCCGTTTTTGCTTGGGAGCACGGCGGCGAGCAGGGTGTAGCCGGTGCGCGGTTCCGGCTCCGGGCTGAAGCGCGACCCGATGTAGGACCCCGTAATGCTGACCAGGGCCGCTTTGGCTTCGCCGAAATCCATTTCCTCCTTCACCGTCTTGGGTTCGGGCGATTCCTGGAACATCCCCTGCCAGCGCTTGATGTTTCCTTCAAGTTCGCCGCCTTGACCGGGCCCAAAATGGAAAAACGACGCCGTCAGCCCAGCCGCCCCCTCCTTGCCCGGCAGCTCAATCGTGCCCTGGGTCATCGGTCTCGCCTTTTCCGCCTGTTTCCACGGCGCCGCGATGGCAAAACTGAACGGACCCACCTTCAACGGCTTCGCTGCTGGCTCCTCCGCTTGAACATGAGGCGCGAGGCTGGCCAAAGCGATGGCCACCAACAATGTCCCAATCGATGCGAGAATTCGGTATTTCATGGATGATTTGGATGAAGAAATGAGGCGACTCAACCGCTACCTCCGAGATGGCGGCGTGCAGGAATCCCCTGCCGGCGAGTCCGGACATCATGGCATCGATCCCGGTCGGTGCCTCCGGTTTTTGCGGGATGCCAGCACGCTACAGCGCCTCGGGGTTTTGGAGCAAAGTGGCGATGCGGTGGAGCAGGCGGCCGGCGGCTCCGCCGTCTAGGATGCGATGGTCGAAGCTGAGCGTCAGTTGCGCTTCGGTGACCGGCACGAACCGCTGCTCTTCGGCGGACCAAAGCGGGGCTTTCCGGCCCGCCCCCAATCCGAGTAACAAATTCTGCTCGGGCAGAGGAATCGGCGTCGCCCACACGATGCCGAATGTTCCAAAATTCGTCACAGTCGCCGCACCGGTCCCGATCGCCTCGGGCGGCAGCCGCTTCGAGCGTCCTGTCTCAACCAACGTGTTATACACGTCGATCAAGCTGGCCAGCGGGCGTTCGTCGACATTGCGGAGCATCGGGACGAGCACACCGTCGTCGACTTCGACCGCGAATCCGATGTCAATACCCTTGGGATGCACGATGCGTCCGCCCACCAACCGACCGGCGAGCGCCGGTGATTCCGCCAGTGCCATGGCCAGCGCCCGGATGGCGTAGAGCGTGGGCCCAGGTTTGGCCGGGACCGACTTGCGATGCGTCAGCACCGGGTCAAGGGCCACGGTGATACCGACGGTGGCCAGTGGGCGGGTCCACGACCGGCGCATGGCGTCCGCCACGGCGATCCGCATCGAGCTTGCCTTGGTCATCGGGAGTTGCTCCAGGCTGGTCATGAACCGCTCAAAATCTTCCACCGTGACGCGCCCGCCCTCGCCGGATCCGGCGACCCCGGCCAAATCCGCGGCATTCAATCCGAGTTCGGCCATGCGGACGCGCATCCGCGGCGAGATATAGCTGGCGCCCGTCGCATTGACCGGAACCGGCAAACCGCGCAACACCGGTTCGACTCGAGGTTCAGAATCAGTGGGGACCTCGAGGTCGGCCGGATCGTACCGAAAATGAAGGTTTTCCTCGATGGGTCGCCCGGGGCTCGATGGCTCACCGCCCCTCCGCGTCGCAGGCGTCAACCCGATGCCAGCCCGCTGAGCTTCTTCGTCCGTCACGTCGAGAAATCCGAGGGTCGATCCCACAGCGTAGCTCACTTCTAATGCCGCCCGGACCTCGACCACCCGCCCCGCGCAAGGCACCGTGACGGCCATGGTCGCCTTCTGCGTCTCCACCTCCATGATCTCCGCGTCCGCCGACACCGCCTCGCCCACGCGAATGCCAATGTGCTTCACGGTGGCCTCGGCGATCGATTCGCCGAGTTGGGGCATCAGGATGGGGACGAGTGGCATGAGAGCAGAAAATTTGCAGAACAATCGGCGGCAGGGCAAGAGCCATCCCGCGGCCGGCGAGGCGAAGAATTAAAACCGCAGGAGTCGTCTCAAATTGTCAGCGATGGAAACCGCGGTGGGCCGGTGAGCCGCCCACAGGTTCGGGTGATAGGGAATCGGCGTGTCCCGCGCCGTCAACCGCTGCGGTGGTGCATCCAGCAGGTGAAATCCATCCGCCACCACGCGCGCGGTCACCTCCGCACAGACACCGCCCCAGGGAAAACTCTCACCAACACAGAGCAGCCGGCCCGTCCGCGCCACGCTCCCCAACACCGTGTCCGAATCGATCGGCTTGACCGATCGAAGGTCGACTACCTCGATTTCATAACCTTCCGTCGCCAGATCCGCGGCGGCCCTCAAGGATTCGTGGACCATCGCGGAATAAGTGACCACCGTGGCATGCCGGCCGGGCCGGGCAATCCGCGCTTTCCCCACCGGCAGGTTCTCCTCGGGTAGCGCGTCGTCCTTCAAGTGATAATACAAAAACTTGTGCTCGCAGAAAATCACCGGGTCATCGAGCGCCACCGCCTCCAACAGCATCGAATACGCATCACCGACCGTGGCCGGCGTCATCACGATCAACCCCGGATAATGCGCGTAAATCGCCTCCATCATCTGGCTGTGAAACGGCCCGCTGCCCGGCGTGCCACCACTCGGCAGCCGCACCACGATCGGACAGGATACGCCGGTGCGCCAATAGTGAGTGGCCGCCTGGTTCACAATCTGATTGAACGCAATGCTCGAAAAATCAGCGAATTGTATTTCGATGATCGGACGCATCCCCTCGATCGCCGCTCCAATGGCGACGCCCAGGATGGCGTCCTCGCTGATCGGCGCGTCCATCACCCGCCCAGGAAACTCCTTGGCCAAGTTCTTGGTGGACTTGAAGGCGCCTCCAAACGTCGACACGTCCTGACCGTAAATGAATACGTTCGGATCGGTGCGGAGCGCCCAGGTCTGGGCTTCGCGAATCGCTTCAAGATAAGTCAGGGCCATGAGCGGGAAAAAATCACTGCCGTTGTCCGGCACGGCACGGAAGGGTGCTGACAAGGCAGGCCATCGGTCACTCGGGTCACGGCTTCAGGATGGAACTCAGGGCACACCACGTTTCCCCCGCCGCCTCCGGCGCCGGATCTTTTTGCGCCGTGGCCACCGCCACCTGGACTTCTTCGACGACGTCACGCTCCAGTTGTTCGAGTTCGCCCGCGGTGGTCAATCCGTGGTCGAGCAGATGCTGGCGGGCGAGTTCGAGGCAGTCTCGGCCGAGGGGAGATTTTTTTAGGCCGTCGGGCACGTAGCCGGCGTCATCGTGCTCACCGTGCCCGCCCAGCCGCAGCAACTGGCCAATCACAAGTTGCGGCCCGTGGCCGGCGCGTGCGCGGGCCACCGCATGCTCGAATACCATGAGGCAGGCGGTGAGGTCGGTTCCGTCGACGGAATGGGCCTCGATGCCGTACCCTTGAGCGCGATCGGCCAGATCGCGGCAGGCGAACTGGCGCTCGGTCGGTGTGGAATAGGCGAACTGGTTGTTGGCCACGGCAATCACAACGGGCAGTCGCTCGACGGCGGCGAGATTCACGGCTTCGTGAAAAGCGCCAGTGGAGGTGGCGCCGTCGCCCAGGCACGTCCCACCGACCGATTCGCGGTCGCCCTTGAAGCGGCGGGCGATCAGCATGCCGCACACCACCGAGATCATCGATCCCAAGTGCGAAATCATGGCCGGCATGCCCTGGGTGGGCCGACCGAAGTGGACATTGCCATCGCGTCCCCGCATGGGTCCGGCAGCGCTGCCCAGATACGTGCGGGCCGGGTCCAGCAATGGCACCCCGAAGGCCAGGCGCCCGGCCATGTCCCGGATCAGAGGACTATAAATGTCCCTCCCCCGCCGCAGCGAAACGCCCAGCGCCACACTGAAGGCTTCCTGGCCACGCCCCGTATAGACGCCGCCCACGATTTTGCCCGCGTGGTAGAGGCTGGTGAGCTTTTCCTCCAGGCGGCGCGACAGCAGCATCCAACGGAAAGCGGCGCGCAGCCGCTCCGCCTCCGGTGTGTCTGCCGCAGGCACCTCCGGCATGGCCAATGGTCGTGCGCTCAAATCAGGATGACTCGGATCAATTCGCCACCCAGTCTGCGACGGCCCGCCGCCGGGGCAATCACATTTTCACGCCCCGTGGCCGGTTTCCAGCGCTGGGCGTTCCACGACCCAGATCGGCTGAGAACCGCGGCCGTCGTCACTGGGAGTGGCAGGCAGGATGCCCGCCGGCCGCGCAGGCCGGAGGCCCGCGTTCCGGGCATTGCGCCAGCCGAGGTCGCGCGAAAACGTGGCGCGGGTAATCCGCTGGAAAAACGCTTCATTAGCGATCACCCGTTGGAGTGACGCAGCCATGGGCTGGTTTTTGTGGCCTCTTCGGGCTCCTGGGGTCTCCATTCGCTTAATTTCCAATTTCTTCCATCTCCGCTTCGCTGAATTCCAACCCGTAACGCTGATTGAGATTCTTATAATCCCCTCCAAAATCAGCAACCACCTCGCCGGTTTCGGCGTCATATTCGCGGGCGGTCGCCTTGAACGTCGGAACCCCTCTAGGCCCTGTGGTTTCAGAGAGCTTCAACGTGACGTGCCTTGCGCCAAATCCCGCGAAGCGATCATTATACGGGTAAAAATTGAGAAATGCCTCCGCCCGCTGATCGCCGATCACCGAACTGAGTTGGGTGCTAAATTCCGTTCGCAGCTTCTGGCCATCTAGGGGGAAAGCCTTTATCACGTAGGAATTGGCTCCTTCGGTTGGATCGGGGGCAAACTTCTCCAGGACAAGATTTTTCGCTTCCGTCTCGATGAAATCGAGGACGCGTCGGAGCGCCACTGTTTCCCCATCCGTCAGATGCAAAGTCGTCGCGACCACCGGGTTCAATTCCCCTGTGAATGGATAGGACGCATTTTCTCCGGCCACCGGCTGATATAGCTGTTGTTGGTTGGGTTGGTGGATTCTTGGGCGGTCGCTTTGGCTTCTTGGGCGTGAAACGGAATGGGGGGTGGCGACTGGCGGCGATGTCGTTCCTGGCTATTGCTCGTTTGCTTTGAGGAACTTGTGAAGAAAAATGTCATTCCCGAGCCGGCCAGAACCCCGATGACGAAACCGAATACGACTCCCGCCATGTTGTTGGAGGCGGATGAATGGTCATTTTCGGAGCGCTTTAGCCAACTGGGAAGCCTCATGGCGGATTGGAGGGTCGGGTCGAGAGTTCTTAAATTTAGCTGATCCTGCCACGGTTGTCACGAAGTGCTTCACTTGGAGTCGTGGGGGGAATGCTGCCTGCGGTAGCATTCACGGCAGGCAGAATGCCCGCCGGCCCCGCAGGCCGAAGGCCCGCGACTGGAGTTTGTGTATTTTTCGTACTTTTTTGTTAGCGGAACGAGGCTCCGAGCGAATGAGAGGAGGCGGCATTGAGGTGGGACGCGACCTCCCGGGCGCGTAGGCGGTGAAGGCGTACCATCCGGGAATGGTCTCCCCTTCTCGATCGTTGGGCGCGTGATTGACGCCCGAGGATTTCCCATCACAGCATCTTTCCTCATCGCTTTTTTTGGATTTGGGAACCGCTTGAGAAGGCGAGAAGGGGCTTCTTTCACCACACTCCCACTGCCTACGAGCCCGGGAGGTCTCGTCCCACCTCATGCCAGCCCTCTCTGGCGCATTTCGGCGAGGACCCAGGCGTATTCGGCGGCGATCTGGTCGGTCACATCGGCTTGGCGGAGGGCGTCCGGCAGCACGGCCCAGGTGTACGTCTCGATCTCAAGGTGGTGGCACAGGTTGGGTTTGGCGGCCAGCACGTCGAGGACGCCGCTGACGTGGTCGCGCGTGTCACGGAAGAGAAGGTCGGGGTGGGCATGGACGGGCACGTGGAAGTGGACGCGCCATTCGTCCGGAGCCATGCCGTTTGTTGGGCTGACGGCTTCGCGACCTTCGGCAGCCGCCAGCAGGGCATCGGGCAAATCGATGTGGCGGCGCAAGGCGCCACCGTCACTGGGACGGACGACCACCTGATGCAAGTAGGTGTCCTCGTCGAATTCCCGCAATCGGGCCAGCGCCTCCGCACTGGGATGCAGGCGGAGCGCGGAACTCAGGTGGAACTTACTCAGGCGAATGCCGGCCGCGGATAATTTTTCCAGCGTCTCGCGCGGTTCTTCGAATTCGATGGCGAGGTGGCAGCAATCGTAGTTCATGCCGACGACCTCACGGAATGCGTCGTCGAACTCTAAAAGGAAGGAGATTAGTTCGTCACTGGTCTCGAGCAGGCAGAGTGGTTCCGGTTCCAATCCGAGATGCAGGTCACGGCCGGTCGTGCGCGACAGCCGTTGGATGTGGGTGGCGCACTCGAGCAGGAAGCGGCGCGAGGCTTCGCGTTCCACTGGGGTCCAATCGAAGCCTTTGAAGGAAATCGGCAAGGTGCTCACGCTGCCCTCGCCCCCGGGCGGCACCAGTTCCGCCATCAGGTCGAAGAGCAAATTCGTGTAGGCCAAGCGTTCGGGCGTCGCCCAATCTGGACGGTACACCTGTTCCTTGACGCGGGTGCCGTGGAAGGTCCCATATGGAAACCCATTGACGGTAAATACGTAGCAATTTTCGCGATCCAGCCAGCGCTGGAATTCCAGCAATGTGGAGCGCTCGGCCAATTCCTGGGCGGCAATGGCCCCAAGGCGCAAGCCAAGTCCGAACGGCTGGTCGCCCGCCACCCGGTCCCGAACCGCCAGGGAATGCGATCGCAGGGCCTGGAAAATCTCATTCCATGTTTCGCCGCGATGGATGTTCGTGCAGTACGCGAGATGGTGGCCCTGGGTGAGATTCATGGAAATGACCGAACTATTTCTTCAATGTCGCCAGATACTCGACGAGGTCGACGAGTTGTGTTTCGGTCATGGCCGGAGTGAGGGCGGTCATCAGGGAAACGGCCATTTTTTCGCGTTTGGCGATGTCGGATTTCCTGAGCCGGGTGTCCAGCCCGCCGACGGCACGGAGGGTGATCGATTGGTTGGTTTCGCTGGTGATCAGACCAGCCAGCGTGGTACCGTCCTTGGTTTCCACCACCCATCCTTCATAGCCGAAACTGATGCCTTGGTTGGGATCAATGATCGAGGCCAGCAGGCCTTCCTTGGGCAGTTTGGCGCCAATCTCGGTCAGGGCCGGACCAAAGGCGATACCCTCGCTGCCGACCTGATGGCAGGTGGCGCATAAAAGTTTGAACGAGTTTTGACCGGCGTGGGCGTCGCCGAGGCGGGCGGCCAACTCGGCGATCGGCGGGAGCTTCACTCCCTCGGGAATTTTGACGAGCGAGGCGAGGGCCTGCGTGGCCCGATGGCGGATCGATTCGTCGCGCGAGGCCCCCAGCACTCGAGCGGCCTCGATTTTGGTGGCGTCGTCCGGCAGGCGGTTGGCCACGGCCAGTGCCAGCAGTGCGTGCTCGCCGCCCCGCGAGCGACCGAGGGCCGCCACGGCCGGGAGGCGCCGCGCCGGCTCCTCGGACAGGACGATTCGCTCAAGCAGATCGACTGCGGGTTTTTGCCCGGTTTGTCCGAGGGCCTCGAGCACTTGGGCCGTGCGATCGCCCGAATCGGCCAAGAGAGTTTCCACGGCAGCCAGCTCATCCCAGGCCACGAGTTGTCGGATGGCTAGCACCCCGCGCTTTTCGCTTGGAGTGTCGCGCGCGTGCCGGACCAGAACCGGGACCTGATCGCGCAGATTGAAACGGCTGACGTAGTCAAAATACGTGTCGGTCCCGTCTTGGGCGGCCAGGAATCGATCGAGGGCCGATTTGACGGTCGGCGGCGCAGCCGAGGCGTCGAACGACGGAAGTTTTCTCAGCACAATAGCCATGAGGTCGTCTGAGCCAGCTCGCTCATGGAGCGAAATCAGGAGGTGCTGCAGAGCGGCAGTGGTGGATTCGCCTGACTGGAAATCAAGCGCCCGGAGATATCGAAGCGCCTGGGCGGCGGGGATTTCGGAGTGGCTCGTCAGGCTGGCGAGCAGACGCGGCGACTGCGATCCGCGGCTGCGCCAGATGATGTCGCGGCCGGCGGGCGTGGCGAGCGCCATTTCCTCGCCCCCCAGCTTGGTGAAATAGGCCGTCAGGCACGCATCCCATTGGCGATCGGCGCCGATGCCCAGCGCCTCCAGGTACCATCGATCTCGGCCATCGTGCTGAGCGGCCAGTTCCGCCCACAGCCGCGGTGCCTCGGGGGATGTCGAGTGGCGCAGGGCGATGGAGCATTCCCGGCGGACGTGCGGGTTCATGTCCTGGACGAGCCGGGCGACGACTGGGATGACGTCGAGTTGCTGGCGCCGCGCCAGCCGCAAGCCGGTCACCCGGATGTCGGCCTCGACGTCGCCCACGGCTTCGGTCACGAATTTCGGCGCATCGAGTTGGCCGAGCAACCAAAGTGCGCGCGCGCGATACCTGGGGTTCGAGTCGTGCCAGAGCCTGCCGAGCACTGATTCCGCCTGTGGCCCAAACGCTCGAAGCGCCGAGTAGCCGAGATACCGCACGCTCAGGGCCGGTGACTTCAGCGCTTCCACCGCGCCCTCGGGTGTGCTCAGATCGACTTTTGGCGTGCGCCGCACCACCCCCTTGGGGGCGACGCGGTAGATCCGCCCGTGATCGAGATCGCCCATGGCATGGCCGCCGACGCCCGGATCGTACCAGTCGGCGACCAGCAGCGATCCATCGGGCGCCGCGACCACATCGGATGGCCGAAACCATTTGTCTTCGGTGCCTTCGAGAATCTGTTCGATGCGAGCCGACCATCCGGCGCCCGCTGGCGTCACCGGGTAGGCACGCACGATGTTCGGGCCGGCATCGCAATGGACGACCTGGTTTCGGAACACCGGTGGAAGTAATTCCCCCTCGTAAACCATGATGCCGGTCGGCGATCCGGCCCCCGTCAGCAGCAGGTTGGGCACCACGCCCGGGTCGTTGAGGTGCCAGTGACGGCTGGGAATGTCCGTTTCCATGTTGGTCCGCTCATCCCCCCAGCCGGCACCCGTCATTTCGTCGCGGTAGCCGTAATTGCCAAACTCCAGCACCGCGTTGATGCGCACCCCGCGGTTTCCGTCGTCATCATTGTCGCTCTGCCAGATCGTGCCAAAGCTGTCCACGGTCACTTCCCAGTTGTTGCGAAAATTCCACCCCAGTGTCTCAACTCGACTGCCATCCAATTCGCATCGAAAGACCAGGCCTTGCTGATACGGCTTCCGATCCTGGGAAATCACGTTGCCCGCCAAGTCAATGATCGGATTGCCGTCGCGGTCGCGAATTTGGCCGCCATCATTGCCCACATTAAAATAGAGACGGCCGTCCGGTCCGAACATCACCTGATGCGCCCCGTGATCGTGCTGCGGCGCGCCGATCCCGGTGAACAGCTTTTCGTGCACGTCCGCGCGATCATCCCCGTCCGTGTCGGCCAACCGATGGATTGCGCCGGAGGCCGAAACCAAAACCGAATTCCCCAGCACGCAGACGCCGTGAGGGGAATCGATTTCCCGGCTCTGGAAAAACACCTTTGGCACATCCGCCTTGCCGTCGCCATCCGTGTCCTCAAGGATCAGAATGCGGTCGCCCTCCGGCCGTTTGCCGTTGTGACCGCGATAGTTCACGATCTCCGCCACCCAGACTCGCCCGCGCGCATCGACATCAATCGCCGATGGACTCAGCATCATCGGTTCGTGCGCGAAAGTGACAGCCTCCAGCCCGTCCGCCACCGACAAGCCGGCCAGCGCCGCCTCCGGGTCCCGCGCGCCGCCACGCCCGCCCCCACCGCCCACCACCAAGCGCGGCTTCTCCGTATACACCGAAAAATGCACGCTCGCCCCACCCTGCGACGTGCCGCCCTCGTCGAGCCCGCCGCGCGCTCCAAAGGCCATCGCCCCTGCCGGCAAATCGTATTCAATCACGGAAACCGCATGCGCCGAAATCCCGCGCACCGTCTGGCCCGCCACTCGGAGTGGCCCGCCCGCCGAGTTCCGATCAATCCCCACCTCCCCCCACCCGGCTTCCGCCTTCACCCATTTCAAATCCGTCAGGCGCTTTTCCCCAAACGCACCCCGCACCACCGGGTCCACCCACACCGCCCAGTCGGCCGCAAACCCGTTGCCGCCATCAGTCACCACAAGATACAGCTTCCGCGCCCCCGCCGGCAGCGCCGCCTCAATGGCGACTGCGTGCCCCGGCGTGTCCACATACACCAGCGGACTGCGAAATATCGGTTGAGCCGCTGCCACGGCAGTCACCCCAACCACCCATCCGAACACACAGAGGGCTGAGACCCGCCCACCGGTAACTCTGGAAATTTCCGTTTTCATGAGACGCCCAGCTTAGCCGGCTCCCTCCTCGCAGGCAATTGATGTCGTCTCGGAAATTGGCGCGGTCGCGGCGGCATCCTGTACGGATGTGCAGCAACGTTTCACTGGGCGTGGCGGGCTGGTGCCGCCATCTGGATTTCGTCCATATGTGCGCCAAGAGCCGTGGCAGGCGTGGATGATTCTACGCATCGGCAGCGATGTCAGTTATCGTCAAAGCGCTTTGAAGAAGCAAGACTTGCATCAATTCAAATCAAGTTTCGGTTGGCGCTTGAGGCTGGGGGTGGGACGAGATCTCCCGGGCTCGTAGACGGCGGGAGCGTGGTGAAAGATACTCCACCTCGCCTTCTCAAGCGGTGCCCGAAGACAGAGATAGCGAAGCGGGAAAACGCATTAATGGCAAAATCCTCCCCGTATAAATCACGCGACCATCACTCGAGAAGTGGAGACCAGTTCCAGATGGTACGCCTTCACCGCCTACGCGCCCGGGAGGTCGCGTCCCACCTCACCTCAATGCCGCATTCTCTGATTCGCTTGGAGCGTGCTTCCGCTCATACAAGAGAACGAAAAACGCAAACGGTCCATCAGAGGCCAAACGGAACGACTTGCCCGGCGGCCTCGGCCGTTGTCAGTTAGCACGCTGTGACGATCAAATGTCCGCGGCGGGAGGCGGTGTTTTGTCGCTCGGGGGCGGGGTGAAATCTTTCTTGTTTTCGAGGAGGCGGTCGACGATGCCATATTCCACAGCTTCGGCGGCGGTCATCCAGTGGTCACGGTCGGCGTCGCGATCGACCTGATCGGGTGTTTTGTCGCAATGATGGGCGATGATTCGGTTGAGCCGTTTTTTCAGCTTGTACATGTGGTTGACGCTGCGCTCGACGTCACTGGCGGTGCCTTGGGCGCCGCCGCTGACTTGGTGGATCATGATGTCCGCGTTGGGCAAGGCGAACCGTTTGCCCTTGGTACCGGCGCAGAGCAGGACGGCGCCCATGCTGGCGGCCATGCCGATGACGTAGGTATGGATGTCGCAGCTGACGAACTGCATGGTGTCGTAGATGGCCAGACCGGCCGAGACGCTGCCACCGGGGCTATTGATGTACAAATGGATATCCTTGGCTGGTTCGGCCATTTGGAGGAAGAGGAACTGGGCGATGACCGCGTTGGAGACCTGGTTGTACGGGTCAATTTCGGACCCGATGAAGACGATGCGGTCCTTGAGGAGTCGGCTGTAAATGTCATAGCTGCGTTCGATGCGCCCTTCCGTTTCGATGACAATGGGGATGACGTTGTTGCGCAGGTCGGCGGACGACATGCGGTGCAGGTCGGCGGGAGTGTACGAGGTGAGCGGCGGGCGGTGGTGCAGAATGTTCATCGATCGAGCAGGGGGAAGCGGGGTGGTGTCGTTGTTCTGGGCGAGATTAGTGTGCGCGGAGCGGGCGGGGGCGCCAGCGGCGGATTGCGGATGCTGTCGATTTACGCGGCGGGTTCTTCGACGGACGGTTCGATTTCCTCGATGGCCGCGTCGGCCAGCAGGAGGTCGACGGTTTTCCGCGTCACGATATTCTGGCTGAGGCGGTTCATGACGTTTTGGTTCTTGAGGAGGTTTTTTACTTGAGCCCGCGTCGCGCGGGCGCGGAGGGCATGGCTCAGCAGTTCCTGCTGCAGTTCCTCCTTGGTCGCCACCACGCCTTCCTGGACGGCAATCCGTTGCAAGATGAAATTCGTTTTCACATCGAACTGCGCCTGCTGGTTGGCTGCCGTCATGATTTCGTCCTGGTGCTCGACGATCGCCTCCTCCGAAACCCCGCGCTCCTGGTTGGCATTCACCAACTCCTGCACCCGGCGCTCAGTCGCCTGCTGCAGCAATTCCTGCGGCATTTCAAAGGAGATGGCCTGGTTCAAGTGCTGGATGATTTGCTCGCGTTTCGACTGCCCGAGCTGCTGCGTCAGATCTTTTTCGAGGGCCGTGCGCACCGCGTCGCGGAGCCCGGCGGCCTCGTCGGCCAGGCCACTTTCTCTGGCGAAGGCATCGTTCACCTCCGGCAGCACTTGAGTGCGGATCGATTTGAGCGTGACTTCGTAGGTCACTGGTTTGCCCGCCAGTTCTTCGATTGGGAGATCGTCCGGTATGGTGACGGTCACGGGCCGGGTTTCGCCAACCGTCAGTCCGATCAGTCCGTCGCAGAAGCCGGGCAAGAAGTTCGGCTCGGTAACCTTTATCCAATGATCCGCGCCTTCCTGGAGACGCTCGGCCGCGGTCGCAGCCACTTCTCTCATTGGCTGGCCGTCGATGAAGGCATGGTAATCGATGACCGCCACGTCTCCGGCTTCCGCCGCGCGATCCTCGACTTCCGGATAGTCGGCTTTGCGCTCACGGAGGTTCTCGATGGCTTGGTCGATGTTCTCCTCGGTAATGGCGATTTTGGGCAATTTGATTGGGATGCCCTTCAGCGGGGGCAGTTCGAATGCTGGCGCCGTTATCACTTCGACGGTGAACGAAAACGACCCATCGTCGTTGAAGTGAGCGTTCTTGACATCCGTAGGGCTAAGGATTTGCAGCCCGTCCTGCTGGCTCCCTTCTCGGTAGCCTTCGGCCGTGAGCCGGTCGCGTAGTTCCTGTTCGATCTGCTTCCCGAATCGTCGCAGGATCATTGCCGTGGGCGCCTTGCCCGGCCGGAAACCTGGGAGGGAAGCATTCCGATGGTAGAGCTGGGTAATGCTGGCGCGCTGTGACTCCACCTTCTCGCGCGGCACCTCCACTTTGATGGCGGCCTTGCAATCGGGATACTTTTCGACGGTGATATTCATGGGAAATGGTCTGTGCGCGCGGCCCCGTCCGCGCCATTCGATCCGGGGAAAGGGCGGAGAGCATAAGGAAGTCCGGCGCTCTGACAAGCGATTGCTTGAAGTCGGTGTTTTGGGACTGCGGCAAGCATTGCCGCTCTTTCGGGCGAAAGCCCCTTCGCAGAGAGGGCGTTCCGCCCCGAAGAGCTGGGATGCCCCCAGCAGTCCGAGAGCCTTCGGCTCCCTCCGCTTTATGCAATCTTGATTTGTCGTTTATAATCAAAATATTGCTTCAACAGATGAAAACGCCCTGCTCTCCGAACACTGACGATTTAGGAATACGACGGCTCGCGGAGAATCTTCCGCGCTGATACAGGGACCTCCGGGGCTCCTAGGCTCAATGGTTCCGCCGATAGTATCGCCCGGGAAGCTGGTGGATGAGGCGTTTCATTTCCAGTTTCATGACGGCCACACTGACCTCGCCGGCCGGCAGCCCGGTGGCCGCGACGAGTTCGTCGAACTGGCGCTCGTCGTGCCCCAATGCCTCGACCACCGCGCGTTCGGCTCGGTCCGGTGGCGGGATGGGGGCTGGGGCCTCGGATTCCGGCCGTCCAGGCCGATCCGGCGGAATGAGCCATCCGAGATCATCGATAATGTCTCCAGCGGCCATGACGAGGCGTGCCCCATTCTGGATCAGGGTATTGCATCCCTCGGAAGTCGGTCGATCGATCGGGCCCGGCACCGCGTAAATCGGGCGTCCATAATCCGCGGCCTGGTTTACCGTGATGAGCGAACCGGAGCGGGCTGGCGCCTCCACGCACAGCACTCCCTGACTCCACCCCGCCACGATCCGGTTGCGCAGCGGGAAGCTTTGCTTGTCCGGGTTGTAGTCGATGGGAAACTCGCTCACCACCGCCCCTTGGCCATTGGCGATGCGGCGGGCAAGCGCGTGGTTTTCCGGGGGCCAGAATTTCCCCAAGCCGCTGCCGAGCACGCCTACCGTGCGACCGCCGGCGGCCAGCGCTCCCTCATGAGCGGCCGTGTCGATGCCCAGGGCCAGGCCGCTCAGGACGGTGATTCCGCTGTGGGCGAGTTGGAAGCTGAGCCGGCGGGCGCATTGAACGCCATAATGAGTGGCGCGGCGCGAGCCGACCACGGCGATGCCCCGGTCATCCTGGGACGCGAGTTGGCCCCAGATGTACAACACAATCGGGGCATCGAACACCTCGCGCAAGGTGGACGGGTACCCGGCATCCTCCTGGGTGATCACGTGCGCCCCGACCTCGTCGATCCGACGCAGTTCGCGGCCGAGGTCGATGGCCGATTCCCAGTGAGCCAGGCGTTGCGCCATCTCCGGTCCGATGCCCTCGACCCGCACCAGGGCATCCATATTGGCCCCCAGGGCGTCTTCAGGGGAACCGAACGCTTGCAGCAGTCGGCGCACCCGCACCGGCCCGATGCCGGTGATCAGGTTAAGAATCAAATAAGCTTCGCGTCGAGTCATGAGGTGGGAGGGGTGAGTGGGTTGATGATTTCTCGGGGGTCGGTCGGGACAAAGGGTGCCGCCGGGAGTGTTTTCTCCCGTCGTTGCATCCCGGGTCCGCATCCCTACGCTCCGACGCCATGGATTCTCTCGACCCATTGCGGGAAGCCGCCCGCCTCTCGCCTCAAAACATCCCGCTCCGCCAGGCACTCGCCGACGCTTTGCTCAACAACGGCCTGGCCGGTGAGGCGGAAACCGAGTATCGCGCAGCCCTCCAGATCAGCCCAGGCAATGCCGGGCTGCTCTTTGGCCTTGCCCGTGCTTTTTTCCAGCAGGGGAAAAAAAGCCACGCCCTCGTTACGTTTGAGGATTTGTGCCAACGCGGCGATGCGCCGGCGCGCGCCTTCGTCTTCCATGCGCGCCTGCTCGCTGGGCTGGGCGAGGTGAAACAAGCGGTCATCGAGTACCGAAAGGGCGTCGAGCGCGACGCGCAGGCCGCCGACCCCGAACTCGCCGCCCGCCTCGGCATCGACGCCGGTCCGGAATCGGACGTGCAGGACGGTCGTGTCGCCGCCGCTTGGGAACCGCCGAGCGACGACGAGCCGACCGAAGTGGAGCGTCCGAAGATCACCTTCGCCGACGTGGGTGGCATGGATGACCTGAAGGAGGAAATCCGCATGAAGATCATCCACCCGCTGGCCAATGCCGAGCTCTTCAAGGCCTACGGCAAGGCCATCGGCGGCGGCATCCTCATGTACGGCCCCCCCGGATGTGGCAAAACCCACCTCGCCCGCGCCACCGCCGGCGAAATCAAAGCCGGTTTCATTTCCGTCGGCATCAGCGACGTGCTCGACATGTGGATCGGCAACAGCGAGCGGAACCTCCACCAACTCTTCGAGCAGGCCCGCCGCAACGCCCCATGCGTCCTGTTTTTCGACGAAGTGGATGCGCTGGGGGCCAGCCGAACCGACATGCGCACGTCCGGCGGTCGCCACCTGATCAATCAATTCCTCGCGGAGATGGACGGCATCAACGCCAACAACGACGGCCTGCTCATCCTCGGGGCCACCAATGCCCCCTGGCACCTCGACAGCGCGTTCCGACGGCCCGGTCGCTTCGATCGCATTCTCTTTGTGCCGCCGCCCGATGCCGCCGCGCGTGCCGCCATCCTCCGGCTTCACCTCCATGGCAAACCGAGCGATGACCTCGACGTCGACGCCGTCGCCAAGAAGACCGCCGATTGCTCGGGTGCCGATCTCAAGGGATTGGTCGACCTCGCCATCGAAGCCAAACTGCGCGAGGTCATGAAATCCGGGGTCCCGACACCTCTGCGCACCAAAGATTTGGCCGCGGCGGCGGCCCAGGTCCGGCCCAGCACGCGCGAATGGTTCTCCACGGCGCGGAATTACGCGCTGTACTCGAACCAGGGCGGCGTCTACGACGAAATCCTCAAGTACTTAAAACTGTGAGAGCGTTCCCCGCCCGCGCACGCCAATGAATCCGCATCTCCAGCACGCCCAGATCCTCCTCCAGCAACACCGCCCGGAACTCGCGGAAACGTCGCTGCGCCGCGCCCTCGGCGAGGAACCCGACCACGCCATCGCGCATTCGTTTCTCGGCCTGAGCCTCGCGGCTCAAAAAAAATTCGCCGAAGCCGAATCGTCCGCCGGTCAGGCGATCGCGCTGGCGCCCGACCACCCGTTCGTCCACTACGCCATGGCCAGCGTGCTCGAGGACCGCAACAAACTGCCGCAAGCCGAGACCGCCATCCGCCAAGCCATCGCCCTCGATCCCACCGATGCCGACTACCACGCGGTCCTCGCTCAAATCCTCCTGCAGCGCGAGGACAAGCCGGGCGCGCTCGCCGCAGCCGAACTGGCGCTGCAATTCGATCCCGAGCACGTCGCCGCCAATAATCTGCGCGCCATCGCCTTGACCCAGCTCGGCCGCAAGGAGGAGGCGGGCCGGACGATCGAAAAGACGCTGGCCCAAAATCCTGATGACGCGGTCAGCCATGCCAACCGCGCGTGGAACCTGCTGCACCAGGGGAAGCCTCACGAGGCGTTGCCCCATTTTCGCGAAGCGCTGCGCATCGACCCGACCAATCAATGGGCTCGCGCCGGCTGCGTCGAGGCCATGAAGGCCGGTAACAAGTTCTACGCGCTGATGCTTCGCTACTTCCTGTGGAGTGGCCGCCTCTCGGGCAACGCCCGGTTCGGGCTGATCATCGGGCTTTGGTTTGGGCACCGGCTGCTGCGCGGCTTTGGCAAGGCCAATCCCGCCGTCGCGCCGTTCATCCTGCCGATCACCGTGCTGTATATGGCCTTTGTCCTCTCGACCTGGCTGGCCGATCCGCTGTTCAACCTCCTCCTGCGGCTCAGCCCGTACGGGCGCCATCTGCTCGCCGACGACCAGCGCCGCCAGGCCACCTCGGTCGGCTTGTCGCTGGCGGCGGCGATCGCCTGTCTGGTCGTGTGGCTGGCCACCGGGCGCCACACCGAACCGTGGCTTCTGCCCGCAGGGGGCTTTGCGGCGCTCATGTTGCCACTGGCCGGTGTGTTCTCCTGCCCCCAAGGATGGCCACGCACCGCCATGGTCGTCATCACGAGCGGGCTCGGATTGCTCGCCGCCGCCACCCTGGGAATCGCCATCGCCGCCACCGTGCTCGGATCCGCCGAAATGGCCCAGGTCGCGTGGATTCCCTTTTCACCGCTGATCATCGGCACCGTCATCATGACCTGGGTGACTCCCTTCCTCAGTTCCCGAAAGGTCACCCAATAAACTACCTTGGCAGGACGGTCGAGCGCCGCACTCTGAGCAGGTGGCGGATTCCAACCCAAATCAGCAGGTGTCGTGGCCGGCGGCCGCCGCGCTGGTGGCTGGCAACATGATCGGGACGGGGGTTTTCACGAGTCTCGGATTTCAGGTCATCGACTACCCCGGTGGATTCAGCATCGCCGTGCTCTGGGTACTGGGCGGGGTGGTCGCCTTGTGCGGGGCCGCATCCTATGCGGAACTGGGCTCCATGTTCCCGCGATCCGGGGGCGAATACCACTTGCTCGCCAAATCGTGGCATCCGCTGGCCGGGTTCCTCGCCGGTTGGTTGTCAATGACCGTCGGCTTCGCCGCTCCGGTGGCACTGGCCTGCACGGCCTTCGGTGAGTATGCCGGCAACGCCCTCTCCGGCGGCGGCGCTGGCGCCCGCACGGTCGGCGCACTCAGCCTGCTCGCCGTGGCAACGGCCGTCCACCTCGCCTCGATCCAGGCCTCCGGGCGAATTCAAGTCGTACTAACGTCGCTCAAACTCGCCGTGCTCGCCGGTCTGGCCGCCGCCGGATGGGCGAGCGCGTCGGCCCCCGGATTTTCGCTCGCCCCGACCCCCGGCGAGATCTCACGGCTTGGGCATCCGGCCTTTGCCGTATCGTTGTTTTTCGTCGCCTATTCGTACTCCGGCTGGAATGCCGCCATTTATATAGTCGGCGAAATCCGCCGGCCCGAACGCCATCTGCCCAAAGCCTTGCTCGTCGGCACCGGCCTCGTCACGCTCCTCTACGTGGCCTTCAATCTCGCGCTGCTCCGCGCCACCCCTGTGGACCAACTTCGCGGTCAGCTCGACGTCGGCCTGGTCGCCGCACGCCACATGTTTGGCGATTTCGGCGGCCGCGTCATGGGCGGCCTCATTGCCGTCGGGCTCATATCCGCCGTTAGCGCCATGATGTGGGCCGGCCCGCGTGTGGCGGCCACCATGGGACGCGACTGGCGGCTCTTCTCCCTGCTGGCAAAGACAAATCGCTCGGGTGTCCCGTGGGTGGCCACGCTCTGGCAGGCCGCCATCGCCGCCGGCCTCATCCTCGCCGGCAGCTTTCAAACCATTCTGACCTACACCGAATTCACGCTCTCGTTATCCGCCTTCCTGACCGTGGCCGGTGTCTTTTGGCTCCGCCTGAAAGCCCCAGACCACCCCCGTCCGTATCGCTGCTCGGGGTACCCGGTCACCCCCGCCCTCTTCCTCCTTGCCACCGGCTACGCCCTCGTCCGCTTCGCCTCCCACCCCGATCAGTGGCTCAAATCATGGATCGGACTCGCCACCATCGCCAGTGGCGCCGCCGTCTACGCCGTCGCTAAACACCTGTCGAACGCCGCAAAGGGAACTGGCGCCTGAGTTAAAACAGCCGCGGGCGCTTCGCCCTCAATCCTAAAAACCCGGATGGAGAAGCCAGGGAGTCACTTCACGTCTGATTGGAACCGGCCATTGCAGCCGACCGAAGGGAGTCAGCCAGCCGTTAGGTTGTCCGTAGGGCGAGCGACAGCGAGGCAAACCCGCATACCGGGTGGTGTGGGATGAGTGACGGGCGCAATCCCTTCACCCCGCACCGATTAGGCAACATGTGCGGGCGATTTCTGACGTGGGCGAGCCAGCACGTAACCCAGCCACGCGAATGGAAAATAGGCGCAGATCAGATCTACGGCGATGAACCACGTTGGTGCAGGAATCATGCTCGCTGCCATGACTCCTCCAACAAAGAAGAGTGCGCCCACAACAAGCGCCCCGAGGAGTTTGCGCTGAGATGCTGTTCTTGTTGCGATGAGAGCTCCGACGAGTGTCCCAAGAGCATGGGCGAGAAAAGGAAATAGGAAGTGACGTGGCTCAAGTAGGGGTAAGGCGGCACGTATACCCTCGGCCGTTGTCATGTCAGCGCCAGCAGGGAGAGGGATTACATATCCGCTAGCCATGACGAGTGCCATGTTGACGACACTGCCCACGACAAGGCCGAAAACAATGCCTAGGATCAGTCTGAGGATGGACATCGGTGACTTCTCCCTTGTTGCCTAACGTCGTGAATCAGACTTTGGCTCGTATGCGAGAAGAGTCTGCTTTCATTTGTTGGCTTTGGCTTCATCTTCTCCCTTCTTCACTGCTTTCAGACTGCAAGACCAAGAGACCCGCAGCGTACTTCTTCCTTCTGATGTCTCTCCCTCAAGTTCAATCGCTCCATCTTTCTTCCATACAATTGTATCGGCGTCAATCGACTTGACGTCGCTCAGCTGAGCCGCCGGCACTTCGGAACACGCGATGGTGTCTTGCCCGATGATGACCGCGAACAACCTGATCTGCTTGTCTTTGGTCGTGTGTTGGACGATGAAAGCTTTGGAGTCAGCACGCCACCAGACCTGGACGGCATCTGACGGGCTAATGCTGAGGTGTTGATGCCAAAGGGTGTTCTTGGAGTTGCGAGCAGGTTTGTCCAGCAGCGTCACACTGAGGTGTGGCTGTTCGGACGTCCGCTCGACCATCACCAAAAGAGCCTTGTCCGGTGACCGATGAGACTCGCCCGCAACTTCGGCGCGGGACAGAATGGGAAGGGCAACTCCAAGTGCCAATAAAGCAATGATGTGTCGTTTCATTCTATTCCTTTCTTACAGCCAACTGTGTCGTTAAGCGGCAAGCGGTAATTGTCGGACAATTACGGCTTGCGGTTCTTGTCTGTGAAATCCAACCCAGAGGGAGGTGGTTGGGGATCACTTTTCATGGGGCGAACACTAAGCGTGGCGTAGAGGATATCCAGTCGGAATTCATCAATGTGAAAATTGTGGTTATTGCAGATCCCGTGGGCTGCGTGCGCCGGCGCCTGATGAGTCGAGGAGGTGGAGGGAAACCAGGATGGTTTGATGGCCGCTGGCGCGGCCACCCTTCGGGCTCACCTGCCGTCGAGTCTATCTCGCTTTGCTCGGTTCGACGGAGGCGCGGCCGAGGAGGGATTGGAAGGCACGGATGTCGGAGCCGCTTTGGATAAGAAGCTCACTTTGTCCTAACCCAATGAACTTCCGTATGTTTCGTGACTTTCGTGGTTCCGATGTCCCTTTTTGCGTTAAATCACCAAGCCGCGACACACAATCGCACGCCTCACACCTTTGCCCGGCTTCCAATGCCGGAAAAACTTTCCACTCGCGGCACAGAGTCTGCCGCTTCAAAGCGGATCACCTCACGCCTCACCCGCGAATCGTTCAACGAATGTCAGCCTCCCGGCTCCGCTGAGCTGCGCGGGATGCTAACCAGTCTTGTTAGCCGTTTGTTTGGTAAACATATCGGCCTCACCGTGCCATTGGTGGCTGAGATCGCGCATGACGAGAGCGTGGTCGAAGGTGACACTGCCTGCGGGAAATGACGACTCGTCGGCGAAGAAGGAAGACTCGACGTGCTCGACACTGAGCGGACGAACCTGCCAGCCGTCGGTCTGAAGCCGAATGCCATCGAGACGGCAGCAATCACGGGTGACGGAGTAGCCAACGCTGCCGGCCTCGAAGTAGGCGGACGACTCGGCCAGTGACTCGAAGCGAGAAGACTCTGGCAACGAATCGCTCTCGTGGGCGCGAAGCTGAACGGCCATGTGCCCGTCTCGGGCACGAATGGACATGGAAACGCGCGAGCCGTCGTCAAAAACGGTGAAATCTGCCAAGTGATGCTCGCCTGGAAAAATGCGTCCGCCCGCGAAATGGTTAAGCCAGGAACCAGTGTCACGGCGCGGAATAAACACACCCTCGCGTGCCTCGCCGGAAGGCTCGTCCCAAAGGACGGCGATACGATGGGCGGCGTTCTCGCTGGAGATGCCGCAAAAGCGAGGAAGCCATCCGGAGCGGATCTGCTCCAGCCGGATAAGACAGATGCCAGCGATAGCGTAGCCACGGTGTAGCTTGGGGCGGAAAGGTGGAGGCAGAAAGCGGCCCATGACCTCGGCGTCCACTCGGAAGTTGACGAGCAACCTGCGACGAATCAGACCGTTGATTACTGGAAGACGCATGGCAGAACGTTCAAGCGCATGCACCCCTACAAGAGGGGGCGAGCGTCCATCACGGGGTTGGGTTGTAGTTACTGGAGATCATCGAAACAGGGCGGCTGGTAGGGGTTGTCATGGCGCGTCTTGTTCGGTCTTGGTTATTCTCCTGACGCCGGGCAACGCCTGAGGGCTTCGACATCCTTGAGGTCCTGATCTCGACCGGATGCCAGCTTCACTGCAATCAGATCCTCGCGTCCAATGAAATGTATTGAGGTGCCGCCCAAGTCAATCGTGTTGCGCCTTGTCCAGGCGGCCTCGAAATCGACGCCCGGAATGTCCATCATCACGTCGAGCCGAAGCGGGGGATTGCCCATTTGGTAGAAGTAGCCCGGAGCGCGGAAATCTTCCTCCGTCAATCCAGCCAATGGCGCTCCGAACTCGCGCAATGCTGAGAAAACAGCCCTTGCATTCGTTGCGTCAAGTGCGATCCAGATATCCAGATCCTTGGTCCAGCGTGGCTCGGAATAAAGCATCACCGCATACCCGCCAATGACGAGGTACCGAACATCATGACTTTCCAAAATGCTCAATAGTTCTTTGAAGTCTTGGCTCTGAAGCATCTCCTTTAGTGAGTAGGCGTTGGTCGAGAATCATTCCCCAGACGGCGGCAAATATCTCAGCGCTTCCCCGGCGCTGCCAGAAAGACACGTCCCACGAGCGATCATCCGCTTCGAATCGCCCATAGTTCTCTTCAATCTCAGGAGTCTCGTGCATTGTAGTTTCGTTGACCGAAAGTTCAAGGTTTCTAAAGCCTGGGACGGGACCGAGCATCGTGGCACAATACCGGGTTGGGGTTGGAAAGACAAGTTCAAAACTGGGCGGTTCCAGGCTTTGAGAGGCAACGGGAGAGAGGTGGCGAGGGAAACGGGCGCGGCAACCAATGCGAGGGACTTCACTGTATTCAGTCACCTCACGACGATGCTCTTCGCCCAGTTGACCCATGCGATGGGACTGAACGACCTCTGCGACTCGCTTCGATTGAAACGGGCGGCGTTGGCGGGGGTTGGAGCGGTTCCGCCCTCCCGCAATGGACTCTCGCACGCCAACACGATGAGGTCCGCCGACTTTATCGAAAAGCTCTTCTGGAGGACCCTCGATCACTTGCAGAGGTTGGACCCATCGTTCGCGGCAGGGCGGCGGGGCCGGGGATTGCTGCGCCGGTTTCGCGTCCGCATCCACGCGGTCGATTCCACGGTGATGGAACTGGTGGCAAACTGCATGGACTGGGCCAAGCATCGGCGGCGCAAGGCGGCGGCGAAAATACACCTGCGTTTAGATCTGCACAGCTTTACGCGTTTATTCGCCGTGGTTCGCTCCGCGCTTTGGGAACGCGTCGACATGGTTCGCCTTTTGCAAGGCTATGGGACAGCAGGTGCCTCCTTCAAAGTACTTGGAGCCCTCCAACAGGTGTGGCTGCTCGGATTCCCAAGGGCCGCCTCATGATCTCGTAGGACAGCATCCCCGGTCTTTTTAGCGTCAAATTTTCAGCCACCCGAAAAACCCCAATCGCCCTTTCCAACTCAAGCCCTCACATCCCTTGAAACTTCAAGGGCTCACCTCGGCATGCCATCCTCTATGGGATGGCTGTGCGCTAATTATTAAAAACCGCCAAGCCACCGTCGCTTTGGTGCAACACTTGTCTCAACCAAGGTTAGCATCCCGGCTCCGCTGCGCTCCGCGGGATGCTAACCAGTCTTGTTCGGCTTCTTGGTTTTGCGTTGTCTCGTCATGGAAGGTTGCTGACATCCACTGGGACAGTCGCAGAAGGCTGGACTCTGGAAGTCGCTTCAGTCTGCTAAAGAGGGCTTCGGCCGGGAAAGTTCCCCGGTGGTCGGGAATATTGGGATCCGCTCCCATCTGCAAAAGGAAGCCAACAAGACCAATATCATGGGAAGCGGCGGCCGAGTAGATTGGCGTCTCGTGGTAATCACCTTGAGCATTCACGTCCAAGCCCGCCTCTAAGAGGTAACGTATCGCATTGAAATCTCGGCGGCCGACTGCAACATGGAGCATTGTGTCGCCGTTTGCAGCCCGGGCGTGCAAATCAAGTGTTCCGTCGCCTCTGCGGCACGGTATCAAGTAACCTTCCTCGGCTTGGTCATATAACGCTTCCAGATCCATACTCTTGGTGGATGCTCAATTTGCCGAACGTCGAGGTGTGGCACCGGCTACCGGGAGCGCCACTCCGAGACGGGGTTAAGGGTTGTAGTTAACAGGGTCATTTCGACTCGGGCCGGGTAGCCGGTTGTCCACCACCGTCTTGTTCGGCTCTTGGTATTCTGAGTTGATTTTCAAGTTCTCCAGCTCAACCGGCCTTGATCGCGCGGATTTCGTTGGCGCGCTCGTCCACGGGGATGACGGGCAGTTCGCCGTTCTTCGCGGGCAGGCTGCGCAGGTGATCCATGATGGCCTGCCATTCCTTGATCTCGGCGGTTGTGCCGTTTGCCGTCGTGGTGGCGACGCTGTCCTTGTCTAGCGTGCCCGCCGGGGGCAGGAGGTCGGGCGTGTCGGTGCGCGGGTCGTCGAGGGCTTCGACCTTCGATGTGAGTGGTTGGCCGTCCTTTTTCTTGGCTGGGAGCGGGAGTTTTCCCTTGGTGTATTTCGGAATGGCCACGAGAATCGCAGCCAAATAAAGCGGCGTGGTGAGGCTGTAGAGGCGTGCGTCTTTGCCGGTGGTGTCGATGGCTTGGTAGCCGCGATCCAAGTCTCCGAGTTCAAGGGCGGTGACGACATCGAATTTCGGACGGGACATGTCGTAGCGGATCTTCAGGCCGGAGGTGCGCGGGAAATACTCGCCGGGATGGGCTGGGTTATCCACGAGGAAGAACTCCAGCATGTTCTTCAGCTCCTGGCCGGTGAAGTAACCGGTCACCAGCGTGCTGCCCGCCGTGGTATCCAGCACGCCGGCACCAAGCGGGGCGATGGCGAAGACATCATAGACGGTTTGCACCCCCGTCTTTCCCTTGATGAAACCGGCGCGCATCATGCCGTTGGCGGTGAGTCCGATGTCCGCCTTGGTGGCGTTGCGGAAGGCGTCGGTGCAAAGGTTCGCAAGAAGGGTGCTCGCGGGGATGTCGGTGAAGGTGTTGACGATGTCGAGGGGCGCGATGGCGAGCGGTTGGTCGATGCTGTAACCGCGAGAGGCGAAGGCAACCTTAGTGACGGTCTTCTTGAGCGCCTCGATCTCGTCCGCCATGCCTTGGTCGCCAGTTACCGTGTCGTCCACCGGGTGCAGCTTGTAGGAGTCGACGGTGAGCTTTCCGCCATCGAGGGAGATGATGAGCTCACCGAGGTTCTCGCCATATTTGCCGGTCTGCACGACGGGGGTGCGGCCATTGACGATGATCGCCTCGTGCAACTCGGTGTGGCTGTGGGAGCCGATGACGATGTCAATGTCCGGCACGGCTTTGGGAAGTTGCACGTCCTCGCCGTCCATGAATCTCCCGTCCGCGCCCTTCGTCATGCCGCCGTGGCTGAGGGCGATGACGACATCGACCTTCTCCGTCTCGCGGAGGATTTTGACCATCGCTTTCGCGGTCTCGATGGGATCCGTGAATTTGGCTGGGGCTGCGCCGCCGGTGTAAAACATGGCCTCCTTGCCGAGCAGCCCGAAGATGCCGAAGCGCAGCCCGCCGCGCTCGATGACGGTGTAGCGGCGGAGTTTCCCTTCTTTGGCGAGGCGCTTGAAGCCATCCAATGCGGGCTCATTCCCCTCGAAGGTTGTATTCGAGGCGACGACGGCGGGAAGCCGTCCCGCCTTCGCCGCCACCGTGATGGCCTGCGCTGTGCCGTCCGGCCCGAGGTCGAAATCGTGGTTGCCGAAAGTGGTGGCGTCGCAACCCATGCGTGCGAGGAGTTGCAGTTCGCCACCAGTCTCACGGATGGCTGCGGCGAAGGCAGTGCCCATGCTGAAATCTCCGGCGTCGAGATACAAAACGGGGCCAAGGTCTTTGCGCGCCGCTCTACGCGCGGCGATCAAGGTGGCCAATCGCGCAAAGCCGCCGCGGGTCTTGTCGTCGTTGAGGGTGAGCGGAGAGTAATCGGCGGCGGGAGACAGGCCGATGAGATT
Organism: Verrucomicrobiales bacterium; assembly: GCA_046155625.1. Taxonomy (GTDB): domain Bacteria; phylum Verrucomicrobiota; class Verrucomicrobiia; order Verrucomicrobiales; family V1-33; genus CAJBME01. The sequence goes on along the minus strand of JBJXFS010000251.1, from coordinate 1,714 downwards.
TGAGTGGAGGTCGTTCGTGTGGAGGATGGTGAACGTCTGCTTGCCAGTGGTTGCGGCGGAAAGGGAACCGGTCAGGCAAAGCGTCGCGCTGGCGGCGGCGGAGGTGGCGAGGACTTCGCGACGGGAGAGGGATTTCATGTTTTGGGTAGGATACGATGGGTAGTTTTTGCTTCTATTTTTTGCCGAACGACCCAAGCTCAGCGACCCGGCCCACGAGGGCGTTCGATTGCAGCCAGAGCGCGATGGCCGGGTTCGCTGGAGCGCATGGTTTGGCGGCATGGTCATACAGGTCAGTTCAGAATCTTGGCTACGCGCGAACCTGCCAAGTGGCCGCAAACGGTGCAAGCCACCAAAACCAAGACTGCAAAACATACGGACGTGCCGAGTCGGCGAGTCGGCGTCCAAGCTGCCGTGAGCGGACTCGCTAAAAGAACTGCTGCGACTATCAGGCTGCCGGCAACCGTGACGGCGGTGGGGAGAGTAAACATCGCACGAACCTCATCCACAGTGGCAGGTGTGGGAAAGCCACGCTCCTAAACCATGCCCTGCAACCAGACGCCGAACAAGCCGCCTGCGGTGAGGACAAGGCCAACCACCGAAACAAACCACCAAGCAGCTTTGTGTGTGTTAATTTTCACGGTGCGCGTAGTGCCACCTAACTTGTTTATAGGAAGTTTCTGTCTATCACTTGTCGACTGCAAAAGTGCGGCCTAACCTGCCAGTCGTGCTGCGCCACAAGTCGTATGATACCAGGTGGTTGCAGTCCTGCCATTCGGTTCCTGGCGTTGTAGGCCGTTTCTGCCTATCGTACCGCGGGGCTGACTTTTCGGGGCACGCGCCCAGAGGAGTGCGTCGGTGTGATGTCAGCAATTCCCGGACGGTTGAAAAACGCGGGAAAACACTGGACATGCGTGAACGTGGTTCGTAAACTTTTGGTGCGGGGAGGTCATCAGTTTTCTGGATAGGATCCGGGAGCAGCCATGGTGGGCCCAGAACGGAAGCATTTGTCGGCGGACGCTCTGTTTTCGATGGTGCATATGAGCTTCGCGAAGATTCCGGACCATCGGGTCGGCCGTCCGAAGATCAGCCTGGCCGATGCGTTGATGTCGGCGTTCGCCATGTTTTCGCTCAAGTGCCCGTCGCTGCTGCAGTTTGACGAGCAACAGCGTGCGGATGAAAATATCCGGTCGATCTACCGTGTCGGCCGAGTGCCATGTGACACGCAGATGCGAACGATCATTGATCCACTGGGACCAGAGACGCTGCGGCCGATCTTCCGTGACGTGTTTCGCCAGGCCCAGCGGGGAAAGGTCCTGGAACAATTCGTCTGTCTCGAAAACTGTTATCTTTTGAGTCTGGACGGAACGGGATATTTCTCGTCGAAGAAGGTCCATTGCCCGTCCTGTCTGCGGCGAGTCAGTGGCAGTGGCGAAGTGACCTGGCACCACCAGATGCTGGGAGCGGCGCTGGTGCATCCGGATCTGAAGGAAGTGATTCCCCTGTGCCCGGAACCGATCGTCCAGCAGGACGGCCACACGAAGAATGACTGTGAGCGAAACGCAGCGCGACGGTTTCTGGCGGCGTTCCGCCGGGACCATCCGCATTTGCCCGTGATTGTCGTGGAAGACGGTCTCAGTTCGAATGGCCCGCACATCCGCGACCTGCATGATCACCGGATGCACTTCATTCTGGGCGTGAAGCCCGGTGACCATCG
>JBJXFS010000248.1:0-4366 GCA_046155625.1 Verrucomicrobiales bacterium | reverse complement strand
CCTCGACTCGACCGGCCTTCCGTCGCAGTGTGAAAGCGCTTTGTCCATCCCCCCATCCCATCCCCCGACCCCCATGCGCTACCCCCGACTCATCCAACAGTGGTTCCTGCTCATTCTATCTGTCCTCGGAGGTCAGGCGGTAATCGCTCCGCGGGTGGCGGCCCAAGCTCCGGGTTCCTTGGCGTTGACGCGAGAAACCTTCACCGTGGGCGGGCGTCCGGCGTTCCTGATGCTGCCGTCGCCCGAGAAGCGCACGTCTCCGCAACCGTGGGTCTTCTACGCCCCCACTCTGCCAGCGTACCCGGATGAAGCCGAGCGCTGGATGCACGAACGATTTCTCGATGCGGGCGTTGCCGTCGCCGGAGTCGACGTCGGCGAAGCCTACGGCAGCCCGAAGCAAAGCCATGGGCCCTTCGCGGCCCTCTACGACGAATTGGTCGATCGCCGCGGCTTCGCCCCTAAACCCTGCCTCTTCGGCCGCAGCCGCGGCGGACTCTGGGTCACCAGCTGGGCTCTGGCGCACCCGGAGAAAGTCGCCGGCATCACCGGCATCTACCCGGTCTTTGACCTGCGCAGCTACCCGAAACTTGACGCCGCGGCCCCGGCCTACGGACTGACCACCGAGGAACTCCAAAACCGGTTGGACGAATTCAACCCTGTCGCCCGACTCGGCCAACTGGCCAAAGCGAAAATCCCGGTCGCCCTCATTTCCGGAGATCAGGACGCCGTGGTTCCACTCCAGGACAACAGCGCCACCCTTGTCACGGCCTATGAAAAAGCGGGCGTCAAAGATCGGGTCACTCTTATCGTGCTGCCAGGCCAGGGGCATAGTTTTCACGAGGGCTTTTTTAAGTCCCAGGAGTTGGTCGATTTCACCATCGCCCGCGCCCGGGCAGGCGCGGCGAATTAAAGCGGTGTTTCCCTGGGAGTGGCGGGCTGTGGGCGCCATATCAACTCACGCATTTGGGTCAGAACGGTCGCAACCAAAATCTAAACCCTCCTATGTACCGGTTGTCGCGCACGGTTTTGATCGCCCTGGCTGTGGCCGGGGTCATCGGCAGCTTCAGCTTTCCTCTCCTCACGCCCGCGCCAATGACCGGCACCATCCCTGATCTCGATCCGGCCTTGTTACAGCCCGGTGATCTGGCCGTGACCATGAGCGGCCTTCACGTCCTCGTCAGCCTCGGCGACTCTCGCTGGATTCAGGCCGATCCCGGCGAGGCCGCAGTCATCACCCTGGACGCCCGCGCCAGCCGCAATGGCTGGCTCAAATCCGACGTGACCCTCCACCGGTGGAGCGTGTTGCACACTGGTTCGTGAGCGTGAGGTGGGACGAGACCTCCCGGGCTCGTGGCCGGTGGGAGTGTGGTGCCCACGACCCCGCTTGTCCTTCTCTAGCGGCGCTCCAAGCGAGGAAAAGCGATCCAAGGCGGAAACGATCATTCTCAAACCCTCCGGGGCGATCCACGCCCCATCGTGGTTCCCCTCTCGGTTCTTGGAGTGACAGCCCAGCCCCGGCATGCCAGGATGGTCAGTCATGAACTCGCCAATCCTCTCCCCGATCGCCGCCACCGCCGCCCTCGCTCTCATTCACCCACTCGCGGCCGCGGACCTCACGCTGGGTGATCGCACTTTTTCGTTCCCGGATCAATACGCGCTCGAAATCGCCGCCGCCCCGCCGCTGATTGATCGCCCGATCGAAGCGGACTTCGATGACCGCGGCCGGCTTTACGTCACGGAATCGTCGGGCAGCAACGAGCCCGTGGAGGAGCAGTTGAAGAAGAAGCCCCACCGGCTCCTCCGGCTGGAGGACACGAACAGCGACGGGGTGTTCGATGCGCGCACGGTGTTCGCGGACGGCCTGATGTTTCCGGAAGGGTGCCTTTGGCACAAGGGCTCGGTCTATGTCAGCGCCCCCCCGGAAATCTGGAAGTTTACCGATGACGATGACGACGGCGTGGCCGAAAAACGCGAAGTATGGTTCGATGGCAAAACGCTCACTGGCTGCGCCAACGACTTGCACGGCCCCTACCTCGGCCCGGACGGATGGATCTATTGGTGCAAGGGCGCATTCGCGGAACAAACGTACGACCTCCCGGGCCGCCCCGGATGGAAAACACGCGCTGCCCACGTCTTCCGCGCGCGCGCGGGCGCCCACGGCCCCGAAGCCATCGAACCGGTCTTCACCGCGGGCATGGACAACCCGGTCGGGCTCGCCTGGACCCCGGAGGGAGACCTCATCGTCGCTGGGACCTTCTTTCAGCATCCCGGAGGCGGCCAGCGAGACGGATTGATCCATGCGGTGCGCGGAGGCGTGTGGGGCAAGGACCATGATGTGCTGGCGGGGCACCCGCGCACCGGCCCCCTCATGCCGCCCATGACTCACCTCGGCCCCGCCGCCCCCGCCGGACTGGTCCGCTACGGACGAGACCTGCTCTGCGCCCAATTCAACATGCGCAAAGTGAGCCGCCACTCGCTCGAACCGCTCGGCCCCACCTGGAAGACAACCGATACCGATTTCCTCGCTTGCGACCATCCGGATTTCCACCCAACCGACGTCCTGCAAGCCCCCGATGGCAGCGTGCTCGTCATCGACACCGGTGGATGGTACAAGCTGTGCTGCCCGACCTCCCAGATCGCCAAACCCCAGGCCCTCGGCGCCATTTACCGACTGCGGCAATCCGACGGCGATGTGCCCGTGGCGACCCCGCGCCCCGCCTGGGCCGTCTCTGAATCCGCGTCCGTCAACGATTTGGAGACTCTCCTCGCCTCGGAAAACCCGCATGCCCGGCGCCTCGCGGCCGAAGCGCTCGGGCAACAGCGGGCGCGCTCTGCCGTCACTCCGCTCTTTCAAGCGCTCACGGCCCCGGATCTCGATCGATTCCTCTTTCACGCCTACACTCACGCCCTGCTCGAAATCGGCGACGCCGAAAAGACCCGCCCCGGATTGACCCACGCCCATGCCGCCGTGCGCGCCGCCTCGCTTTACGCTCTCGATCAAATGCCCGGCGACACGGTGTCGGTGGCCGACGTCCTTCCCCATCTGAATGCGGCGGACGACCGCCTCCGCGAAGCCGCCCACTTCATCGTTGAAGCCCATCCCCATTGGGCCGCCGATCTTATCGATTGGATGAAATCCCAACTGGCCAGCTCGGACGCCGGCGGCGATTCGCTCGGCCGCCTGCTCGTTTCCTTGGGAAACCAAAACGCCGTTCGCGACTTCATCGGGTCCAGCCTGGCCGCCGCCCCGTCGACCGCCAGCCGCCTCCGCTTGCTGCACGCCATGGCCACTGTGCTTCCTAAACCCCTTCCCGAAAGCTGGCGCGACAGCTTGCAGCACACTCTGGCCCACGGCACCGGCGACGAACGCCGCGCTGCACTCGCCGTCGTCGAGCGCCTTCCTACCGAGGACCGTCCCCCATTTGCCGAAATCCTTCGGGCCGCGGCGAACGATGAATCCGCCGAGCTGGCATTCCGACTCGGGGCCATCGCCGCCCTGCATCACCAATCGCTCGATGAGCCTTCCTTTCGCTTTGTCTTCGCCGCACTTTCCGATGCCTCCCACGCGCCATCCGCCGCCTCGGCCCTCGCGGCCCGTCGCCTGATTCCCTCCCAGCTCCAAGTCCTTTCCAATTCGATCGGACAGGCCGGCCTGCTCGAGCGACCCGTCTTGCTCCGGTGTTTTGCCGGACACGAGGACGAGACCACCGGACTCGCTCTCGTCGCTGCCATGGCCAAAGCGCGCCTGCTCGCTACCACCCCGCCCGACACCCTCCGGGAAACATTCGAGAAGTTCCCCCCATCCGTCCGCTCCGCCTTGGCCGCCGCACAATCAACCTCCCAGTCACCCGATCAGGCCGGCCGGCTTTCGGAGCTCGAAAACTCCCTCCCTCCCGGCGACGCGGACCGCGGCCTCATCGTGTTTCAATCAACGAAGGCCGCCTGCGCCACATGCCACCCGCTCGGATACAAGGGCGGCACTCTCGGCCCCGACCTCAGCAAGGTCGGCGCCATCCGCACGCGCCGAGATCTGCTCGAAGCTCTGGTCTTTCCAAGCGCCAGCTTCGTCCGTAGCTACGAACCCGTCCACATCACCAAAAATGACGAATCCCTCGTCTACGGTATCGTCACCAATCAAAACAACGAATCGCTCACGCTCGCCACCGGAACCGTCACCCCACCCGCCGTCGTCCCGCGCTCCGCCATCAAATCAATCACACCCGGCTCCCTCTCCCTCATGCCCCAAGGCATCGACCAAATCCTCTCGCCTCAGGAACTGGCCGATGTTATCGCCTACCTCCAATCGCGGCGATAAGAAGCTGGAGGTGGGACGAGACCTCCCGGGCTCGTAGGCGGTGGGAGCGCG
>JBJXFS010000237.1:0-47474 GCA_046155625.1 Verrucomicrobiales bacterium | reverse complement strand
ATCGCCCCCACGGCAGCCAGCGCCACCGATGCGTGGCACGGCAACGGCCTGAATTGGCGTGCCAGCACCGCGGCCGGTGGCAGCCCAGGCACCTCGGATTCCGGAGGCTACGCCGCGTGGAAAACGGCGTACGCCATCACCGACGATCTCGGGGACACCGATGGCGACGGATTGGCCGCCGTGCTCGAGTACACCAGCGGCTCCCACCCCGCCTCGGCCACGGCCAACCACCTGCCAGTCCTTCACCAGTCCGCCGCGGGTGCCGAACTTTGGCTCTTCACCGACGCCGCCCTCACCGGCGTCACGCTGCACTGGGAATCCAGCGACCGTCTCACCGGCTGGACTGAGACCACCTTGCCGGTTCGCACTCGCGAGCGGACCGGTTCTCTCGAAAAGACGGTCTTTCCTCTGCCTTTGGAGCTCTTGAATCGTTTCTGGCGCCTGCGTGTTCGCGTCGCTGAATAGTCTCGATTCTCACCGCCTCACGGTGCACTGGGGCAGCGATTGGCGGAACGCGGTGATGGCGGCGTCGCTCAGGGTGGCACGCTGCACCACAGATTCCTTCAGATCGCGGCAGAGAGTGAAGTTTGCCAAGCCTCGATCGAAGGGGAAAATGACAAAAAAGAAAGATTTGTCTGGAATGATGATCGTTAAATTTGTATAATTAAGCCTTTATGAATCTTACCTTTGTGGTGGGAATTATGGGTACGCTAGCTGGCCTAACGGCGGGATGGGCGGGGACGTATTTGGCGATTTCCAGTGCCACGGGGCCGAAGGAGCGAGCGTTCATGGTGCGAGCGGTTGGTGTGTGTTGGGGGTTGGTGGCGGTGGTGTTGGGGTTAAGGTTTTTGATTCCTGGATTGTGGCCGTGGGTGCCGTTGGCTGGGCTGATCGTGATACCGGTTGGTTTGCGGAAGTGGGGTGATCGCCAGGCGACGATTCGTGCGGAGGAGCGGACAAAGGCGATCCGGGCCAAGGCGTTGCTCAGGGAGCGGAGTCAGGTAAGGGGAGGGTGACCGAGGGGCGATTTTTCATGGGTTCGCCCCGTCCTGGACCGCGAGCGATGGTGGATCCATCATCCCAAAAAGGACATTGGAACCACGGATCACACGAACATCCAAGATCACTTTGGAGCCGTGGTGGAAGGTTGGGTGCCCCGCAAGGCGGCCATGGCGTCGGTCATGGCTTGCCAGCGCGAGGCCATTTGGGCCACGGTTTCGGGGCGCTGGGCGGCGAGGTTATGGGCCTCGGCGCGGTCGGTGGCGAGGTTGTAGAGTTCCCAGGGTTGGTCGCGGGCGGCGACGAGTTTGAGATCGCCGTCGCGGAGAGCGCGATGGCCATCGTGGAGCCACCAGAGAGGATGCGGACGGGCGAGTGAGGTGTCGGCGGCGAAAACGGGGCGCAGGCTGAGGCCGGGACGGGGAGGAGCCGGGGAGGGAGGGAAGGAGGCGGCTATCTGGTCGGAGAGTTCGAGCACGGTGGGCACGATGTCGATGAGGTGGACGGGCGTGTGGCGCAGGGCGCCGGCCGTGGTGATCCCGACGGGCCAGTGGACGATAAAAGGGGTACTGATGCCTCCCTCGTGCACCCATGTCTTGTGGCGGCGGAATGGCGTATTGCAGGCATTGGAAAATCCCGGGCCCAGGCAGGGGTAGGTGGTCGCACTGCCGAGCGGGGCGGTGGAGTCGTGTCCGCCATGGCGGACCATGATTTCCGCGGAAGCCCCGTTATCGGAGGCAAAAAGGATGAGGGTATTTTCGAAGGCGTTCATGCGCTTGAGTTGGTCGACGACGCGTCCGATCTCGCGATCCATGCGATCGACCATGGCGGCATGAATGGCCATTTTGGTCGCCTGGAACCGGTGTTGCGCCTCGGTCAACGAGGCCCAGGGCAGGGGACGATTGACCTCGCCGGGGCCGAGTTTGACCAGCGCGTCCGGAAACGCGTAAGGTGGGCCGATATCGGGTTCCACCGCGGAAAGCGCGGTGTTCACGAGGCCCATTGCCTGTTGTCGGGCGAAGCGGTCGGCCCGCATTTTTTCCCAGCCATCGAGATACCGGTCACGATAGCGAGCGATGTCATCCGGCAGCGCGTGCAAGGGGAAGTGGGGCGCGATGAAAGCGATATATTGGAAGAACGGCCGGTCGGCGTGATGAGCGGCGTGGTCGCGCAGGCACTCAATCGCGTGGTCAGCGGTGGCGATGGTCGTGTAGTAGCCTGACTCGTCGGCAGCGCGGGTGATGGGGCGATCGTCCAGCAGATTGCCGGAGGCCGTGAAATAATTGCCGTCATTCTTGGTGTGGAGCGACCGGTCGAAGCCGCCGGCGAGCACATCGCCGTCGACGTGCCATTTACCGCTGTGATACGCGCGATAACCGGCCGGCTTGAGCAACCGCGGGAGGAGCGGTGCCCAGGACGGACGTTGCCCCTGACCACCACCGGGTACGTCTGGCAGAGCGTCGCGCCTGACCTGCTGCGCGTAATACCCGGTCAGCAGCGCCGCTCGCGACGGCCAGCAGCGAGCCGTATTGTACGCTTGGGTGAACCGCAGACCGCCGTGGGCCAACCCGTCGAGGTGCGGCGTGTCGATCTCACCGCCATAACAACCGAGGTCTGAAAACCCCAGGTCATCGGCCAGGATCAGAAGGATGTTTGGCTTGGCAGGCTCGGTGGTGCCCGCTGCGGTGATGGCGAGAGCCAAGGCGAGACTGCACACCGCCATGGCGCGGATGACCAAGGCGCCCCGCGGATCACGTGGTGAGGCCGGCCACCCCTTATGCCCTTGAGATTTTTCGGTCGCTGGACCGACGATTTTGGCTCCCTGCATAGGGGAATCTAGCACCCAAGGCTAAAACATTGGAAAAAATTGTGCCCCGCCGAAGGCCCTCCATGAACTTCGACGAGGCAGGCCGCCGAAAAGCCGGCAAACCCACTCTTGAGACGCGGCGGCCCGGCCGGTGGTTTAACCCTTATTTCGCTTGACGGTATTTTTGCGCGCTTTGGGAGAGACACAATAAGCGGAAGCGGGTTGCGCGGAATGGCGGTCGCGCCAATTTGGCGCACTGGCATTATCCGATGCCGTTATTTCATGCCCGCCACTATTTTGATTGTTGATGATGAGAAGCACACCCGGGACGGACTGCGGCTTTCGTTGGAGGATGAATTTGACGTGTATGTGGCGGCGGACAAGGCGGAGGCGCTGGAGGTATTGAGGAACGATCACATTGATGTGATGGTGACGGATTTAAGGCTGGGTGCGGACGATGGGATGGAGGTCATTGACGCGGCGCTGCAGATGCCGCGTCCACCGGTGTGTTTGATGATGACGGCCTATGGGTCGGTGGACAACGCGGTGGAGGCGATGAAGCGGGGGGCCTATCATTTTGTCACCAAGCCGCTGAACATCGATGAGTTGGAGATCTTGATCAAGCGGGCGCTGCGGACACGTGGGCTGGAGCAGGAGAATGTGTCGTTGAAGAAGCAGATTTCGCAGCGGTACTCGCTGGACCGACTGGTGGGGCAATCAGAGGGGATGAAGCAGGTCTTTGAGACGATCGAGCAGGTGGCGCCGAGCCGGGCGACGGTATTGGTTGAGGGCGAGAGCGGGACGGGCAAGGAGTTGGTGGCGCACGCGATTCACAATTTGAGTGGGCGGCCGAAGGATAAGTTGGTGATTGTTCATTGTGCGGCCTTGAGCCCGCAGTTGCTGGAGAGCGAACTTTTTGGGCATGAGAAAGGGGCGTTTACCGGGGCGGTGGAGCGGCGGATCGGGCGGTTTGAGCAGGCGAATGGCGGCACGCTGGTACTGGACGAGATGGGGGAGATTGATGCGGCGGTGCAGGTGAAATTATTACGGGTGCTTGGGGAGCGGACAATCGAGCGGGTGGGGGGCAACACGACGATCAAGGTCGATGTTCGGGTGATCGCCGCCACCAACAAGAATTTGGCGCAGTTGGTGGCGGAGGGAAAATTTCGCGAAGACTTATTTTTCCGCCTGAATGTGGTGCAGATCACGTTGCCGCCGTTGCGGGAGCGGCCGGAAGATTTGATTCCACTGGTGCAGTACTTTCTCAAGGAACTGGCCCAGGAAAATGGGAAAGCGGTCAAGGAGTTGTCGACGGAGGCGATGCAGGCGGTGCTGGAGTATCCATGGCCGGGCAACGTGCGCGAGCTGCGGGCGGCGCTGGAGCGCGGCGTGGTGATGTGCAACGGCGCTAAAATCACGCTGCGTCACCTCCCGGAGTCGCTGCGCACCGGTGGTGGGTTGGGGTTGGGGGCGGCGACGAGAGCGGTGGGGGCCGGCGAGTCGACGGTGGACCGAGGTAACGGCTCCCGGTCCACTGCCGGTCCCGATGGCGACGATTTGAATTTGACGCGGATGGAGCTCGAATTCATCCGGCGGGCGCTCCGCCGGACCCGAGGCAACCGGACTGAGGCCGCCCGTCTTCTTGGGCTGAGCCGACGCACGTTGCAACGGAAGCTCCACGAGTTGGGGGAGGACGAGATCTCGTGAATCCGGGACCATCGGTCGACAGGCCCCCCATGAGGCCGCGTCCTTGGGGTGTGCGGTCTCGGCTCGCAGCATTGGCGATCCTGATTCTGGGTGGGGTTTACGCGAGCCGGCATCTGGACGTCCGACAGGCGTGGGCGTCCATCGACGCGCTGGGAGTGTGGGCGCCGCTGGCCTTTTGTGTCGCTTATGCTGTGGCAGCCGCCTCGATGGTGCCGGGCACCCTGCTCACGCTGGCTGCGGGCGCCAAATGGGGTCCAGTCGAAGGGCTGATCTATGTCATTCTTGGGTCGAATTTGGGCGCCAATCTGGCGTTCGGGCTCGGCCGCTCGCTGGCTCGTGGTTGGGTGGCTCGGCGGGTGGCCCAGCGACCGCGCTTCGCGGCGGTCGAGCGCGCCGTGGCCGAGGAAGGCTGGAAGGTGGTCGCCCTGCTGCGGCTTTCGCCGGTTTTTCCTTATAATGTACTCAATTACGCGTTGAGCCTGACCGCCGTGCGGTGGCCCGCGTATGCGCTGGCCACTTTTGCGGGGATGCTGCCGGGCACTGTGCTCTTCGTGTACCTTGGCTCCCTGGTGCAGGTGGCCACTCGCCCACAGACACGAACTCCCTGGGAATGGGGACTTTTCGCGCTCGGCTTGGCAGCCACCCTCGCGGCTACCGTCCTCATCACTCGCGCCGCGCGGCGCGCCTTGGCACAGCGATGGGACAACCATCCCGAGTAGGCGGGTGGTGGGCGCAATCCCAAGACCGAGTTCGCGCGGTCGGGGGGGCTGGTCGCACGACAGGGCGCTCTCTGCTGTTCAAGCGATAGTTTGATCCCAAACGGCTCATCAGAAGCATAAAAAGCCGAGGAGCCGCAGGCTTGGGGACGGCTGGAAAAAATCCAGAGCTACTGGCGAAACGCCTCATCTCAGAAGGGGGCTTCCGCTCGCCAGGGCGGGGATTCTTGCTGAAATATCAGAATACCAATAACTTAGGCTTACGACCTGTCGCGGAGAATGTTTCGCGCCGACCCAATGATCTCCGCGAAACGCGTGAACACCCGTCTTCGACAGGGTGAATGGCTTGCTCCCGAACAAAACGCTTCGGCTTCACTCCTCCCTGTGTCGGAAAGCTTTACACTTTGGCATATAAGATGTAAAACTCTCATAATGAGTGTAATAGACAAAATTTGTCGGTGCGGAACGTGGATTCTGTAAATTATACCGACAAAAAAATGGAGTATTTTAAAGAAAAAAATAACTGTTTCATGGCCATTGAAATGAAAAAATCAATGTAAACATGTGATAATTAACAAGATGAAGTGCATCACGGATTATCTGGCATAATCATTGCTTTATTATTTTTACGTCTTGCTTCTGATAGATTTCTTAATCCTGGTATTTCTAAGCCTAATGGCCGGAGGTACGCGGGAGGAGGGGGCGCGGGGGCGAGGCGAAGACTTCATTATCCACCACACACACATGCACACGATGAGACGGAAACGACCTATTCGATCGTTGATTGGGATGGCTGCGGCTCTCTGCGGAGGGGCCGGGGCCGGCCAGTCGGCGATGTTGACGTGGTACGACCAGCATTCTGGCGGGCCGCTTGATTTCTTGTATGAGCCTTATGGAAGGAGTGATTCGAGTTACGATTTGAGCTACTCGAACACGTGGGACATCAAGCCGGACGGATTTGATCCGGCGATCCACGGGATTGACGGGATCAAGGTCTGGTTTGCGTTCGCGGATGACCGGCCGGGGGAGGATCCGACGAAAGAGCGGACCGCGGGCAACGGCGGGGATGCGGAGGAGTACGTCGACATTGCGCTGCGAGACAACCCGAACCAAGTTTTAATTTGGGACGACCTCGAAGTGGATGGCGCTCATCCGTCGTCGGACTACGCGTATTACTCGATGGTCCTGGACCCGACGCTCCACGCCTCGATTTTCAGCGATTTGGCGGCGGATGGGCTGCTGAAGTATACGGTGGCCCTCGAGCAGTTTCTGGCCGATACCGGCTCGGAAAGCAAATACGGTGAGGACACGTATTTGAAGGTCACCAAGATTAATGCGTGGTACGACGACACACCGCGGCATGTTCCCGAAGGGGGAGCCGGACTTGGGCTGCTGGCGCTGAGCCTGGCTGGGATGGTCCAGTGGCGCCGGAAGTTGAAGTGAGGCGAACTCGTTCAACTCAAAAACCCGGATGTCCAAAGTCCCTTCTTGGGTTCAACCACGGTTGGAGCGAATCGCGGTTCCGTCGTTCATTTGGAAGCTGAAGTGGGCGTTCAGCGGGCGACCTGTCCGAAGTTATGGCGCAGGGCGCGGGCGGTTTCGGTGAGGCGTGCGTTCGGGCTGAGCACGGCGGTGAGCGTGCCCATGGAGCCATTGATTTGCCCGCCGGCGTCGAGTTGGATTTGGCCGGCGAGGACATCGCCGTGGACGGCGGCCCCGCGGCTGATGTGGAGGCGGCCGGCGCAGCAGAGGTCACCGGTCACATCGCCGTGGATGTCGGCGGCGATGGCGAAGATGCGTTGATGGAATGTGCGGCGCGCGTCCCGGGCCATGACGAGGTGGCCGCAATGCAATTCACCGATGGTGTCGCCGGGGCCGTGGTATTCGGCGAGGCCGGTGACGGTCAAGGCGCCCTCGGTTTGTCCGTAAACGATCAATTCGCCGCAGCGCAGGGATGAGGCGATGAGGCACCCGCGATGATGGATCAAGACGGTTCCGGCGGTCGCCAGATTGGCGTGGATCTCGGAGTCGATGGTGTAGTCGCGCGTCGGAAAATGCTGACCGCACTCTGAGCAGGCGTGGGAGATGGCGCGAGCCGGGAGATTGGCTGGCGCCTGGCAGAACGGGCAGGCGACCCGCCGATGGCCGGCGGGGAAAGCCTGAATTGGGCAGGGCGGATCATCGACGATCTGGAACGGGGTGGGCAACAATCGTCCGTGGCGCAGGCGGCCGGTGGCGGGAGGGCGGCGGCACTGACTTTTGACCGCCGTCCAGCCCTGGCGCGTCATGCCGGCCACGGATGCGACCCAGAGCCTGAGCGCCTTCGAACGATTGGGCTCAGGGAGAGGCGGCACCGAATACGATTCCCCGCAGGAGCGGCAGATCGTTCCCACGATGGCGGCGGATTCCGACTGGCGCGCGCCGCACGCCGGGCATTCCGTCTCCCGCTGCGCTAGAGATGGGGTCATCGTGGAATCGACGACCGGGACGTGCTTCAGAGGAACCGCGGAGATTACGCGGCCGGGGACTTGGGTAGGCTCTTGGAGGCCAGCGCCTTGGCTCCGGCGCCGACCGAGGATTTGCCCATGAAGGTGGCTCCTTCCTCGATGGCCATGGTCCCCGCGATGATGTCTCCTTCCAGCACGGCGTTGGCTTTGAGTTCGCAGCGGTCGGTCACGGTGATGTTGCCCTGCACCTTGCCGAAGACGACGACGGATTTGGTGCGGACCTCGCCACTGACGAAGGCATTTTCGCCGATGGTCAGCGACCCATCCGATGTCACTTCTCCCTCGATGCGCCCGTCGATGATCAGGTCGTTGCTGAATTTGAGCGAGCCTTTGATTTCGACGTCGCTGCTGAGGATATTCTTGCTGGAACTCATGATCCTTGGGTTCGAAGATGAAGTGGTGGTTGGTTTGGAAACAGGAGCCGGTGGAGCCGGGTAATTCGGCACCGGAACAGACGGGCTGACCGGGGCGGCGACCGGAGCCGAGGGGGGGGCCGGAGCCGACGGTGCGGCTGGCGCGGGTTTTTGTCCTATGATTTGCTTGAGCACGGCGCGAGTATGACGGTCGGCCAGTCTTTGTCAAACCAGCGTGGTCGCGATTTTCCTTGGCTCGATTTCGCGGCATTCGGCCGGGCGTTCTTGTTGCGCTGGCCGTCCGCCTCGTCACTCTGGACCAAGCCCGAGTTCGTGGCTGATTTCCGCTCTTTCATGTCCCCTGTTCATTCTCTTCCGGATCCCGATGCGGCCACCACCGGAGTGGCCGCCACCCAGTCCTACGGTGCCGAGCAAATCGACAAACTCGAGGGTCTGGAGGCGGTTCGGAAACGGCCGGGCATGTATATTGGCGATCCTGATGAACGCGGCCTGCACCACTGTGTTTTCGAGGTGCTCGACAATTCGATAGACGAGCATCTTGCCGGTTACTGCAAGGCCATCAACGTGATCATCCATCTGGATGGGTCCTGCTCGGTGCGCGACGACGGACGCGGGATTCCGGTCGCCATCCACAAAAAATTTGGCATTCCCGCTATCGAGCTCGTGCTGACGAATCTGCACGCTGGAGGCAAGTTTGGGCAGGGCGCCTACAAGTACTCCGGCGGTCTGCACGGGGTAGGGGCGAAGTGCGTCAACGCGTTGTCCGACTGGTTCAAGGCCGAAGTGCGGCGTGACGGCAAGATTTACTCGATCGGATTCGAACGAGGGAAGACGACGGAGAAGCTGGCGGTGGTCGGCCAACTCGACAATCCGAACGAGACCGGCACCCTGATCACGTTCTTTCCGGACGCCACCGTCTTCACCATCACCACCGAGTTCAAGTTCGACCTTCTGGCCAAGCGCCTGCGCGAACTCGCTTTTCTCAACCCCGGACTGACAATTACCCTAACGGACGAACGCGGCGAAAAACCGCGCACGGAGACGTTTATTTACAAGGAAGGCATCGTGGAATTCGTCAGGCAGCTCGGCGAAAACAAGGACGTGCTGCACGCCGAGCCGGTGGTGTTGCGCGGCAAGCGGCCGGTGGTCATTGATGTCGACGGCCGACCGACCGAGGAGGACGTGTTTGTGGACGTGGTGCTTCAGTACAACGACAGCTACCAGGAGCAGACGCTTTGTTTTGCCAACAATATTCCGAATCCGGACGGTGGCACGCATGCCACCGGTTTTCGGAGCGCGCTGACCCGCGCCATCAACAACTACGCCAAGAGCAACAAGATTCTGAAGGACAAGGATCCGGCTCTCTCGGGTGAGGACTGCCGCGAGGGCATCATCTGCATCCTCAGCGTGAAGTTGCCCAATCCGCGCTTCGAGTCGCAGACGAAGGTCAAGCTCGTCAACACGGAGATCGAACCGGTGGTCAGCTCGGTCACGTACGAGGGCCTCAGCCAGTTTTTCGAAGAGAATCCGGCCATCGCCAAAAAGATCGTCGAGCGCACCCTGACCGCCGCACGGGCGCGGGAGGCGGCGCGGAAGGCGCGGGAGACGGTGCGCAAGAGTGCGATGTCGGGAGGCGGGCTGCCGGGAAAGCTGGCTGACTGTTCCGAGCGCGATCCTTCGCTGTGCGAGATATTCATCGTGGAGGGTGATTCCGCCGGCGGGTCGGCCAAGCAGGGGCGGGACCGCCGCACGCAGGCCATCCTGCCGATCAAGGGGAAAATCATCAATGTCGAAAAGGCGCGGCTCGACAAGGTGCTGGCCAACAAGGAAATCCAGACGCTCATCACGGCGCTGGGCACCGGCATTGGATCAGGCGACGAAGTGGGCAGCTTTGACCTCTCGCGGGCGCGGTATCATCGCATCGTGATCATGACCGACGCCGATGTGGACGGCAGTCATATTCGCACCTTGCTGCTCACGTTTTTCTGCCGTCAGATGCCCGACCTGGTCAAGGCGGGATACGTGTACATCGCCCAGCCGCCGCTTTACCAGGTCAGGCGCAAGAAGCGTGAGGAATACGTGCAGGACGACGAGGCGCTGAACAAGATCCTGATCGAGTTGGCGGCGGAAGAGGTGAGGCTTCGGGCGATCGGAGAGGACCGGAGCTTTGGCAGCGAAGAACTCAGGAACATTCTCGAACTCCTCAGCCGTCTCCATCGGTTCAGCGAAGTCATCCGGCGCAATGGTGGCGACTTCGAAACCTATCTTTCGCTGCGTGATCCGGCCACCGGCACCCTGCCGGAATATCTCATGAAAATCCGCGCCGGGAACGAGGAGACGGTTCGCTACTTCCTCGACGAGAAAGCTTTGCACGAATTCTACCTCGCCAACGGCGACCTGTCCCTGCTCGACTCGCCGTCACTCCCGGCGGTCGAGATCAAGGAAGAACCCGCGCCGTCGGTCGAGCGCCGGGGGCCGAGCCGGCGAGCCCGCTTGATCGACATCCATGAGGCGAAATCGATCGCCAAGCTGTTGGCTCGCCTGCATGAGGCCGGTCTGCATCTGGATCATTTTAGCGCCAAGGACGAACCACTTTTCGAGTTGGTGGAGGGCAAGCAGACGCATCCCCTGCGCAGCGTGCCTGAGATTCTGGAGAAGGTGCTGGAGATCGGGCGGAATGGAGTGGAGGTGAAGCGGTTCAAGGGCTTGGGCGAGATGAATGCCTCCCAGCTTTTCGACACCACCATGGACCCGGCCACCCGACGGCTGCTTCAGGTCAAAATGAACGAGGAGAATGCGGTGGAAGCCGACCAGATTTTCACCATCCTGATGGGGGACGTCGTCGAGCCACGGCGGCAGTTCATTGAGGATAATGCACTCAATGTGAAGAACCTGGATGTGTGACGAGGGGGAGTGTCTCCTCAGGGAGTCGACGCGGTGCGGGGGCCGGGTGCGGTGCCGAGTTGGGAGGCGAGTTTGGACCAATTGACGCGGGCCTCGCCGCCGGCGTCGCTGACTTCGACGGTGATTTCGCCGAAGCGCGTGGTGGTGACCGACCATTGGGAAAGCGTTCCCTCGTCGTCGGGGAGCCGCTGTTTGCCGCGCAGAGCGAGCGCGGTAAGCGGGGTGGTCAACCCGGCTTCCGGCAACGATGCCGCATTCGTTCCGCTGACCCAGCGCGCCGCCTCATCTCCCGTCGCGGCGCCGAACAGCTGCCAGATCGCCTGCTGGGCGGCGAGGAGGGAGCGCAGTTCTCTGGACGATTCCCTCTTGTGCTCCGCCAGCGCGGCCAATGCGTCATCACCGCCCGGATCGGCCTGATGAGCCGCCTGAGATGCGTAGGCGTGCGCGGGGGTGAGGTCGCGCCGCAGGCGCAGCGCACTCGATCCGGCGAAAACAAATCCACCTCCCACCACCGCACCGACGACCGCCCAGGTCCACAGCCGCGTGCGGCCAACGGGCATAGCCTTGTCCGTGACTACCGGTGGCGCTTCGCGCTGGGGCCGGGATCGCGCAGGAGCCGGTTTCGGCTCGCGGGAATTTTGTGCTCCTTCGGTAAGGCGTTTCGCACCGAGCGGCCCGCGCAAGGGCGAACGCTTCGGAGGCTCGAGAGTCAGCGATAATGCGGGAGCCGATCGACCCGAGGGTTCCGGCGGCAGCAACGAGGCGGGAGGACGCGGCACTGATGGGGCGGATGGGGCGGATGGGGCGGATGGGGCGGATGGCAGAGGTAGGTCCGATTGGTAGGACGCGGAAACCGAGGGGGCTCTGACTGAGTGTCGGCAGACAGGACATGGTCCTTCCACCCCCGCCAAGGCCGCGGATACACGCAACTGCGTTCCGCAATGGCCACAGGCAAAGACCAGTGGCGTGAGTGCGGCGGTCGAATCCGGGTGTGGCGGGCGCACCGACATCCTAATTATTTAACATTAGCAAACAATTCGGCGCATGCCCATTAAAATCTGCGACGCGAGAATCCGCCAAATCCGCCGTGAAACCTAAAGACCCGAGCGGGAACAACGAAAAGCACGCAACACACGAAAAACCAAGGCGTTGCCCAATTATCACCGTCCACCTGATGGATGAGGAGGTCGCTTGCCCTAACGCAATGAATTTTCGTGTGTTTCGTGACTTTCGTGGTTCCAATGTCCCTTTTTGGGTGATACGGCCCCGTGGTGACGGATCCGGAAGAAGCCACTTCTCCCGATGCCGGCTACATTCTGATTTCGGCGACGGACGACGATTCCCCGGTGGCTGAGTTCGTGACGGAAGGACCGACACCGTGCGAGCGGTTGGCCCGATTGGCGAAGACGTCTCGGATGAACGTGGTTCGTTATGGGCCCACGTTTCTCGCCGCCGAAGCTGAGCAGGGCCGCCTGCTGGCGACCGATGGGGCGACTCTGTTTAAGGTTGATCCAGACATTTTTTCCATTCAGGCCGTACACTTACATTTCGACGCTGCCGCAGTTCATCGGTCGGAGTTGGCACACGAATCCGGTCACGGAAACTTGGCCGGATGCCGGAGCCCTGTGCAGCCGCGATGCGATCAAAGGCGGGTATCCCGCCGTGACGGGGTTGTGCTGGCTCTGGCACTATGTGCTGGCTTATGGCTATGCCTGGGAAAAGATCGACAGCGGATTTGGTTATTTATACACCAACTGGAAGCGTTGGGTGGGTGTCGCGGCGATTGGGAGCGGTTCACCGCGCGCGTTCGCGGAGGGCGAGGAGTTCTTTCATGACGGAGGCTAGTTGGCCGGACCAGTTGGCGGTACCGAAGGCGTCGTGGAGGGTGCGGTAGAGGGTGTAGAGTTCGGCGTACGTGACGTGGGCGGCAAGGTCCGGTTGGTAAACGGTTTCGCGGGTGCGGCAGACGATCTTTTGGGCGGCCTGGAGCGAGTCGAAGGCACCGGCGGCGACCGCACCGAACATGGCGGCGCCGAGGGCGCATGTTTGGTCGCTTTGAGCGACCTTCATGGGGCGGCCGAGGACATCGGCGTAAATCTGCATGAGGGCGGCATTCTTCACGGCGAGGCCGCCGGTGTTGATGACTTCGCGAACCGACATGCCGTATTCCTCGAGGCGGTGGATGATGGTCAAGGCACCGAAGGCGGTGGCTTCGATGAGGGCTCGGTAGATTTCGGCGGCGGTGGTGTGAAGCGTCTGACCAATGAGCAGACCGGTGAGGCGCGCGTCCACGAGCACGGTGCGGTTGCCGTTGTTCCAGTCGAGCGCGAGCAGGCCGCTTTGGCCGGGCTTCAGGCGCGCCATTTCGGCTTCCAGTCCGGCGAATTTTTCGGCGACCGAATGCCCGTAGCTGTCGGGGACCAGGTGGCTGACGAACCACAGGAAGATGTCTCCGACGGCCGATTGACCCGCCTCGAGACCGTAGAAGCCGGGGAGGATCGATCCCTCGACGATGCCGCAGAGGCCGGGGATGTCTGGAAGTGGACGCTGGGTGTCTGCGACCATGACATCGCAGGTGCTGGTTCCGAGCACTTTGATGAGGATGCCCTCGGCGATGCCGGCGGCGACCGCCCCCATGTGCACGTCGAAGGCCCCGCCGGCGACGAGCACGCCCTCGCGCAACCCGAGGTGGGCGGCCCACTCGGCGGTCAGGCGACCGGCGGGCTGATCGGCAGTTGAGGCGGAGGTGTAAAGTCGGTCGCGCAGTCGGGCCAGTCGAGGATCGAGCGACTCGAGGAATTCGGCATCGGGCAAGCCGCCCCAATCGGCGTTGAACATGGCCTTGTGACCGGCGGCGCAGACGCTGCGTGGCATTGTTTCGGGCCGGGTATTGCCGGTGAGCACGGCGGGGATCCAGTCGCAATGCTCGACAAAGCTGTGCGCGGCGTCAAAAACCTCGGGAGCGGTCCGAGCGAGGTGCAGGATCTTGCTCCAAAACCACTCGCTCGAATACGTGCCGCCGCATTTGGCCAGGTAGTGCGGCCGCGACTTCCGGGCGCGGTTGGTGATTTCGGCGGCTTCCGCGTGGGCAGTGTGGTCTTTCCACAACCAGACCTGCGCGGCCAGGGTGTCTTTCCACTCGGGTTTTAATCCGAGGGGCGTGCCGGCCGCATCCACGGGGATGGGTGTGCTGCCGGTCGTGTCGACTCCAATTCCGACGACTTGGGAGGGATCAAACCCGGGCACGCTTACGGCGGCTTGGCGAAGCGCGCCGCGGGTGACGGCCACCATTCCATCGAGGTAATCCCGCGGATTCTGGCGGGCGAGGTTTGGGTCACGCTCGTCGAGGAGGATGCCCATTTCGCCGGACGGGTAGTCAAAAACCGAGGAGCCGACCTCGCGCCCATCGGAGAGGTTGATGAGGAGCGAGCGAACGGAGTTGGTACCGAAGTCCAAGCCGAGGGCATAGCGTTTCATAAGGGATTGAGGTGCGGTGGGACTGGCGGCTTATCCGACCATGCCGTCCATGCCCTCCAGGGGAAGGCGTTCCTTGAAGAGGACGAGCAATGCGAAAACGAGGCGGTCGTCGATAGCGGAGAGGGTGCCTTTGCGGTAGTTTTCCAGCAGCGTGGAGAATCCCTCACCGGGAGACAGGTCTTTGTCGGTGGCGCGCTGAAAGGCCATGCGCCACGGGCCGAAGTATCTCTGCTCGATGCGGTCTTCGCACACCAATTGCACGTCAGTGTGCCGGGGATCACGTTTGATTTTTTGGAAGAGCGCGGTGACGTCGGCCTGCGGTCCTTCGAGCGCCTGTAAAAACATGCGGGACTCGTACATGAGCAGTCCGGTGATTCCTGAGGCGGCATTGTTGCGGCGGGAGACGGCCAGCAGATCGGCGAGCTCGCCCTCATCGAAATCACGGGTGGCCTGGCTTACATAGACCAGACAGTGCGGCGCCTGCGGATTGTTCATGCGGGATATTCACCGTGCCTAAAGGCCGCCCACCCGTCAAGCCGCAGTCTGACAGTCAATCCAGCACGATGCATCGCGCGATCTGCGAATAGTCGAACACCGAGGTTCCGACTCGCAGCGAGAGCTTGGCTGGCCGTCGCGTCAGGCGGAGTAATTCCGCGTCCGCGAATTCAAGTCGTCCGCTCAGCAGCGCGCCGCTTTCTAGTTGGACTTCCACCTGCCGACGGAGTGGCAATCCCAAGCGGCGCGCCTCCGCCTCATCTTGAGCCCGCATTTCCTGGCGCCAGTGGTCCAAGCCGTCCGTTTCGAATTCGCTGGGCTGCCGGAAAAAGTCGAATTCCAGTTGATCGGAATCTCCCGTCATGGAGACATGTCAACACAGGAGGCGGCGTCCGCCAAGCGCGATTGATGGGAATCCGTGCGGAAGGCGGGTTCGGGGATTGCCGGGGCGGCGGATCGGGGTGGGGTCGGGTTGAGGCGGCGGGCGGTGGAGACGAGAAATAAAGGGAATGACAAGTGTGATCTACTGTGGGCTGACCATGGGTCTGGTGCTGTCGGGGGGCGGCCTCAGCGCCGCGCCGCTGACGTTTGCGAGCGACATTCGGCCGCTGCTCGAGAAGTATTGTTGGGACTGCCACGGCGACGGGATGGACAAAGGCGGGCTGTCGCTCGATGCGTACACCACGGAAGCGGATCTGGTGGCGGCGCGCAAAAAGTGGGAGGGGATCCTGTTCAACATCGACAACTGGTTGATGCCGCCGGTCGACAAGGAACAGCCGACGGCAGGGGAACGGAAACGGCTGGTCCGCTGGATCGACGACACCGTGTTTCCGGTCGACCCCGCCAATCCGGACCCCGGGCGTGTCACCATTCGGCGGCTCAACCGGACGGAGTACAACCACACGATTCGCGACCTGCTTGGGGTGGACGAGCGCCCCGCGGACGGTTTTCCGGACGACGACAGCGGCTATGGATTCGACAACATTGGCGATGTGCTCGCCATGCCGCCCGTGTTGGTCGAGCGGTACTTGGCGGCCGCGGACGCGGTGGTGGGCGTCGCGGTGCCCGACCGCCGGCGCCCGCCCACGACGACGGTAGTCCCAGCCGAAGGACTGAGTGAGCAGGGAACGGGGCAGAGTGGTCGAGACGGTGTGTTGGCGCTGGTCGGCGAGGGCGCTGCGGTGACGCGTCATCGGTTTGAGATGGGGGCGTCCTATCGAATACAGATCCGCGCCTATGCGGATCAGGCGGGAGACGAATCGGCCAAGCTAACCCTGCGGATCGGCGACCAGGACATCCAGACATTCGAGATCACCGGCACGGCCGAGGATTCCCAATCGGTGGAGGCTACGGTGCGGGAGCGGCGTGGGGAGCAGTCGGTGGCCGCCGCCTTTATCAACGATTACTACGCCGACGGCCAGGATCGAAACATTTACATAAAGTCGATCGAAATCACCGGCCCGATCTGGTCGGAAAGCGACCCGCTTCCCGAGAGCTACCGGCGGCTATTTGTCCACGAGCCGGGTGCGGAGGGGTCTGAGGCAGCGACCCGGCAAGTCCTTACCGCTTTCCTGCGGCGCGCCTATCGGCGGCCGGGACGCCCCGAAGAGGTGGCGAAACTCGCCGAACTGGCCGGTCGTGCGCAGCAGGCGGGGACATCGTGGGAGCAGTCGGTGGCCATGGCCTTCAAAGCGGCGTTGGTGAGCCCGCACTTTCTGTATCGGGTTGAATGGCAGGCCGACGAAAAAGCCGACGGCGAGGTGGTCGAGCTGGGCGAATTCGCCTTGGCCAGCCGGCTGAGTTATTTCTTGTGGTCCACCATGCCTGACGACCAGCTGCTGGAGAGGGCGGAAAACAACGCGTTGCGCCAGAACCTCGCCGCGGAAATCAAACGGATGCTCGCTGACCCAAAGGCACGGGAATTGGCCCGCCAGTTTGGCGGTCAGTGGCTGGAGACGCGCAACCTGGCGATCGTGGCTCCCAATACCGAGAAATTTCCCTGGGACGGTTCATTGCGCGACGCCATGCGGGGCGAGACCGAAGAATTCTTCCACTTCCTTCTGACGGAAAACCGGAGTGTGCTCGAGTTTCTCAGCGCCGACTACTCGTTCGTCAACGAACGACTGGCGCGCCACTACGGCATGGACGGGGTGCAAGGCAGCGAGTTTCAGCGGGTTTCGCTCGACACGGCGCGCCGCCGCGGCTTGCTCACGCATGCCTCGGTGCTCACCGTGACGTCTGACCCCACCCGCACCTCACCGGTCAAGCGCGGCAAATGGGTGCTCGAAAACCTGCTCGGCACGCCGCCACCGCCGCCACCCCCCAACGTGCCGGCTCTCGAGGAGGTCGCCGAATTCCATGGCACGCTCCGCCAGCGGTTGGAACAACACCGCGCCAATCCGGCGTGCGCCAACTGTCATGCCATGCTCGACCCGATCGGCTTCGGGCTCGAAAACTTCGACGCCGTCGGCGCCTGGCGCGACCAGGACGAGGGCCAACCGGTCGAAAGCGCCGGGCGCCTGACCAGCGGCCAGGAATTTGCCAATGCCAGCGACCTCACGACCATCCTGCTGCGCGACAAGTCGGACCAATTTGTCCGGACGCTCGCTTCGAAACTGCTCACTTACGCGCTTGGGCGGGGCGTCGAGTTCTATGACAAGCCGGCCCTCAGCGAAATCATGGAGAAGACGAAGCGGGACAACCACATGTTTCACGCCCTGATCACGGCCGTCGCGGAGAGTGTGCCGTTTCAAAAACGCCGCGGCGACGGGTGGACGCCGTGAGTGGAACTCACGGCCCTGGAGTTTGTCCATTTTTGCGCCGAGAATCGTGCCAGGAGCGGAAGATTTTTAGCCCTCGGCAGCGTCGTCGACTATCGACGAAGAACCTTGAATCAGAAAAACTTGGCACCCTTTGAATACAGAATTCAGCGGGCGATTGAGGCTGGAGGTGGGACGAGACCTCGCGGGCTCGTAGGCGGGGGGAGCGTGGTGAAAGAAGCCCACCACACGCCTTCTCAAGCGGTGCCCAAAACAGAAAAAGCGATGAGCACAGACGCGGTAATTGGGAGTTTTCCGGGTGCAAATCACGTGACCATCACTCGAGAAGTGGAGACCATGCCCGGATGGTACGCCCTCACCGCCTACGCGCCCAGGAGGTCGCGTCCCACCTGAATGCCACCTTCTCTCATTCGGTTGGAGTGTCGTTCCATTAACAAAAAAGCACGAAAAATGGACAAACTCCAGGGCCGTGAGTTCCATCAAGGCAGTCGCAGGACGCGATAGTAGCGTGCGGGCGCGCCGGGGCGGGTGTCAATGAAGGCAGTGGTGGCGCTTTCGGCGTCTCCCAAGACCACCTCGCCTCCTGGCACGGGGCTGAAGGTGTTGGCGCGCAGCGAGTCGGATGACTGGACCTCGTAACTGCCCACGCGGGAGCTGAGCCAGGTGATTTCCCAACCGGTCACTGCCCGCTGGATATCGGTGATCGAGAAGGGGACAACGCGCAGGGACAAGTCGTCGACAATGATGCGCCCGGTGACCGAGAGCGCGCCGCCCGAGGCAACACCGACAAACCCCCGCACGGCGCCATCCGGCACCCGGATTTGGCGCAACTGTTTTTCGAATGGGCTGGTTGTGATGTCGCCTTCAAAGTCCAGACTTTGTCCGCGGACGACAAAGTGGTGCTGGCCGGCCACGCTGTTGTCCGCGGCGTACCAGACGAAGGACAGCCGCATGTCCCCCGTGGTGTCGTAAACCCAAAACCATTGCAGATCAAGCAAGTCGCCCGCCTGGAGCCGCCCTTCGAAGTTCCAGAATTGAAACCACTCGGAATAGGCATCCTCCTTCGTGTCATTGAGCTCGATCGAATGAGTCGGGCTGGTCCCGGTCTGGTTGTTGACCAAATTGCCCTGGATGTACGACCCACCGCGTTCCCAGCCCGTGGGCAGGCCGACGGTTGGGTTGTCCAGCTGGACTCCCTCCTCGAAGGTCGAATTGATCCAGAAGTTGCCGGCCAGCAGATCGGGGGGTGGGGCGGGTTTGGCGAACGACAGGTCATCGATGAGCATGGATCCGGTGGATTCCACTGGGCCGGCGGAGGTCAGGGTGACGAGGAGGCGGGTTGAGTTGGCCGGCACGACGAGTGATTCGTTGCGTTTGGTGAAGAACGAGGTCGGGATGGTGCCGCCCCATCCGGGGCTATCGCCGGTGGCCACGAAGTGGTTTTCACCGACGATGGTGTTGCCATTGAAGAAGAGGACGGAGAGCCGCATGGCGCCGCCGGCGCTGATGTTGAACATCTCCCACCACTGGACTGACACGGCTTGTCCGGGTTCGAGGACGCCGGCGAGGTCGAGAAATCGGTACCACTCGCCATAGCTGGTCGAGCTGTTGTCGACCACCGCCAGGGCATGCGAGGTGCTTTGAAACGCGTCCGTGAGCACCCGGGTGATCGAAACCTCGGCTCCTCCTTTGGACCAGCTGGTGGGTTGGCCGGTCTGGGGGTTGTCGAGGTCCGTGCCCTCCTCGAATCCCGGGTTGGTCCAGAAGTTCCCGAAGAGGACCTGAGGAGCGGTGGGGGCCGGAGCCACCGACACGTTGTCAATGATCATGGAGCCCTTGGTGTTGGGGGCGCCGCCGCTGACCAACGACGCCTGCAGTCGGACCGCCCCAGTGGGAACCACGACTTGTTCGTTGCGGCGGGCGAAAGTGGAATCAGCGACGCTGGTTTTCCAGCCGGAGCTGTTCCCGCGGGCGACGTAGTGGTTTTGGCTCAGCACCTGATTGGCCGCGTTGAAAAAGAGGAGCGTCACGCGCATCTCCCCCACAGGGATGGAAAACAATTCGAACCACTGGAGGTTGAGCAACCGGCCGCCCGCCGTGGCCGCGCCGAGCGGCAAATTGGCGTACCACTCGCCGTAACCGGCGTCGCTGTCGTCGACGACGGCCAGGGCGTGGGTCGGGCTGACGGCATTGCCATTAACCACCACGCAGACGGTGCCCTCGTTGCCGCCGCGGTTCCATTCGGACGGCGTGCCGGTGGGCGCATCGAGCTCGTTGCCCTCTTCAAATCCCGGGTTGGGCCAAACATTGCCGGCGAGCACTTCGGGGAGGGCCGGCGGCGATTTGTTGATCGACAGGTCATCGATGGTCATGAGGCCGGTGGTTTCGGCCGAGCCACCGCTGACCAGGGAAACGCGCAGTTTGGCCGCGCCCTCGGGCAGCGTGATCGCTTCGGTGCGCCGGACAAAAGGCGAGGCTGCCGCCGATCCAGCCCATCCGGCGCTCTGGCCTTGCGCCACAAAATGGCGTGCCTCCAGCACGGCGTTTGCCGCGGAAAAGACGAGCACGGACAGCCGCATTTCGCCGCCCGCCGACACGTTAAACATCTCGAACCATTGGAGGTTCAATTCATCGCCGCCCGTGGCCACCCCTGCGAGCGACAAATCCGAGTACCATTCGCCATAGCCGTTGTCCGTGTCGACCACGGCGAGTCCATGGGTTGGGCTGATCGAAGCCTGAGTGGTCACCTGGCAGATGCCAGCCGCGGACCCACCCCGGTTCCAGTGAGTGAGAGTGCCGGTGGGCTGGTCCAGATTTTCGCCGCTCTCGAAAGTGGGATTATTGGTCCACAGGTTGCCGGGCAACAGGATGGGCGCCGGGCGCCGCGCCACCGACAGCTCGTCGATCACATACACCCCGGTCGTCGTGAGGGCGCCGCCGGAAACGAGCGAAACCCGCATCGTGGCCGCCCCTTCCGGCACCTCGGCCGACTCGTCCCGCGGCACCCACTCGGCCGTTTCGATGGAATCGCCAAACCCATCGCTGGTGCCCTGCTTCACGAAATGCTTGGCGCCGACGAGTGCGCCCGCGCTGTTGAGAAAGACCACGCTGACCCGCATTTCTCCGCCCTGAGTCTGATACACTTCCTGCCAGCGCAAGTCGACCGTGTCGCCCGCCACCGCACGCCCCACCAGGCTCACGTCACAATACCACTCGCCAAATTCGTTGGCTTCATCGACGACGGCCAGCCCGTGGCTGCCGGTGAAAGCCTTGTCGCTGACCCGGCAGATCGATCCGTCGGAGCCGCCGCGGTTCCACGAGGCCAGTTGCCCGCCGGGATCGCCCAAATTCGTTCCTTCCTCGAAATCCGGGTTGGGCCAGAAGTTTCCCGGAAGTCGATCGGCCCGAGACTGAGCGATGGGGAGGAGAAGCATTCCAGCCAGTGTGGGGATAAGTATTCTGGTCATGGATGCGGGGTGCTTCGTGGGGAAATCCGAGGTGGTAGATTTTTTTTGATTCGGCCGCCCTGATGACGCGCCCATCCATGACTCTGCCCCGCTCCGCTGAAAAGACCATCGTTCATTTCGGGATCAATGACCCGGACTTTCCCCACCAGAGCACCCAGCGAACGCTTCCGGCCTCAACACTTGAAATCTCCCCTTGTTCCGTCCGCTGGTTCTTTCACCATGCGCCCCGATGAAGCCGTTTCTTGTCAGTCCCGGTGCCAAGGTGGATCTCGACCGATGGGATCCGAATGACACGAGCGCGTTTTCCTGCGTGAACAAGGAGGATGGGACGATCGCGCTGGAAGCGGTGCGTCTGAGGATGCGCGAATTGCAGGCGCGGTTGATCGCGCAGCGGCGGCACAAAGTGCTGATTTTGTTTCAAGCGATGGATGCAGGGGGCAAGGACGGCACCGTGCGCAACGTGTTTCAGGGACTGGACCCGCACGGGTTGGGCGTGGTGGCGTTTAAGGCGCCCACGGCGGCGGAACTCGAACGTGACTTCCTCTGGCGCGTTCATGCGCGCGTGCCCGGCCGCGGCGAGATCACCATCTGGAACCGCAGCCACTACGAGGATGTCGTCGCCGTTCGCGTGCGCAAACTGGCGCCGCGCGATATTTGGGAGAAACGCTTTGAGCACATCGTCAACTTCGAGCGCCTGCTGGCGGACGAGGGCACCGTGGTCCTAAAATTCTTTCTCCACATTGACGCGACCGAGCAGAAAGCCCGGCTGGAAGGGCGGCTTAAGGACCCGTCGAAGCAGTGGAAGCTGCAGCGGTCGGACATCGACGACCGCGCGTCCTGGAACGACTTCATCAAGGCGTATGAAGAAGCCATGAGCCGGACCAGCACCCCCCACGCTCCTTGGTACGTGGTGCCGGCCAACAAAAAGTGGTATCGCAATCTGGTGGTGGCCACCACTGTGCGGGACGCACTGGACCGCCTGAAGCCCGAGTTTCCGCCGCTGCCAGCCGATTTGGCCGGCGTGGCGAGTTTGTGACCGATCGTCACAATTCCGCGGTTGCGCAACAGGGGCCGGTCATCAGGTTCGCGACATGAGGAGGAAGCGCCTCGGCGGGTCTGGGGGCTGTAGTGAGTAGTCAGTAGTCAGTAGTCAGTAGTCAGTAGTCAGTAGTCAGTAGTCAGTAGTCAGTAGTCAGTAGTCAGTAGTCGGTAATCAGAAGTAATCAGTAATCAAGAACCAAGAACCAAGAACCAAGAACCAAGAACCAAGAACCAAGAACCAAGAACCAAGAACCAAGAACCAAGAACCAAGAACGAAGTATGCCCTTCGGTCAATTGCCTGGCCGAGGCGATTGAGGTATCCTGCCTTGCCGATGTTGAAAGAGCCAGACCTCCTGCCAAAATCCGACGAGCCCGGGAAAGGGCCGGACGGGCCGCAGGCCGTGATTCATCTCGGTTCGAATGCCATCACGCTGCTCATTGGCGAGCCCGACGGGGAGGGGGGGATGCGCCCGCTGGAAGTGCTGACTCAACCGGTGCCGCTGGCCCAGGAAGTTTTCCGCCACGGCTTGGTGGGGGGCGAGGCGATGGCTCTGGCCATCGATGTGCTGCGGTCGCATCGGGCGGCCATGCGCGACTATGGGATCGACGGGGCGCCGGCCCGCATCGTCGCAACCAACATCCTGCTCGAGGCGCAGAACCAGGACCTGCTGCTGAATCGCATCGAGGTCGCTCTCGGCTGGCAGGCGGAGCTCCTCGACGACGGCGAGATGACGCGGTTGATTTATTTGGCGTCGCGGCGGGTGTTCGACCGCCAGAAGGCGCTGGCGGCGAAGGGGACGCTGGTCAGCCACATCGGACCCGGCAACACGCGCATGCTTTTCTTCCAAGCCGGTGGCATCCAAGACTACCACCGCTATCCGCTCGGCATCGAGCGCAACCGCGAGCAAGTCGAGGCGAACCGCGGCGACCTGAGCATCACGGCCCGGATGATCGGCCAGACGGCGCGCAGCCTGTTCGATCAAATCAGCTACGACTTTGCCCGCGATGAGGTGAAACAGTTGGTGGCGTTGGGTCACGAAATCCAATCGCTGGCCAGCCTCCAGCCGGGCGGGCGCGGCCGCGGCGCGCGCATTCTGCCAGTCAAGAAACTTTCGGCGCTGGCCGCGGAGATCGAGGAGCAGGGGGTGGAGCGCGTGGCGAAGCGACTGCAACTCGACTTCCGCACCGCCGATCTGATGCTTTACGCGCTCGAGCTGCACGTCGGACTGGCCCAGCAATTTCGTCTCGACGAGATCGTGGTGCCCGCGGAGGACTTTGAGGAAGCCCTGCTGGCCGGGCTGGTCTCGCCGGCGGCGAGCGTCGACCACTTTCGTCGGCAGGTGGCCCAGACGGCGTTGAATCTCGGACGCAAGTTCAAGATCGACACCGGGCATGCCCAGCAGGTGGCGCGTCTGGCGGCGATGCTGTTTCAGGAATTGCAGGAGCTGCACAATCTGGGACGCCGGGAAGCGCTCATCCTCACGGCGGGCACGCTGCTTCATGAGACCGGGCACCTCATCGGCTCGCGCGACCACCATTTGCATTCCTTTTACATCATTCGTCACAACGAGGTCTTTGGTCTCAACCAGGAGGACACGTTGCTGGCCGGATTGGTCGCTCGCTACCATCGGGGGCCGGTGCCATCGATTGAACATCCTGAGTATTTGCAACTCGATCGCGGGCAGCGTCTGGTGGTCTCAAAGTTGGCGGCACTGCTTCGAGTGGCGGACTCGCTGGATCGCGGACGCGGTCAGCGGGTGAGCATCCGGCGGGCGCGGGTGGAGCCGGGACGCCTGGTCATCGAGCTGGAGGGCGTGAAGGAGACCAGCGCGGTGCAATTGGCGCTGAACCGCAAGGCCGGGATGTTCAGCAGCGTGTTCGGCATGGAAATCGTCGTTGAAGCCGCCACCGGATCCACGGCCGCCACCCTGAATTAATGCCATGCCCGCCCCGTCTGAATTTATCAACCGCGAGTTAAGCTGGCTCGAATTCAACGAGCGAGTGCTGGCTGAATCGGCGCGCGAGGAGTTGCCGCTGCTGGAGCGATTGAAATTTCTTGCGATTACCGCCTCCAATCTCGACGAGTTTTTCATGGTCCGAGTGGGCGGGTTATCCGCCCTCGCGCGGGCGCGGCAGCGCGGCAAAGATCCGAGTGGATTGACGGCGCCGCAGCAGTTGCGGCGGATTCGCCAGCGCGTCGAGCACCTGCTCGCCGCCCAATCGGCATTGTTGGTCGGTCAGTTGCTGCCGGAGCTTCGCGCAAACGGCATGGGGCAACTCAGGCTCAGCGAGCTGACGCCCACGCAGGTGCGGCATGTCGAGGAATATTTTGGGGACACGATCTTTCCCGTGCTGACGCCGGTGTCGGTCGATTTTCAGGAGCTCGCGCGCCCGCAATTGCCCGGATTGCGGCTGGCCGTGGCCTGCGCGGTGGCGGCCCCAGGGGAGCCGGTCAGGCATGCGATTGTCGTGCTTCCGGGTAGCCTCCCTCGATTCATTCCCCTGCCGGATGTGGCCGACGAGGGATGGGCGTGTGTGGCGCTTGAGGACGTGTTGACCCATTACCTCGGCGCTTTTTTTCCGGGCGAGGAAGTGCGGGCCAGCGGTTTGTTTCGCGTGACTCGCAACGGTGACATCCCCGTGGATGACGACGAGGTGCTCGATCTGGTCCAGGAAATGGAGGAAATGATCGATGCGCGGCAGGAGGGAGACACGGTGCGGTTGGAAGTGCCAGCCGGGCTGTCGCCCAGCCTGCTCCAGTTTTTGAGGCAACTGACAGGCGCGGGAGCAGAAACGATTTATCCGGTCAATGGGCCGCTTGACCTCGGGGCGTACATGGCCTGGACGCGTGTCCCGGGATTCGAATACCTGCTGCCCGAAACCTGGACGCCCCAAACTCCGGCCGGATTGGATCCGGCCAAACCACTGCTGGATGTCCTGGAAGAGGGCGATATTCTTCTGCATCATCCGTATGAGTCATTCGACCCGGTGGTGCGCTTTGTGCAGGAGGCCGCCGAAGATCCGCAGGTGCTGGCGATCAAACAGTTTCTTTATCGCACGGGTTCACGCAGCCGGATTGTGGCGGCGCTGATCGAGGCCGCGGAGCGAGGCAAGGCGGTGACGGTGCTGGTCGAACTGAAGGCGCGCTTTGACGAGGAACGGAACCTCGAGCGTGCCGAAGAACTGCGGGCCGCGGGCGCGCAGATCATCTACGGAGTGCGGGGCTTGAAGTCGCACGCCAAAGTGTGCTTGGTCGTGCGGCAAAAAAACGGCCGCGTGCGACGATACGCTCACTTTGGGACAGGCAATTACAACGAGGCCACCGCCCGGCTCTACACCGACATCAGCTTCCTCACGGCCCGGGAGGACTTGTGCGCCGATGTCTCCGCGTTCTTTAACGCCGTCACCGCACGCACACGCTACCTGCGGCTGCATCGACTGGCCGCCGCGCCGCTCACGCTCCGCGACCAGATCACGGAACTCATCAATGCCGAAGCCAGCCGGGCCCAAGAGGGGTTCCCAGCCCGGATCCATTTGCGCATCAACAATCTGCAGGATCCGGACCTCATTCAGGCACTTTATCGCGCCTCCCAGGCCGGGGTGGAAGTCCGACTGAACGTGCGCGGTGTGTGCTGCCTGCGCCCGGGGGTCGAGGGCCTGAGCGACCGCATCCGCGTGATTAGCATCGTCGATCGCTTCCTCGAACACTCGCGCATCCTCTATTTCCACAACGGTGGCGCGCCTCGCCTTTTCGTTTCAAGCGCGGATTGGATGACTCGGAATCTCGACAAGCGCGTCGAATTGCTCGTGCCCATCGATGACAAGGAAGCCAAGGCCCGGCTCATCGGCATTCTCAAGATCGCCTTCAAGGACACCACGAGTGCCTGGGAGTTGCGGCCGGACGGCACGTACACGCGGGTCAAGTCGGGCGGCAAAAAGGACACCCTTCGATCCCAGGAGTATTTTTATCGTGAGGCCCGTCGCCAGGCGCCGCGTCGCCGGGCGCGCAGCGCCGATGGATTTGAACCCCATCGGCCTGTCGATTGAGCGTGAAGGGTCCCCGTGCCGGATGAATCCGGCGCTTGGAGTTCGTGCATATTCGCGCCAAGATCCGAGTCAGGCGTGGATGGTTTTACGCATCGGCAGCGTGGTCAGCTATCGACAAAGCTCCTTGAATCAGAGGAACAATCAATTTTGGATTACATACTTTGGCGGGCGTTTGAGGCTATAGGTGGGACGAGACCTCCCGGGCTCGTAGGCGGTGGGAGCGTGGTGAAGGAAGCCCCTTTTCGCCTTCTCAAGCGGCGCCCACAGCCAGGAAAAGAGAGCAGGAAGGACGCGGTAATGGGAGAAATCCTTCGGGCGTGACTCACGCGACCATCACTCGAGAAGTGGAGACCATTTCTAGAGGGTATGCCTTCACTGCCTACGCGCCCGGGAGGTCGCGTCCCACCTCTATGCTGCCTTTCTCTCATTCGCCTGGAGCGTCGTACCGCCAATACAAAGGCACGAAAAAGTGGACAAACTCCAGGCGCCGGATGAATCCGGTACACCAACCATATGATTGAGCAATGGAGTCGGGATTCAGTCGACTCGCCGGACTCGGTAGAACCGCTGTGGGTTTGGGCTGGCCGGGTCGGTGGTGGTGGCGGTGGGACCGGTGGCGGTGATGTCCTGGCCGAGCGGTGTCCACGGGGAGTCGGTGAGCGCGTCCTTGAATTCGGCGCGGTACTTTTGTCCGGCGACCGCCTCCCAGACCAGGGTGACGGTGCCGTCGGTGCGGGTGATCGATTGGAGATTGAATCCGCCGCTGCTGGCGAGCGCGTTGGGGGCGCCTGGGGTCGGTGTCGAGAGGGGTGACACCGTGCTCACTGAGCCGTCGGGGAAAAGCCCCTCGCTGACGTTTTGGGCCTGAGAACCGAAGCTGAGTGTATGCTGGGGAACGCCGGTAGCGTTGTACAGTCCGATGGACTCGCCGCCAGCGCTCAATTGGAAGCCGGCGTGGAGGCCATTGCCCGGGGTGTTTTGGGCGAGATCATTGTCGGCCCAAATGAGGAGAAAGGCCCGACGACCGATGACGGTGCCGCTGGGGATCGTCCACTGAGCCGGCTGGGCGAGATTGTCGGTGAGCGTGTAGCCGGAGAGGTCCACGGCAACTTCATTGGGATTGTACAGTTCGAGCCAATCTTGAAACAATCCGTCGGCGGGGTCGGGGAATCCGCCGGGTCCCGCATTGTCGGCCATCCATTCGTTGATGACGACGGGCAATGGGGCGCCTGGGCCGGTGTTCGTGACGTTGATGGTGTCAGTGGCCGTCGTGAGCGGATTGCCGAGCCGGTCGAGTCCCTCGACAGTCAGCGTGGTCGATCCGGCGGGGATCGGAATGGAAATCGACCAGGCGGTGCGACTTGTCCAATTGGGCGGATAGGCGACACCATTGACGCGGATGGCGTGCACCGTGAGGTTGGCTGTGCCGGTGAGCGTGAGCGGACTGGCATTGGTCGTGATGTCGTTTCCGGAATTGGTGGTGATGGCGAACGCGGTGTTGGGAGAAACGGCCGAATTGATCTGGGTTGTCACGACGGTGCGGCGCTGGCCGATGAAGGCCAGGTGGCTGGCGAACGGTTGGCCGGGCAGGAGCTGGCCAAAGTGGTTGGCCCAGCGGGTCATGTACCCGGTGTTGTAGGTGGTCTCCATGATTTCCAGGAGATGCTGGTAATAACGGCGTGCATGGCCCGGCACGGCGATGATCTTTTGCAGGTCCGAACTGGGGACGATGCTGCGGCTGGCGTCAAAGAAGGCGTCCATGTCGTGCGGGAAGTACCGCATGCGGCCGTCCCCCGGGTGGACGTAGAATTGCACGTTGTGCTGCGAGCCATCGCCGCCGTAGCTGTCGCCGGCGCCCGAGAGCACGTTGACGGCATGACCACGGAGCCACTGGCTGACGTCGAGGCGATTGGTGATCTGGCTGGTAAAGGCTGTGCCGCTGGTGTTCATCCATTTGCAGAATGGAATGACGCCGCTGAAGTCGTCGCGATCCTCGTTGTTTTTGATAAGAAACGTCCAGCGGTAGCTTTCCTTGTCGTCGCTGCGGGCGCCCAGGCCGCCCAGGCCGCCGATGCTGATGCCGACGACGGAGTCGGGGGCGGGCACTTTGTTTCCCTGGGGTGTACCGTTGTCAGTGGAATTGAGCTGGTAGACGAGTTCGTATTCGAAGACCATTCCGTCGCCGCCATTCTCGTACTGGCTTTCGAGGAAGACATCGGTGTAGCGGCCGAGCTGAAGTTCGGCGCTGCCGGTGTGCTCGAGGCGGGGGGCCATCACCTGGATGAGGTCGTGGTATTTGGTAGGCACGCCGCCGCAGTGGTTCAGCATTTGGTGGACGAGCATTTCGCGCTGGCCGAATCCGGTACTTTCAGAGCGGTCGATGGCAACGCTGCGGTGGATGCCGCGGAAGAGTTGGGCGGAGTTGAAGCCGACGTTAAAGCCGAGTCGCGGGCTGGTGGTGCGGCTGTGTTCGCTCCCCTTGAGGCGCAGGCCGACGTCGTAGAAAATCTCCTTTTCGTTGTAGATGAGGGTGGCGCCGATTCGTTGATTGCTCATCAGGTTGATGGTGGTGTGCAGTTGGGTGGCGTCGGCGGCCAGGGTGACGAGGCGGACGTTGTGGAGGCCGTTGGTTTTAGCCAGCCCGTCATTGACCTCGTACATCGTGCGGGAGTCCGGGCCGGCCGCCGGATGACGCGAGACCACACCGAGCGCGTCAGTGGCCTCTGTGTAAAATTGAACAGTTGATCCGGCAGTGCGGCCGGGCAAAGTGGCGGCAAACTTGCCCGCGGTGGTGGGGTCCGGGCTCATCGGCTGGCTACTCCATTGGCCTCCATCGGGACGGGACCAAAGTGAGACGCTGCCCACTCCATCGGGATCGGTGGCGGTGATGGAGATCGTGACGGGGGCTAGAGGGGCGGGGACGGCGGGCGCGTGGACGAGGGCGTTGCAGTTCGGACCGAGGTTGGTCACGCGGGCGGTATTGGCGGCGCCGGGTGATCCGAACCGGGCGCGACCATCGAGCACCGTGGTGCGCGGGAGGCGATTGAAGTACAGGCGGGTGTTGAGCTGTCGGCATCCGCTGATCCATCGGGCTCGGTACGAAATGCGGTAGACACGGCCGTTGGTGGTATTGCGTCCGCCGGCGATGGTGGTCTCGGCATGATTGCTCATGTGGTCGGTGCTGCCGGTGGCGACGAGGCGCAGCACCTTGTTGCCGGGCTGCTCGGGGTCGTCGATGACGCTGCCGAGGTGATTGCCGATGATGCGCCACTTGTCGGTTCCGGTATCGAAGGTGCCGTTCTGCAGCATTTGGACGGCGGCGCCAGCGGGGGCTTCGACCACGCTGATGTCGTCAAGCAGCACTTCGCCTTGGTCGAGCAGTCCGAGGACGAATTCGCGCCATTGGCCGTCCGGTCCGACGGCGCTGGCGGCCGCGGTGCCTTCATAGGTGTATGTTTTCCATGACGATCGCGCGGATTCGTCGCTGGCGGCCCAGCTTTCGCCCTGGTTGTTGTCCGCGCGCGTGTCGCGCAATTCCAGGGTCGATCCGCCGCTGTCCGCGGCTGCCGGCCAACGGCCGTCGTCGGAATAATGCACGATGTCGGCTGGGTTGCCGAGAGCGTCGCGGAGGACGAGGCGTTCGCCGTTGCGGGAAAAGCTACCGGAGAATGGGCCGACCGGAGTGAGGCCGGGAAAGGCGGCGGCCAGTGAGGCGGGATCGTTGGCCACGACGAGAAATCCGCCGGACGCGATCACGGTGCCGGCGGGGAAATCGAACGTGATGCCCTCGTCGAACCTCCAGCCAGCGAGGTTGACGGGCTGGGCCGAGCGGTTGTGGAGCTCGACCCATTGTTCCGGGTTGCGGCTGTAAGGCACGGCCGGATTGCCGCCGTTGGCCGGTTGGGCCAGCGTCGGCGGCGCGTGGTACATCAGTTCATTGATGACGATGTCGTCGCGGAGCGACACAATGTTCGACGCCCCGAAGGTGGCCGAGGCTGGCGTGAAGAACGGGCCGGATCCATTTGGCCAGCGGGCACGGCCGCGATTGGTGAGTTCCACCGCGTCGGCCACGGCAGTCGCGCCCGGACGCAGCAGGAAAAGCCGGTCGCCGGGCACCGCCCCAAATCCGAGGGTGGTTTGATCGAAATGAACAAAGCCCCCTGAGGCGAGCAGTTGGCCCGGAAGTGCGAACACGGCATCGGGTGAAACACCGGTGCGCATGAGCGTA
Organism: Verrucomicrobiales bacterium; assembly: GCA_046155625.1. Classification (GTDB taxonomy): domain Bacteria; phylum Verrucomicrobiota; class Verrucomicrobiia; order Verrucomicrobiales; family V1-33; genus CAJBME01. The sequence continues at coordinate 16,925 of JBJXFS010000237.1, read as the reverse complement.
AACCCGGTGATGTCGACTGCGGCGGCGCCGCGATTGGTCAGCTCGATCCGAAGCGGTTCGGATCCGGGAGAGTTGACCTCGTTGATGACCAGGGTGTCGGGAGTGGTGGCCTCTAAGCCGGCGGGCGTGATGGTGGCGGTGAGTGCCGCGCCAAAGACCATTCCGGGATCGGCCACCTCAGCTTGATGCACCTCCACCGCGATCACATTGCGGCCGGCCACCAGAGCGGATAAGGGGAGTGAGATGCCGGTGATGAGCGGTGCTTCACCCACGGCGGTGCTCGCCCGAGTCGTATGCGTTATGGCACCTGCCGGCAGGTTGTGGCGGTGGACTTCAGTGCCGTTGAGCCAGACGATGGCGCCGTCGTCGACCGCCAAGTCGAGGGCGATCGCGGTGCGGGCCGGAGGACCGCTAAACTCAAACGACGTTCGAAAATAGTGCGTGACCGGTCCATTCGGAAGTTCGGTTGATCGCCATTCGTCGCTGGTGGCGAGGCGGCCGTCGCCGCTGAAGTACACGGCATTCTCGGCTCCGGCGAAGGCCAGGGGCGACTTGGTGGAGGCGGCGAGTTCGCCGATTTGCTCCGGCGTGAGTGGGGCATTCCAGATGGCGACGTCGTCGATGGTGCCATTCATGAACCCGGAGCCATCGCCGGCCCAGGCGCCGATGGACAGCGGCACCGACGCACCGTTGCTGAGCGGCCCGCCGACTGCCGACCCTTGGGCCACGCCGCCGACATAAAGTGTGCTGCGTTCGGGTGAGAAAGTGACGGCGATGTGGCGCCAGCCCGTACCTACGGTGGTGGTTCCGGTGATGAGGACGGGGGCGGGGCCGCCCGACTGCCGCCAGACGAGTTTTGCCGTGGCCGGATTGGATCGTGACAGGGCGAGGATGTTGTCTGAAAACAGGCCATTGCCTTGGCGGGCCAGGATGGCCCCGAACGACCCACAGCAGTCGGCGTCCTGAGTGGCTGCATTCCATTTGGCCCAGAGGCTGATGGTGCCCGAAGGGGCGGCGTTCAGGCCACCCCCGCCGGCGACGTCGACAGAGGCTGAGGATCCGCTGAAGGCCAGGGCGCGACTGGCGGTGCCGGCACGGTCCGCCGCCGGTGAGACATTCCCAGTCAGCGATCCGTCGTCGCCCACCGTGGCGGAGGCATCGCCGTCGAACGGCCAGTAGGAAACCAGGGTGGCGCCATTTTCCCCAGACCATGCGCTATCGTCATAGGCGGGCTCTTTCCACGCCGTGCCCAAGTCCGCACCGCTTGCCTCGAACCGCCACAGCCCGTTGAGCGAAACGAGCGGCCGGACCAGGATGGCTGTGTCCGGGAAATTGCGCGAACCCGGAGTGCCGCCGACCACCACGCTCGATTTCCAGTTCTCTGGAGGTGCGCTCGGTGTGTTCGGATCACTCTTGGCCAGGGTGGCGCCCGACCCGTCGGCGGCGACTGGCCATGGGTCCGATTCGCCGTAGGCGAGTTCATCCATCAGCCGGTCGTTGCGGTCGCGGAGTTGCACGCGTTCGCCGGAGTTCGCCAACTGACCGGCGAACGGCCCGAGCACGCTGGTCAATCCGCTGGCCGCCTGCACGGCCGCCGGGTTGGCCGCCACCACCAGATGGCCGCCTCCTAAAATGATGGTGCCTTCGGGAAACTGGAATGTGATGCCATCATCGAGACGCCAGCCGGACAGGTCGATGTCGATGGCCATCTGATTGTGCAACTCCAGCCACTCACCGGCCGTATCGCGATTGCTGGGGTGGTATTGAACTTCGTTAAAGACCACCACGCTGTCGACTGCGGCCCCGATGGTCCATGAGAGGCCGATGGGAATGAGGGAACAAAAGAGATAACGTGAGAACATGGTAGGTTCGTTAAGCTTAACGGACGCTCGGCGCCGGGTAAAGCGGAAGCCCAACTTCCACTCGCCTCGCGCTCCATGTGAACCCGGTCCACCAACCGGAAGCATTGGGTTGGTGTACGGCCACTCAGTCACCGGGGGAGGGTGAAAAATCGATAAGGCGGGGTGATTGGCGCCGTGAACAGGCGTTCAATGCCGTCCCCGATTACGCCGTTGATTTGCTCGGTCCATGATTGGGACACTAGGGAATCGCTGCTCAATAGCCTGACCGGCACGCCGGATTGAGTGGGAAGCCCGATCACGATGCGGCTGCCAGTGGCGTCCGCCTGGAAGAGGGGGATCAATGTGTTCGCTGGGACATTGGGCGCCCCTGGCGTCGGCGGTAGTTGGTGAAACGGACCGCGGGCACCCAGGCGAGCACTGGCGACATCCAGATCGAGGGGCGGGTAGCTGGCGAAATCGACGATTTCCTGGGTGCCTTCCGGGGTACGTCGGAAAATGAACAGCTGGCCACCGGTGCCCGCGTTCAGTTTGAACGCAGTGTGAAACAAAGAGGGCGAGGCACCCGCATCGCCATCGCAAAATACAAGCCGGTGGCGTCCTGGAGGCAGGTTCAGGTCATCGTTAGGATAAGCCGCTTGCAGGGCCTCGCTGAATTTGAGTCGGCCGCCGCTGCCGAAGAGGTTTTGGGCGACTTCGAGGTCGGCGAGTGATTGGATGGCGGACCCGGCGTTTCGGATCTCCACGTAATCCGCAAACTGTCCGGCATCGTCCGGGATGGTGCGTCGGTTCGAGGGCACGATTTCCGAGATTTCCACGGTGCGCGTGGGGCCGGACGAGGCCGGAATGCGGAGGGTGTAGAGTTCGTCGGTGAGGTCTTCCTCGGAGGCATTGGCCGGCCGGCCGGGAACGAATTTTTTCTCGCCGCTCAAGTCTTCGACCTCGAGGTACATCTCGATCTCCGTCCCTTCGGGCAACGCCGAGTCTATCAGTCCGGCAAACACGCCATCCAGGCGGCCGCCATCCTCGTTCATGCCGTCATCGAAAAGTAGGGCGCGGTGGAAGGTCGGATTGGTCGACTGACGTTCGCGCCAGTACAGGGTCAATCCAACGATCCCGACATCGTCCTCCGCCACGGCGAAGAAGCGCAGTGACTGACCCGTATCGAAGCGGCGAAGGTCGATGCCGTGCAGTCTGGCAGACGGCTCGACGGCGCCGTTGTCGAGATTAGGGCGCCCGGGATCCGGGAGTTCGTTGATGCGGAACACGGGGTGGGCGTCGCTGTAGCGGGCATAGCTCTCGTCCTCGTTCATGTTGGGGTAGGTCACTTCGTCGACGATGTTTTCCGCGGCGTCCCGCAGGCGGACGGTGGCGCCCGCCTCCGGGATCTTGAAACCGGTGATCCAGGGGCCGACTCGGTTCTGGGTACATAGAAGAACGGCCCGCGCTTCGGGCGCCAATTCCTCCGCGGGAAGCGGGAAGCGGCGAGTGGTTTCAGGGGTTTCGATTTGGACCGTCCAGCCGGCCAGGGGGACAACCCGTGACCCGCCATTGAACAACTCGATGCAGTCCGGATCTCCGGTGTCTGGCTGGTTCGGCTGTTGCGGGTTGGTGACGCGGACCTTGGTGTTTCCGGGCAGGATTTCGTTGATCACGACGCTGTCCAAGCGTCGGGAGGAGAGCATCGGCGGTTGAGGCGGTGAGACCTGGCTGCGGCGGCTGCTCAGGGCCACCCAGAGCGTTCCGCCGGTCCCGACCAAGTCAGTTTGTCCATCACCGTCCACGTCTCCGGTCGCGAGATGCGTGGTGCGCGGAGCCACGACCTGGAGCGCTGGGTGGAATCGACCACTGCCGTCGTCAGCGGCGGTCAGGATGTTGAGGCAGGAGTCCTCGGTGCAGATTGCGGCGACGTCATCGCGGGAGCCATCGCCATCAAAGTCCGCTGTCACCATCGCCTCGATCGGGAAATTGATCGTGGGCACGACCGGGAGGGTGGGGGGGCCCTCGTCATCGGCGGGATAGAGTTTTCGCTCGAATCCGATGCCCGCCTTGCCGAAGAGGATTTGTGTGCCCGCTCCGGTGCCCACAAGGAGATCCGGATCGTCGTCGCCGTTGACCAAGGCCAGTTGGATGTCGCGGGCGCGGGCCATGCTATTGTCGAATCGCGGGTAGAGGTGCCGCACGAAGGGCCGGTCGTTGGGCGCGGATTGCCGGAAGAAGTTGCCGGTGTTTTCGAGGACCACGACGTCCCCTGGCCAGGATGCCAGGGCCAGATCCTGGTCGCCATCTTGGTCAAAATCGCCGGACACCATGTAACGGACTTCGTAGCCGGTCACGAATTGGCTGTCGTCTTGGGCGAACCGGGGTGTGGGCGTGAAATTGCCCTGTCCGTCGCCCTTGAAGAAAACGATGCGGCAATCGAAATATCCGACGGCGAGATCGAGGAGGCCATCGCCGTCCAAGTCGACCGGGAGCACAGCGAACAAGCTGCCGAATGGCGTACTGTCGCGCACCGCGCGGGGCAGCTGCGGGTCGATCACGATGGGGGGTGGGCTGGACCATTCCTCGGGCGGACGGAACGTCTGGATCGGCCCGAAGTCGCCGCTGCCATCTCCAAGACGGATGACCATCAGGCCGCCGATGGCATCTCCGAGATTGGCCGTCACCAGGTCGTGGAAGCCGTCTCTGTTGATGTCAGCGAGGCTGAGGGCGGACGGCCGGTCACCCATGGCATATACGGCCGGGGCCGACAGGCGACCCGTGGCATCGCTGATCCGGATGCTGACCTCTGCTGATGTCCGATGCAATTGAATCACCTCGTCACGGCCATCGTTGTTCAGGTCAACGACCCCCAGTTGAGCGACATCGCCCTCCGTGGGATAGACTTGGTCAAGCGCGGAGAATCCGATGCGTTCCAGTCCGGGCGTGGAGGCGGCGGCATTGAGCACGGTCAGGCTCGCCGAGCCGCGATTGAGCACGAGAAAATCGTCCTTTCCGTCGCCGTCGAAATCGGCATCGGCGAGTTCACGCGGACTGGATCCTGTTTTGCTCTCCGAGGCGAATTCCAGGGTGCCGACGGCATTCCGGAAGACGACAACCTTGTCGCGATTGCGGCTGATCACGACGAGGTCGTTCCATCCGTCCCCATTCACATCGGCGACACGCAGCGACCGCGGACCGCCCTGGACATCAAGCTGCTGATGGCGGCTCAGAAGCGGGCCGACTTCGGCGTGGCGCAGGCGGTAGACAGCGACGGTACCCAAGTCCCGGCTCGCGATGATGAGATCCCGGTCGGTGCCTCCGGCGGCCGTGGTGAGCGCGCCCACGGCCATGGCGCGGATGCCTTCGGCCCCAGTGGCGACGGAGTCCCGGATGGCGAAGCCTCCCTGGGGCGTTGAATGCAGTACGAAAACAGTGCCGGCAAGCGCGTTGGTGGCGATGAGCCAGTCACTCCCCTGACCGGGAGGGCGCCACTTTTCCAGCACATACACAGGGCGGGGGAAGCTGTCGGGCGCATCTTCGGGGGGCTGCGCGACTGCGGCCAAGTTGGTGAACCGGGAGCGTTCTTGGAAGGTTCCTCCGCCCAATCCCTTGTAAAAGACGACTCCATGTCTGGGTTGGACCGTGCCCTCGGGAATTTCCGGTCGTACCCAGGGGCGTTCGAAGTCGCGGGTCACATCTTGATCGGGTCCAGCGATCATGAGATCGGTGATGGAATCGCCATCCCAGTCGAGGGCGCACAGATTGCGCGCCCCCGGCCACGTTTGGAGCTTGGTCGGCGGACTCCAGGTGCGGGAGCCTTGATTAAAGTTAATATGAACATTTCCTTGGAGCGGTGCCGCTGCGGCCAAGTCAGTGAGTCCGTCGCCGTTGAGGTCAGCGGCGATGACCTGACGGAAGGAATCGGCGGAGGTCCCGAGTACTTGAGGCGGATCGAATGAAAGGTCCCCCTTGCCCCACCCGACGAGAAGGCGGCCGTCGAGCCGGCTGACCACCCAGTCGCCGCGACCGTCTCTGTCGAAGTCGCCCGCATCCAATCCCTTGGGAAACTCCTTCAGCCAGGTGCGTCCGCTGGCGGTTTCCTCCCATCGTGGCTGACCGACGCGGATTTCGTGGCTCAACGCCTTCAGGTTGTCGAACAATTGAGCTGGCAGTCGAGCGGGGATCAGCGAGACAACCAAAATAGTTCCGTAAACGATGGTGCGGGGTATGCGGAAACACGGTGATGGGCTCATGGGCGAGAGTAGTGTCAGGTGGGCACGCCAATCATGCGAAATCAAAGGGCCGGGAGTATCATGGGCCGGAAATTTCTTTAAACAAACCGCAAAAATGACACAAGAGGATAGATGAGGCGATGCCGAGTGCGTGATTGACGGCGGCCCGGGAGTGGGGCAATCGGCTGGGATGTCATTGCGCTATCCCGACGAACATGTGCTGGTCGTGCCGCGACCGGTGCTGGACCAGCTTGGAAGCTTCCAGGGACTGGTTTTCGAAGTGGACCGGTATTTGCCGGTTCTGCTCGATCCGGCGAACAATTATTTCCTGCAGAGGGACGAGGCCGAGCACGACCCGAGCCGGAAGCAAATCATTCCGTATGCGTTGTTTCACCACCGCGGTCGGTTCCTGCGGTATGTGCGCAGCAAGAAGACCGGAGAGCAACGGTTGGCGTCGAAGGCCTCCCTGGGCATCGGCGGCCACATCAATCGCGATGACCATGCGGCGGCTTCGCTCGAACGCGACATGTACCTGGCAGGGGTCGAGCGTGAAGTCGCCGAGGAACTTTCCATCGAGGGCGCCTGGTCGCAACGTGTCGTGGCGCTGCTGAATGACGACAGCAATGAGGTGGGACAGGTCCACCTGGGCGTGGTGCATTTGGTGGAACTCGAATCCGACCGGGTGCGGTCAAACGAGGAAACCATCGCCGACGTCGGGTTTTACTTGCCGGACGAATTGCGGGCGGAGCGAGCCCGTCTCGAAACCTGGTCGCAGGTGTGTCTGGACGCTTTAGAACGGCTGGCGGCGGGGTGAGGCCGATCCGGCTTGATAAAGCCCGGCTTGTGCGTCAGCGGATTCCGCGTGCATGGTGCGCTCATGACTTGGTGCACGCTCTGGTCGCTCGCCCGCGCGTCGAATTTCCCGACGGTGTGGTCGAATGTGCTGGCCGGCTGGTTGTTGAGCTGGCAGCCGTGGCATGGGGGTGTGGGCTGGGCCTTGGCGGGCGGCACGTTGGTATATGCGGGCGGGTGCACGCTGAATGACGCGTTTGACGCCCGCTGGGACCGTGAGCATCGCCCCGAGCGCCCGATTCCCTCGGGAGTGATTTCCGAACATGCGGTATGGGCTGCGGGGATCCTTGAGCTTCTCCTGGGGCTTGGATTGCTCCTCTGGGCCGGATGCGGCGGACCGGTGGTGGCGGCGCTTGGATTTAGTGTATTGTGGTATGATTGGTGGCACAAGCGGTCGGCTTGGGCGGTGGTGCCAATGGGATTGTGCCGTGTTTTTCTCGGGTGGGCGGCGGCCTCGATGACCGGGTGGTGGTGGCCGCCGGGGGCCTTGATCGCGGTGTGGCTGTCCGGGCTTTTCTGTTACATTGTCGGGTTGAGCCTGGTGGCGCGCCGCGAAGCCACGGACGGCTCGGTATCTTGGGCTGGGCTGGTGCTGGTGTTGGTGCCGGTGGCAGGGACGGCCCTGGCGAACCGGATGCTGGGGGCCGATTTCCGGGATTTTCTCTTTGTCGGGTTTCTGTTTGGCCTTGGGGCGTGGCGGGTCGGGATGATTTTGCGCGATCGGGAAGTGACGGGTCGAGTGGGCCAGGCGGTGGCGCGCATGCTGGCTGGGATTGTGGTGATCGACGGGATGTGGGTGGCCCAGATGCGGTGGGAATGGGCGGCGGGGTGGGTCACGCTGCTGGCGGCCTGCCTGATTTGGCAACGGTGGGTGGCGGCGACCTGACGGTCGCAAATTAGGGGAGGGGATGACACCGCGTGCCTTGCATTCCGGCCGAAGGCATTAGGGTGCCGGTTTCCCCGCCCGCACCGACCCAGCCTCCGTGGACCTTCTCAACAAGCCGATCACACTGACTTTCCCGCACCGGGTGTACTTTACCCGGAACGCCTTCGCGCCGCAGAACGAAACGCTGCTCGAGGTGCTGTCCGGGAAGGTACGCGTGTATGTGGACGAGGGTGTGGTGGCAGGCCGTCCGGACCTGTTGACGGAGGTGATCCACTGGATGCGGGCGCATCGCGATCGAGTTTCACTTGTGGATGATGGCGTATCAGCGACTGCGGGAGGCGAAGCCTGTAAAAACGACTGGTCGCTGGTCGAGTATTATTGGTGGGACATGAACCGTGTCGGCCTCGACCGCCACAGCACGGTTCTCGCGATTGGCGGCGGCGCCTTCCTCGACCTCGTCGGTTTTGCGGCCGCCACCGCGCATCGCGGCGTGCGGCTCGTGCGCATGCCGACGACCACACTCAGTCAGGGGGACGGGGGCGTGGGGGTCAAGAATGGGGTGAACTACTTCAAGAAGAAAAACTGGGTGGGCACCTTTGCCGTGCCGTGGGCGGTGGTGAACGACTTTGCCTTGCTGGATGGTCTGCCACCTCGGGAAATGCGGTCGGGGCTGATTGAGGGCATTAAAGTCGCCTTGCTGCGGGATGCCGCGCTTTTCGAGGCGATCGAGGCCCGAGCCGAGGCGCTGGCCGCTCTGGAACCGGAAGCCGTCGAGTTTGTCGTCCGACGGAGCGCCGAGCTTCATTTGGAGCACATCGCCACCGGCGGCGATCCTTTCGAACTGGGATCGGCGCGTCCACTGGATTTCGGGCACTGGGTGGCGCACAAAATCGAGCCATCCTCCAGGTATCGAATCCTTCACGGGGAGGCGGTGGCCATCGGGATGGCGGTCGATCTGGTGTACGCGCGCCGCATCGGGTTGCTGGCGCCCGCCGACTGCGCCCGGATTCTTCGATTGATTTCCCGCATTGGATTTGCGCTGTACGACAAGGAATTGAACCGGCGTGACAAGCAGGGCGCGCTCCGGGTGTTGCTCGGTTTAGAGGAATTCCGCGAGCATTTGGGCGGTGAGTTGACCATCACGCTGGTGACGGGAATCGGCCGCCGGGTTGAGGTGCATGCCATGGACACGGAAATTGTACGCGAGGCCATGGAGGAACTGAAGACATGGACCGCCACCCCCTGAATCCGGGCAAGCGGGCCCGTCGGCGGTTGTTCCACCCGCTGCTCTGGCGACTCTGGCCGATCCGATCCGACTTTCCCACTCCGTGAGCCGCACCGTCATCCTCAACGTCGTAGGCCTGACCCGTCGATGCTTGGGTGCGGACATGCCCCAGCTCGGATCTTGGTTGCGCCGGAAACAAGTGGTGCCGGTCGAACCACTCATTCCCGCCGTGACGTGCCCGATGCAGACGGCGTACCTCACGGGCAAGACGCCGGCGCAAAGTGGAATCGTCGGCAATGGGTGGTACGATCGCACGCTCGCGGAAGTCCAGTTCTGGAAGCAAAGCAACCACCTGGTCACTGGCGAAAAACTCTGGGAAAAAATCCGCCGCGACCACCCGGACTTCACCACCGCCAAAATCTTCTGGTGGTACAACATGTACGCCACCGCGGAGTACTCGATCACACCGCGTCCGATCTACCGGGCGGACGGCGGAAAAATTTTCGACATCTATACGCATCCGTCCGATTTGCGCGAGGCAGTCAAGGCAGATCTCGGTGACTTCCCCTTTCCCCAGTTCTGGGGGCCGATGGCCGGGCTCGAATCGACGCGTTGGATCGCCCGCTCCGCCATGTGGATCGAGGAAACCCATTGGCCCAATCTGAGTTTGGTCTACTTGCCGCACCTGGATTATGACTTCCAGCGATACGGTCCCGGCAGTCCAGAGGCGTCCCAGGCGCTGCGGGACGTCGATGACCTTCTCGGGGAACTGATTGAGTTCTACAAGGGCCGGGCGGTCAAAGTCCTCATCGTATCGGAATACGGCATCACCGGAGTTGACCGGCCCGTGCACGTCAATCGGATCTTGCGCGAACACGGATGGATCGCCTGGCGTGAGGAAGTCGGGACGGAGGTCCTCGATCCGGGGGCCAGCCGGGCCTTTGCCGTGGCTGACCACCAAGTGGCCCACATCTATCTCAATGACAAATCACTGCACGCCGAGGTCAAGGCGGTCCTCGAAAAGACTCCCGGTGTCGGTCATGTGCTCGACGGAATGTGGCGCTCCTTGACCAGTCTCGACCATGCGCGCGCCGGTGACCTGATCGCCGTGGCCGACGACCGCAGTTGGTTCACGTATTATTGGTGGCTGGACGATGCGCGGGCGCCCGATTACGCCCGCACCGTCGATATTCACAGGAAACCAGGTTACGACCCAGTCGAGCTTTTCCTCGACCCTGCCATCGAGAATCCAAAAAGGGCGCTGGGGGTCCGACTGCTCAAGAAAAAACTGGGGTTCCGCGGCCTCTTCGATGTCATCCCGCTCGACGCCACGCTGGTCAAGGGCTCCCACGGCCGCGTACCCGAGGACCCCGAAGACTGGCCGGTCCTGGCGGGCGACTTCCCGCACCTCGACAACCACTCGAGAATTAGCGCCGTCCAGGTGCACCAAGAATTGCTCGGCGCCGTGCGGCGCGGCATTGCTGGGGGACGGGAGGGGTAGGGCGGTCGGCGGTCGGAGGTCGGAGATCGGCGGTCGGCGGTCGGCGGTCGGAGGTCGGAGGTCGGAGGTCGGGGGATGGGGCTTGGAGTGCCGGCCGACGATTCCGCCGTTTCTGGCGGTACTCCAACCCGAAGCATTTCGTTCACCCGTGCGATTCGGCCGCTCGAATTCGCGCGGAGTTTCGGGCTGGAGACCGGATTCCTTCGGATCGCGGATCAGTGGGGAGCTGGGTTGGGATTGAGGGCGCGGCGTCGGTTGCGCCAGACGGTCAGGGCGCCTTTCATGCGGCCGAGGACATAATAGACGGTCTGGCTTCGCTGGCGCACGAGGTCGGCGCCGATGAGGCGGGGGACGAAATCGGCCTCGAGGGCCAGGACCTCCTCTGGGCTGGACTCGTTGAGTCCCTTGCAGAGGATGGCGGTCATGGCACGAGTCAATGTTTGGACTTCATGCCCCAGGCTGACGCGGAAAAAGACATGGTTCTGCGCGTCGACGCGGAGGTGGATGCCGACAGTGTCGGTGCATTCCTCGTCTTTGCGCACATCCTCAAGGTCGAAGGTCTCGCTCGGCAGAGGGGCGCAGTGGCGCGCGCTTTCAGCGTAGTGGACGAGCAACCCGCGGCGTTCACCTTCGGGAAGGTTTTCGAACAGGAGGACAATTTCTTCGAGGGCAGGGGGCATCTGGCGTGGGACGGCGGCAACGATCGCACCGATGGGGCCGGAACGCGGGCCTTGCAACGGAGATCGTCGAGCGGATCACCCGGCGGGTTGGAGCCTGGAAATCAGAGCCGCGAGTGGCATGCTGGCGATGGCTGTCGCGCGGTCGCTCATGGCGTAGGGGAGGATCAGTTGACCGTCGTGGACGAGCGAGCCGCAGCTGTACAAAACGTTGGGCACGTATCCTTCGCGTTCGCTTCCCTCGGGGCAGAGCAGCGGCTCCTTCAACCTTCCAAGCACGCGGGTCGGATCGTGCAGATCCAGGAGGGCCGCTCCGAGACAGTACTTTCGCATCGGCCCCACGCCGTGCGTGATGACCAGCCAGCCCGCCTCCGTCTCGATGGGCGAGCCACAATTGCCCAGCTTCACTGATTCCCAGGTGTAGGCCGGCTTCAGGATGAGATGCGGATCGCTCCAGTAGTGGGGGTTGTCGGAAAACATGACAAAAAGATTCTCGTCGTCCTGGCGCGAGAGCATGGCGTAACGTCCGCGGATGCGGCGGGGGAACAGCGCCATGCCCTTGGATTGCACGGCGGTGCCGTTGAGCGTCAACACCCTGAAGTGGAGAAAATCCAGCGTTTCCAGAAACTGCGGCAAGACGGCGCGACCGTTATACGCCGTGTACGTTGCGTAATAAGTGGCCGTGCCGTCGTCATCGACAAACCGGACGAATCGCGCGTCTTCGATGCCGTTGCTTTCATTCTCACTGACGGGAAAGATGATGCGTTCGCTGAGCGCCAGTTTTTCGGAAAAGCGAATCTCGTAATTGGAGTCGGCGAGCCACTGGATGCACTCGAGCGTTCGGCGGGTATCGTGCGTGAGCGGGATCCGCTGGCGGCGCACGGTATTCACGCTGGCGACCAAATCGGTGCGGGTGAACTCCTCGGTCAGGGCTGACATTGCGGCGGAAGTGCAGTCGTTGTCGAACCCCATTTCATGCAGCTTGATGATGAACCGCTTTTTGTGGTACCGGGGATCGGGGACGATTTCCGGCAGGCTGACGAATCGGGAGACGGGAGCGAGGTCGATGCGACCGTCAGGCGCGATGAGTCCGTCACGAAACTCGATCGACGAGATGTGGCCTTCTCCAGTGGCGCGGAGGCTCATGATGAATCGCAAGCCGCCGCCAGGAACGGGCGACTGGTCGGGATGGGGAACGATGGACGGGTTGAACAAGGCGGCGGCTTCCAGGGCGTATTCGCCGGAAAAGAGGGCGCCGATGAGCAGTTCGCGGGATCGGCTCAGTGGACGCTGGGTGAAAAGTTGGTGCTGGATCCGGTTGAAGTGCTGAAGCAACACGGGTCGGATGTCATGATGGCGCTCATCGAAATCAGCATGCAGGGCGGCGATTTCGAGCTCCACTTCCTCTTCGGTGAGAGCTAGGGCGCGGCCGATGATAGTGGAACGCAAGTGGGTGCTGGTCGGGAGAAAGGGCCGGACGATGACGCGCGCGCTGTCGGGCTGCAGCAGAATATCGTGTCGGCGAATAGGGATTTGATTCATTGAGGCTGAGTCGACGGCGGATGTTTCACCGTGATCATATCCGCGAGGGCGAGATGAAAGGCCAGGGTGGACTCGGCGCCCTGGTTGGCGTTGACTCGGTCGTGGTGCAGGCCGTCGCCACAACCACCCGAAGCCGGATCGTAAATGGGTCGTCCAAGATCGTTCCGCCCGAGAAACCACTCGAAGGCGCGACGTGCTGCCCGCAACCAGGAGGCATCGTCAGTGATGTGGAACGCCTCCAGGCATGCGGCAACCATGGCTTGCGCCTCGACCGGTTGTTGGTCGTAGTCAGCACGCGCTCCGTCCCGCGAATAAAAACCATTGCTGCCAATCGGACGAAAGCAGCCGGCCTGGGTTTTCTGGATGGAGGCGAGCCAGCGGAGAGCGCTGAGCGCGGCATTTACGGCATCGATTCGACCCAAGGCGTGCCCGCTTTGGAGCAGCGCTTGGGCGAGTCGGGCATTGTCATAGGTGGCGGCGTTTTCGAACCACGGCCAGTCGTCGGTGGCGGATTGCAACCATAAACGCATCAGCTTGCCGACTAACCGCTCGCGGGTTTCCAGGGCCTCGTTGTGACCGGGATGAACGAGTAAGAATTCCTGCAGTCCCAGCAGGGTGAAGGCCCAAGCTCTGGGCGAGGTGAAGGAGGCCACGCTAGCGAGGCCGGCCTCGAGAAGGTGGGCGGACAGGTGTCGCTGACCGGAATCGCGAGAGCGGCCCGCTCCGGATCCCAGCGCCCACAGGGCGCGTCCGTGACTGTCTTCGCTACCACAGTCTTCCAGCCAGCGGCGGTCGAAAGCGAGGAAATTGCGGAAACGGCCGGACGAGCGAACCAGCGCGGCATTGAGGAAGGCGAGGTAGGTCGACGAGAGGTGGTTGAGGTTATCTGGAGCGATCGGGCCTCCATGGGTGTCGAGCGATTGACAGAGGAGAAACGCGCGGGCGTTGTCGTCGGTGCAATAGCCGTGTTCGAAATCGGGCACGGTGAATTGCGCATGTTGGAAAATGCCGGTTCCGTCCGTCATTCGGATGACGTGGTCGAGGTTTCGATGAGGCAGGTCGTAGGACCGGGCGGCCGCGGTCCACTGGCCAAAGGCGGATCGCGGAAGCCGCTGATTCTCGCCGCAGAGCTCCGCAAAGCAGCGAAGGTAACTTTTGGCCACAGTGGACCACGTCATGGTGCGGCCGTGGTCCCAGGCGGCGGACTGGACGCGTGCCAGAATCTCGGGATGAGCGAGCCAATGGTGAACCGCGTCCGAGATTGCGGTTGGATTGGCGAAGGGCACGAGCATTCCGCGACCATCGGCGAGGAGTTCCTGGGCGTGCCAGTAGGAGCTGGAAATGACCGCTTTTCCCGCTCCGAAGACTTGGGCCAGCGTGCCCGACGTGATCTGCGCCTGATTTAAGTACGGGGTGATGTAGATATCGGAGGCCCGGATGAACTCGACGAGATCCTGCGGGCTGACAAACTGGTTGTAAAAGATGACGTGGTCCTTGACGCCCCGCTCCTCGGTCAGCCACTCGAGGCTCATTCGGTAGCGTTCGCCTTCGCGCGCCACCAACTGCGGATGGGTGGCGCCGAGGACGATGTAGACCACGTCCGGATGCTGACGCACGATGGCCGGCAGGGACTCGATCACGTGCTCAATGCCCTTGCCAGGTCCCAAGAGGCCGAAGGTCAGCAGAACTTGGCGTCCGCCGACCCCAAATTGCTCCTTGGCATCCGCCGACCGGTGACGGGGTATGTCCGGGATGCCATGAGGGATGACCCGCGTTTTTTCCGGAGGCGCCGCGTAAACGGCATGGAGGATTTCCGCCCCTTTTTGAGCCATGACCACCAACCGTGCGCTGCGCTGGACCAATTCGTTCATGACGCGCCGCTGGCCCTCATCGGGAGTCTCGAGCACGGTGTGCAGCGTGGTCACCACAGGCATGCGCACTTCTTTGAGCAGCGCCAGCAGGTGGCTGCCCGCCGGCCCACCATAAATGCCGAATTCATGCTGGAGGCAGAGCACCTCGGCATTGTTGAAATTGAGCCAATCCGCGGCCCTGCGGTAGGAATCGAGGTCTCTCTCGAGGAGTTCAAATCGTACCTGGTCCGGATAGTTATACCCCTCCTCCCGGTCGCTGACGGCGCCCGCGTAACATTCGGCCTCCGGGGCGGCGGCCCTCACGGCGTCGCAGAGATCTCTGGTGAAGGTGGCAATTCCGCATAGTCGAGGCACATAGTCCCCCAAAAGGGCAATCCGCCGTGGCGCCTTGGGTTCGTTCACCTCAAGGGTCCTTCGTGAAAATTCATTGCTTCATGATCGCCGAGACGGGGCACTCCACAACCTCGGATTTGGTTGTAACGAGCTGGCGCGAGTCACTGGGGCGGCAGTGGTCCATGCAAACGGCGGAGGACCTTGAGGCATTCGGCGTGGATGACCGAGCCGACGTGGCCGCCTCCGGAATTTTCCTCGCCGTAGGGAGCCTTTTGGGCGCCGTAGGTGAATGGTGGCTCGGTGTCCCACTGGGTGCGGGGGATGATGTAACCAATTTCGTCGTTGGCCAGGTTGAAGACCATGTTGACGCGCCCGCGCATTTCCGGCCGAAGTGGGGGCACTTCGACCGGAGGGCCGGGAAAATCGCCACCGGAGGGGGCTTCGACTCCACCGTCGACGATCTCCGGATACACTTCGCCGGGAATGGCGAGAATCTCGATCTCGCCGATGCGCAGCGCGCTGACCTCGGATCGGGCCTTGCCGTCGTACCATCCGGGATGGATCAGGCCTAGCATGATGGGAATGCGGTAAGGGCCATCGATCGGGACGAAGATGGTTTGGGCGACACCCTGGATGGCGTGATGGGACATGGGAGTGGCCCGATCGGATTGAAGGAGGCGCAGCGTGCGCAGGGCCAGGTTTTCGCCCAGGGCGCGGCTTTTACCCACGCCGTTTTCGCGGTGGACGGTCTGGCCGTCCTTGTCCGGCACATCGAGGCCGAGCGGCGTCATTAGCCCCCCGACCGGCCCTTGAACGTAGACACAGGTCCCGCCCAGTCCGGCGGCTCCATGGGGGCCGGGCACGCCGGTTTCGACGCCTTCACGCCAGTAGTGGGCGAAGTCCGAGCTGATCAGTGGGTTTTTGCCGCCCATGGCTTCGGGGTGGTTGCCCCAGCTCACGAGGGTGGCGATGGTTTCATGGGTGCCGGCCTTGGTGAACCGGGCGGCGGCGAGGTGGCGGTCGTAGACGAGCGGCTGACGCGAGTCGCGCACAAACCCCTGGGGATCGAGCTGTTCGGTGGCGATGGTCGCGTCGGCTGGGGCCAGCGTGGCGACCGCTTCGAGGATGGCGTCGCGGGTGCGATCGAGTATCTGGTCGACATAGGCTTCGTCGAAGCGGCCGAAGACCGGTCGATGGCTCCAGATCCCCATGGTGTCCGGGCTGTTGTGAGTGTGGGTCGATGATCCCACGATGTGCGTGATGCCCAGTTTCTCGTGGTCGATGGATTGCCGTAGTTTGATGAAGCGTTCGTGGGTGAGGCCGACGCAGTCGATGCTTACGATGACCAGCGTGGTCTCGTGGTGCCGGAAGGCCAGTGCCCGTGTCCACAGCGGGTCATTGATGCCCTGGGCCGGGCGGTTGCTGTGGAAGCCGCCGAGCCAGACAAAATCGAAGTCGCCATTGGAGTTTCGATCATGGAATGTGTCGCCCTTTGCCGCGTTGAACTGGCTGTCGCCGTCGTGGTCGGTCCACGGGTCGAAGCGGGCGAGGTCCGGGGTGATGTCGCGCCGGGCGACGCCGACGAGGAGCGGGGCCTCGGGGGGACGGCCGTCGGCGAGGGAATCGAAGACGGTGTCGACGCGGTAGTCGCGGTAGGGGCCGTGCATGCGGATCCGCACGATTACGGCGGCCCCTGCCGCCAGCAGGAGGAGGGCGAAGGCGAGCCGTTTCAGGAGCCGGAAGCATCCGGCCGAGCGGCGATTGGGGGTTGCGGTCATGGGCGGAACCAGGGAGGCAGAAGTGCGTCAAAATGGGAAGCGGAATCGTCGAACGCTAGGCGCTGAGCACGACGGATTTTTGCACGGTTGTAAGGTAGTGTTTCACTGGGAGTGGCGGGCTGGGGCCGCCATGGAAACGAACACGTTTTGACATTGCGAGCGACCGGTCTGAGTGGAATGCTCGAGT